>NZ_JBVVQO010000003.1:0-321084 GCF_055811215.1 Mesorhizobium sp. WSM4819
CTCCAGCCAGCATCTTGAATCACAAAACAGACAAATCTGGAATCCCCTCGATTCCGTCAAATCTGGAAACGCTCTAGTCTGGAAAGAGCCGGCCGGCGTCTTCAGCCGAATGTCGCCAGAGTCTCAGTGCGAACCTCAACCCACTTGCCGTCCTAGTTGGCCTGCTAGCCGGCCTGCCTGCATCCCTCAGAGCGTTGCCAGCCGCGAATTTGTCATGGCCGTTCCATAGGCTTGCCGCAGCGTCCGCTTCTCCTCCAGCGCAATGATGACGCTTGTGGCAAAATCCGTCTTGTACATGACGGCGAGCCGTGTCAGCCCGCCTGGCGTGAAGACGTTGATCTCCAGAAGCTTGTCCCCGACGATGTCAAGCCCAACCAGAAACATGCCGTCATTGATCAATTTGGGGCGCACCATCTCGGCAATGCCCAACATCGTGCCTGTTACCTTGACTTTGCGGGCTGTTCCGGCGGCATGGATATTGGACCGGACGTCGCCCTTGGCTGGAAGGCGGCGAAAGGCTGCGTAATTGCCGTCGCGCACCAGCGGCAGACCGTTCATCAGGAAAAGACGCACGTCACCAGCCTTGGCCTCCGGAATGTAGACCTGCGCGATGAGATAGCCGTCACCGCTGGCCGCTTCGAAAATCTGGTTGAGGTTGGAATCGGTGGGCGTTGCAATATGGAAGACGTTCTTGCCACCCGATCCTTGGAGTGGCTTGACGATGCAGCCCTTCGAGTGTTTGTCGATAAATGCGCGGATCTCGGTAATGCTACGCGATATCAGGGTAGCCGGCCTGACCGCCTCGGGAAAAGACTGAAGGTAGAGCTTGCTCTGCGCCTGTCCCAGGCCATCCGGATCGTTGACGACAATCGCGCCGCGAGCCGCCGCGAGCCGCCCGAACATAACGCCTGCGTTGGCGGCCCATGGCCGATCGGTGGCGTCCAGCGATGGATCGTTGCGCAGAAACACAATGTCGATATCGCTTATCGCCAAAGTCTTTTTCTGCTTCGCTGCATCCTTCAGGGCAGCATGCAGTCTGTCGGACGTCTTGTAGGAAGCATCCGGCAGAACCGCTATGCTGACAGCCAGACCGTCATCCGGACGCAATATGAAGTCGCCTGGTTCAACATAGACAACGGAATGGCCGCGCTGGACGGCGGCCAGCGCCAACGCTGTCGTCGTGTAGGCGGGCGTCTCGCTCTCAATGGAATTGACAAAGAACGCAATGCGCATCGAGGAGACTCCGCTCAAGTTTCAACCATATCGATCGGACCGATTCCCGCCATCGCTTTCTTGAGACGCGGACGCGCCGCGTCGGAAGAGAGGAACGCGGGCTCGAGGCGCGGCGCCCGCAGCAAGCCGCGCGCGTTGAGTTCCTGGATCGCTCCGAAGTGCGCGGCGGAGATCTTGCCGATCCAGAACGGCGTGAGGCTGCCGCCGTCCTTCAGATGATCGAGGATCTGCACCATGCCCCGCAGATAGATGGCGTCCTTTGCAAGGCCCCCGCCTCGATAGACACGCAGAACGACGTTGAAGGCGCCGCGATCGTCGAAACCGAAATCCCTGTGGAGGATGCGGAAGGTCTCCTCGAATGTTGCTCCGTCGAGCATCGCCTGACAGGCGATAACCCTGGCCGCGATCAGCCTCAACCGCGCTGCGGTCATGCCGCCGACCAGATATTCCGCCAGCACGGCCAGTCCCTCCTGCATGCCCTCATAGCCGGCGAGTCCGTTGCGGAAAATGGCGAGCCCCTGCGCATCGCCGTTGAAATAGGTCAGCAGATGGACACCGATCTCGTGACTGAGCAGCGCAGTCAGACGCTCCGGTGGAAGGTTGGTATCGCGTGAAACCAGCAGCCGGTTTCGAGAGACGAGGAGGCCGGCCGGCAGGTCGCCGCGGATCTCCACGGAGGCATCAAATTCGGGATAGGCTGCCCGGTAGCCGGCGATCATGTCTCGCGCGGCCGCGGCGACAGCGTCGGCGCCCAGGCCCTTCTGCCGGGTGGCCGACGCAACGCTAGGCGCCTTTTCGAGAATGGCGCGTGCTCGCGCCGCCAGGCTCGGCTCGACGCTACCATAGAGAGCTCGTCCGAGTTCGACGAAGCGAGGCGTTTCGCGCGCCGCGAGCATCGACAGCTGGAGATCGAGTTCCTGCTGCTTTTGCGAGAGCAGCGTGGTCAGCAGCGGATCTTCCAGATGATCGAGCGAGACCGAATAGAGCTTCCGTTTCTGGTCGGCGACCTCGAACTCGAGCGGCCTGTAGAGCAGTACGGGCACACGCTCGAAGGCGCCTGCCTGGAATTCCAGCCAGGCTGGTTCGGCATTGATCGGTGTGACGGCAAGCAGGAAATCGAATGTCGACGCGACGTTGTCGATCGCCCGATCAGCGCGCACCACTGCGTCGATGTAGGCGCGCCGCCCCAGCGAACGATGGGTTGCCGGCTGTTCCAGCCTTGATGCCTTCAGGAAGGCGCTGACGGCCTGAAGCGCGGAATCGACCATGTTGGCGACGACAAGGTCGTGGAGTTCGGGGTAGACGCGCTTGGTGCCAGGCACCCGGTAAATCGGTGCGAAGCGTACCGTCAAGCACGCCGCATCACCGAGATCATCCAGAAGCCGTGCTTCGGCGCGTGTCGTGGGGTTGAGTTCGTCGACGCGGGGCGTGCGGTATTTTGCTTCGCGTGCGGACGCAGCGGTGGCGAAGCGCTTCAGTGCCGCCTTCTCCGCCGCCGTGTCGCCGCAGGCCAGCGCAATCTCGAAGGGCGGCAGGAACGGAACATCCTCGGTCAGGAACCGGTCTTCGGCCAACTCGCCGATGTCCAGCATGAGGAAGGCGCCGCAGTGATCGCGCAGCCTTCGCACCACCAGCCGCGCGGCCTCGCGGGCGAGGCCGATGTCGGCCGCGATCAGATAGGACGCGTTGGCGGAGACGGCATGGAATGCCGCATCCTGATGCAACCCAACATGGACACACAGAAAGGGCAGCGGCCGATCCATGTGCAAACGGTTGCCATTGCCGAAATCGCGGCGGATTGGCTTGCCGTCTCGCAAAAGCGCGTCCAGGTCCGATTCGATTTGCGCCAATAGAGGCGCGAGCTCAACGAGCTTGGGCTTCATCGCATGGCCCGCAGCGCCGATTCCAGGACGGGCACCGTAGACGCCAGCATGGCGCGCAGCCGCTCGATTGTTCCCCAGTCGGGTTCGCCACTCCATTCGTCCATGAAAATCTTCTTGAACTCGACGGCGATGGCACACCCGGTTTCCGGAAAATTGGCATGGACGAAACGGGTCTGTTCGCCCTTGCCCTGGAAGGACACATTCTCGCGCACATCGATTGGCTCGCCGTTGAGACGCTGGCCGCGAAGCGTCTCGATTAAAGCGTCGACGACCGGTGCCCAGCGCTCGCGGTCCATGGAAGACGTACCGATGTTGATGTCGGGCGCGACGTCACGGGACGTAGGCATAGCCTCCCGTCCGTCGCGCCGGTGATTATAACTATGGACGTCGATGAGAACGAACCTGCCATGGCGCTTTTCTATACCGGCAAGGACACGGTTCAGCTCACTGTAGAAGGCGTCGTGAAAGGAGAGAGACTCCGTAACGATGTCCTCGTCCGGCTGCTCTCGCCAGACTTTCAGGCCCCAGGACTGGTCCGGCGACCGGTAGACCGCAGCGTCTCGCGCACGGTTCAGATCCACTTGGAAGCGTGACCGATGAACGATGATCTGGGTAGGAAAATCGGCGATGAAACGCTCGGTGAACGGGTCCTCTTCTCGACGCCGGTCGGGATCGGAGAGACACATGAGCGATCGACAAGCCCTGCCAACGTCGGTGCCGCTGTGGATAGCTGTACCGACTATAGGCGACTCTCCGAGCTTGATCGTCCAGCCTGCCGGTGATCCACCCGGATCATTGTTGCCCGGATCATTGTTGGAAGTCATCGTGTTCACAGTCCATCGAATGCGTGGAGAGTGTGGACGGTTCCAGTTCATCGAACAAGCGATCGTTGGCTCGCCCTGGATCAGCAGGCTGAACCGTCCAAAAACGTCAGCCGAAGGTGTTCAGCCGAACGTCGCCAGAGGCTCAGTGTGGACCTCGACCCACTCGCAGCGCCGGCTGTCGTGATAGAAGGACAGGAAGGGCGGCGGGAACGATGGGTCGGCGAAAGCCCCCACCGGAATGGCGATCAGACCGGGCTGGACATCGATCCGGTAATGGACAGTGGTGCCGCAATCCGGGCAGAAACTGTAGATGACACGGCCGCCTTCGTCGCCAACGCGCGTGAACTCCGCCGCTCGTCCCTGGACCGACACATCATTCTCCGCAAACCGCGCATTGAAGCTGAACGCGCTGCCGGTGCGCCGCTTGCAAGCCAGGCAATGGCAGACAGAGACGCGTACAGGCTCGCCCGAACAGGTGGCTGACAGCTGACCGCAGGAACATTGGGCGCGGCGCGTGACCATGGCTGGCCCCTTTCAGCGAACATCAATGGGTTTCGGCATGGCGCTGAGCTCAGCCCTCTTCTGGTCGGAGACGACGGCAAGGTCGAGCACCTTCTGCAATTCGGCCGCATGGCGGAACGACGGTTCGGCCTGGACGCGGTTTCGCACCGCATCGACGAAGCGCTGGTAGTTGGTCGCCACCGTTCCGGCATCGAGAACCTGCCATTTTGCGTCCTCAATGTCCTCGCCCATGCACGCTTTCAGTTCCGAGTCGGTCAGATTGTGCACGACCTCGATACCACCCTTGTCGCCATAGATGCGCAGCCGCAATTCGTTGAGATGGCCGGTTGCCCAGCGGCTGGCATGGACGACGCCGAAGGCGCCGTTGCTGAAATCCAGCGCCATGGTGAAGCTGTCATTGGCGTCGAGCTCGTACTCGCCGATCCGGTTGCCGGGCGCCTTGTCGAAGGACCTGAGGCGGCAGAACACATGGTCGATGTCGAGCGCCGCGCCATAGCTGGCGAAATCGAGGATATGGATGCCGACATCGCCCAGCACGCCATTGGAGCCGTGGCCGCGTGACAGCCGCCACAGCCATTTCGGGTCAGTACGCCAGTCGCCCCAGAACTTGGAGACCAGCCAGCTCTGCAGATAGGACGCTTCGACATGCCTGACCTGGCCGATCTCGCCGGCAAGCACCATGGTGCGCGCCTTCTGCAGCGGGGCGACGTTGCGATAGGTCAGGTTGACCATGTTGATGATGCCGGCTTGCTCGGCAGCATCGGCCATTTCACTGGCCCGCTGGTAATTTTCGGCCAGCGGTTTCTCGCACAGCACCGGCTTGCCCGCCGCGATCAGCATCATGGTGGTCGGATGGTGGATGCGGTCTGGCGTCACGTTCGCCACCGCGTCGAACTTGTCCCATGCGAGCGCGTCTTCCAGCGACGCGAACCTGTTGGGGATTGCGTAGCTGTCCGAAAACTTTTCGACACGCGCGCGGTCGAGATCGACGGCGCCGACCAGTTCGACGCCTTCGATCCTGCTGAACTGCCTGGCGTGTTCCTCCGCCATCCAGCCGGTGCCGAGTATCAGGAGACGCATGATTCTTATCCTTAGGATGAGGCCTTATCTTCTTGTTCGATCATGGATTTTTCAGAACTGAAGCTTCGCGATAGCGGTCTAGCGAAACCCGGCTTCGCCCGCGGCATGGAGCTTTCCGCCGCGCTCGACGACCGGCTCGAGCGCCTTTTCCACCGGCACGTTCGGCGCATCGAGGATGGCTGGATTCGAGCCCTGCGGGTTGTGCGCCCACTTCACCGCATTGCGCAGCACCGTTTGGACATTCGCGTCGTGATAGGTCGGATAGGTCTCGTGGCCGGGCCTGAAATAGAAGATGTTGCCGGCGCCGCGGCGATAGGTCAGCCCCGACCGGAACACTTCGCCGCCCTGGAACCAGGAGATGAAAACCGTTTCCAGCGGTTCCGGCACGGCGAACTGCTCGCCATACATCTCCTCGTTCTCAAGCTCGAAATACTCGCCGATCCCGGCAGCGATCGGGTGGCTTGGGCTCGTCACCCAGAGCCGCTCGCGCTCGCCGGCCTCGCGCCATTTCAGCGTGCAGGGCGTGCCCATCAGCTGCTTGAAGATCTTCGAGAAATGGCCGGAATGAAGCACGATCAGCCCCATGCCTTGCCAGACGCGGCGCGCCACGCGCTCGACGACTTCGTCGGCGACAGCGCCATGGTCCTTGTGTCCCCACCACACGAGCACATCGGTTTGCGCCAGACGGTCGGCCGGCAGGCCATGCTCCGGTTGCTCAAGCGTCGCCCACGATACGGAAATTTCGGGGTCGAGCTTCAGCGCGTCGGCGATCGTTGCATGCATGCCCTCGGGGTAGATCCCCGCCACCACCTCATTGGTCCGCTCATGGATATTCTCGCCCCAAACGACAGCGCGTATCGTCATGACATTCCTCTTGATCGGTCGAAGCCGCCGCCCCGGTCAGGTCAGTCATAGTATCCTCGGCCGGGAATGAAAACGGTTTCGAGGCTGGCTGCTGACAATTGGGGGGAATTCCGGAGATGTCGGCGGGATAGCGCCCCCATCTGTCCTGCCGGACATCTCCCCCACTTGGGGGGAGATTGGATGTCACGCCGGCTCGGGCTAGCCGCGCACGACGAGGCGTTTGATCTTGCCCTTCTTGAACGCGGCGAGGAAGCTGGCGTAGTCCTTGAAGACGACGCAGCCGCTCGATTCCCCGCGGCGGCCGCGCAGCAGGTAGGTGTGCGCAAGAAAGCCGTCCCGGCCAAATTTGTTCTTGCCGTCGATAGGAGTGAGACGCAGCGCCTCCACCCCATGGAAGCGCGATTCACGCAGCCTCAGATCGTAGGTGTGGGGCGGCGTCGGGCCGGCATTCTTCCGGTTGGCGTAGCGAGGCTGGTCGGCCATCGAGCCCAGTCCCGAATGCGCCTCGAGCCGCGAGCCGTCCGGCATATAGACGGTTTTCGCCGAAATGTCGTAGACGGCGACGCCGCTGCTGGGCTTGGTGAACAGGTTGCCGAAGACCCCGCCGCCGCCCGCCGGGCTGTCGGGTTTGGCATAGGCCAGCGTGTCTGCGGCCTTCGACCGCTTGGCCGGCTTGCCCCGGCTGCCCTGCATGCCCGGGCTGCCCTGCATGTCCTCTTGCATGCTTAGTTTCGCCGCCGGTGACGAACTCCTCGGCGACAAGGCTGGCGCCCGGGGCATCTCGACCTGCGGCGCGGCGGCGGTCTCCATCCTGTTGGCTTTGGATGGCTGAGACTGGGCTTTGGCGGCCTTCGATGCCTGGACCTTGGGCCCATTGGCCTTGGGTGCCCTAACCTCGGGTGCCTTGACCTCAGGCGCCTCGTCTGACTGGTCGATTTCCGCCTGCGGACGCCAAGTCGGCAAGGGAACGCTGCCGGGCATTGCGTCCTGCGGCGGCAGCGACGCCATCTGCACCTCGCCCTCTCGCGTGGCAGCAGGATCGGCCGTCGTCGCCTGCGGCAGCACGTCGATCATCGCTTCCGGCAATGCATTCGCAAGCGCCAGCGCCAGCCGGGAGGATCGGTCGATTTCCGCAATCTCGGGCCCGAAGCGCACGGATGCGGGACCATGCTGATCGGCCAAGCGCACCGGCTCCGCAAAGCGCTGGTCCGTCGGCAGACTGACGACCGCAAACGGCGCGGCCCCGCCGGAGGCGCGGGCAAAGGCAGCAGCAATCTTTTGCGGCGACAGCGCCGCTTTCGCCACCACGCCGTCGAAGCGCGATTGCGGTGAGATTTCGGCGACAAGCTGCACAGCGTCCGGCCGCGCTGACGGCTTGAGACGCCCTACCTTGCCTTCATGCTCGAAGCTCGCGGCGGCCTGCGCGCAGCCGGCATTGCATCGGCCGAGCAGCGACGCCTCACGCTGCCGGCTTGCCACTGACGGCGCCCACGAATTGGCCCGTGAATTGGCAAGTGTGTGTCGGGGATCGGCGAGCGCCATTGAGCGCGGCGCGAGCAGGTTTTGCGGAAGACTGTTGGAGGCGGCGGTGAGCGAAGTTCCCACCGAATGGAGGCCGGCCACGGTTGCAGCCGACCACAGCGCGATCGCAGCGCCAACAACGGGAATCGCGACCCAGCGCAGTCCGGGCCTCATCGAGGGCAATCCACTATCAGGATTGTCACCCCGGTTATTCAAACGCATCAACGCCATACAACCAAACCTCAATCGGCCTTGCGGCATGCGGGCTCGCAGCCGTCACAATCACAGTCGCCTGGTGCCCCCCGGCACGCTTCACGTCTGTTGCCGATTGAATCAAAAGATGGACAAACTTGGTTAACCAATCCCTCTACCGATCGCCGATCAGGCGAAGGTCTATGTCAAAAAAGGCTCCCTCCAAAACTATGAAAATAGCGGAAATGCCCTCTGTATCTGGCTTTGCTGCCCGTTTTTGCCGGCCGAGTCAAGAAACCGAAAGGACTAGGCCGTGCCTGGGCGGGCCTCAGTTAAAGGCTGTTTCGAGTTCGAAAGCGTCGCATCACCCGTGATCGTCTGCGCGCAGGCTGCGTTGCCGGCGCTGCGTTACAGGTAAATTCGTTTGTGCTAATATACCTTAGTCATGCACATTTGTGCGGCGACCAACAAAAGGGAGGATGCGATGGAAACCATAAATCGCAGGTCTGCAATAGCGCTCGGCGTCACTGCCGCCGCGGTAGCGCCTCTATTCGCTTTGGCGAGATCCGCAACGGCCAAGGAGTACGGCCCGAATGAAGGCAAGGAGATTGCGCCCGGCGTCAGACTGGTGGAGGTCGGCACTGGGACCTCCGACATTCCCGCTTACAAGAGCATCTCAATTGTCGACATTGTCTTTCAGCCCGGAGCAGTGGCTCCTGAAGAGGTCATGGACAACGACATGGTCTGCACGATCGCTGCCGGCGAATTCACGATCAAGAAAGCGGACAAGGAATTCAAACTTAGAGAAGGCGACATGTACACTTGCGCCAAGGGCAAGACCGACGGTTCCACCAACACAAGTGCCGTGGTCGGCGTACATCGCATTGCGATCTTGATACCTGCCTAGAACAATTCCAGGAAAAGTGTGCAACGGTTTTCCGCCCGGAATTGCGCAAAAAACAAATAGCTAGAGCGGTTCAGCGAACCGCTCTAGCGCATGACCCGAAAAATGAGGCCCGCGTCCTCCGCCGGAGGCGCGGGCCTTGTCATGCCTGCGCAGCCTATGCGGCACGCTGCGCTTCCATCGGCCGCAAATTCTGGTTCATGCGGAACAGATTCAGCGGGTCATAACGCTGCTTGATTTCCAAAAGCCGTCGATAGTTGCCGCCATAGGCTGCTTCGACCCTGTCGACCTCGTCCCCGGGCATGAAGTTCACATAGGCCGTGCCGGCGGCATAGGGCTTGGCTGCTTCATAGAGACCCCGTGCCCAGTCGATGCAGGCCTGGTCCATTTCCGCTTCGCGCCAGCGGGCGTGGACATTCATGACGTAGTGCGCGCTGCGTTGCGGAAACGCCGTTGCATCCGCTGTCACGCGGCCCGCGGCACCGCCGATATGGGCAAAGAATATCTCGCATTCGGGGCCGGGAAGCCCGGGTATCGCCGCCGTGACAACCTCGATCGCGCTGTCGGAAAGCTCGGTGAAGTCATGGCTCTTCCAGTAATTGCGGGCGCCAGGCGTCAGCAACGGATCGAATGCCTGCTCCCAGCCGGTGAACGGGTTGGGACCGACCACGTCTGCAATCGGTGTGCCGATGGCGCGAAGCCTCTGTGTCGCCTTCTCACCCTCCTGAAGGTCGCCGCAATAGCACATGGCCAGGACCAGCACCTCCTTGCCATGCCATTCGGCCGGCAGGAACGGCAGCGGCGGCGCCTGCCGCATGACCACCCAGCAGGACAGCTCATTGGGCGCTGCTTCGAGCGCCGCTCGGTATTCCCGCAACACGTTTTCGGCATCGGCGAAGGGATGAACGACGAGCCCCGACAGCACCTGCGGACCGACTTGGTGGAGCTTGAACTCGAAAGCCGTGACGATGCCGAAATTGCCGCCGCCACCGCGCAGCGCCCAGAACAGGTCCGGATTTTCGGTCTGGCTGGCGCGCAGCAGCTTGCCGTCGGCGGTAACCACATCGGCGCAGAGAAGATTGTCGATGGTCAGGCCGAATTTCCGCGTGATCCAGCCGAAGCCGCCGCCCAGCGTCAGGCCCGAAATGCCGGTGGTCGAGTTGATGCCGGTCGGCACCGCCAGTCTGAAGGCCTGTGTCTCCGCGTCGACATCAGCGAGTGTCGCGCCAGGTTCCACCCATGCCCGCCGCGTCGCCGGATCGACCCGCACCGACTTCATCGGCGACAGATCGATCATCAGGCCGCCGTCGCAGACGGCGCTGCCGGCGATGTTGTGGCCGCCGCCGCGAACGGCGACGAGCAGCCTGTTTTCCCTGGCAAAATTGACGGCGGCGATAACGTCGGCGGCACCGGCGCAACGCACGATCAGCCCGGGCCGCCGGTCGATCATGGCGTTCCAGACGCTGCGTGCCTCGTCATAGGCGGCGTCGCCTTCCCGCAGCACGGTGCCACGCAATTGTACCGAAAGCGCCTCCAGGGCCGCGGCATCGACCGTCGTCTTGCCACGTTCAAGCGTGGTGAGGCTCATACTATCCATGGCTTTCCTCCCGATGTTTTTGAGCCGTTTTCCCTCCACCCGTTTCCAAGTCTGCCTTTATATTAGGAGTCGCGCAAGTTCATGATCGCTCGCTGGCCGGCATTGGGCAACCCGCATAACGGTCAGCCCTTATTGAGGTAAAAAGCCTCGCCGGCAGGCCAACCGAGATGAGTGCTGGATCGCTGCAGACGATCTCGTCGGTTCGATCGGAGGAACTACGCAGCGGTCCGCGGAGTTAGGCATATGAGCAACCAGTGCAGAGGAGAGCTCTGATGGCACCGCGCAGAAAACCCGACGATCCATCCGAAGGCCCGACCATCGAACAGCAGGATTGGGACGCGATTAAAGGCAGTAAAATCCTTCCAGACAGCGTGCCGGGAAACGGCGACATCCGTTACGACCTCGAGAAGGAGGCTGAACTGCCCGAGGAAGACGACGATAATCCGTACCAGGAGAGCGACGAGGCGCTGCCGGACGACGAAGAGGAACGCGCCATCTCGCGCAACCCGTCGAAGCAGGATATCGACGAGCCGTGAACGGCAGCAATCAAAGCCCAGCCAGCCGGGCGCTTCCGGCCAAATTCCGTGAAAGTTCGTCCAGCGACAGAAAAGGCCCGGCGGGGAGGAAGCGCCGGGCCTTTGTCCGAATGCCGTGCGAACGGCTGTCACAGTCGCTGGAGTAGAACGACTGCGCTTCCAACCGCTGCCGGCGGATGTTGTTCCATCGAAACCGAAAAAAGATGGCGCTGTTTCGCCAGCATTGCTGCGTGGATTTACCTTCGGCCCGACCGTCGATCACGATTTCTGTCTGACGGAACAACTCCAAAAAACGCTCGTTGGATAATCATCGCAACCAGCGATGCAGCTCTAATGGAGACCGACCATGATGAAAAAAATTTTTTCTGCAACCGTACTCAGCATCGCCCTTGCCACTTCCGCGATGGCGCAATCAGACGGCACTGGATCCGGCACCACCGATCCGGGAGCGGCCACCGGGACAGGCACTGGCACCATGGCTCCCGGCACCGATAATGCAACTCCTGCCGATCCGAACGTAACCGGTTCAACAACCGACGGCGGCGACGGCATGGGTGATCGGTGCAAGGAAACCGCAGGCGCCGATGCGAATACAAACTCCGCCAGTGGCACTGCAACTGCGGACATGGAGAATTGCCCCAAGTGAGCTAGCGCTGTTGAGGTCGCGACTACGCTTGGGAGCGGACGAACGCGCCGCACCACCTGTCAGACAAAGCCGGGAACCGGCTTTGTCTTCCCGCTCAGTTGCGCGCCTAAGGTTAGCGCCTGCGGGAAATTCCGTACAATCGCCGCCATCCAGGTTGCGTTGCCTGGACTAACGGCAATCGCGGCAACTGCGGCGGCGGCGTAGAGCCGTGTCGAAAACAGGCTTTTCCAGGCCGCCTCGTAGCGTCTGCCGGCCGTCTCGCGCCCTGCACTGCCGCTTGGCGCGCATGAGAGTTCGCAGGCCAGCAGCCACCCGGACTGAAGCGCCATCGAGATGCCCTCGGCGATGACAGGGTGAGACTCTCCGGCCGCATTGCCGACGCGAAAGATGTCGCGTTCGTAGCAGGAGCGAATTCCCGGCCGGATCGGACCTGCGGCAAGCCAAGGCCCGTCGGCGTCAGCAGACTCTAGCACATCCCTCACTCCCCGGCATGAATCCATCAGATGACGGGAGACCGCCTCGGCGGCCGACAAATGGCTCTGGTGTCTGGGGTGTCTGCGCAACCGTGCGAGCATATCGCGCCGAATGCAGCACGAGATCGACAGCCGGCCATGATCCGCCGAAACCATGCCGCCATAACCGCCAGGAAACACCAGCAACGGCATCAAATCAGGCGCCAGGGACGACCCGGTGAAATGCGCCTTGAAGCCGAACAGGTCCGAAGGGCGGTTGGTCTTTCCGAGCTGGCTGGGCAGCGGTCCTGGCTCCCAGGAGCCGTGTGCGGCGACAATCACCGGCGCGCGCAACATCGTCGTTTCGCTTCCGGCTTGAATTCCCACCAATTGCGCCTCGCCATCTGGGTCGATGGCGACGGCGCGGCAAGGCTGAAAGATTTCGACGCCCGCCGCTCGCGCCGCCTGCAAAAGCAGACAGTCGAAAATATCCCGGCCAAGCGCCCGGCCGAAACCACCTTTTTTCTCGCGGGGCCTATCTTTTGCAGGAGGCCCATCTTTTGCAGGAGGCCCATCTTTTGCAGGAGGCCAGTCTTTTGCAGGAGCCCCGTCTTTTGCAGGAGGCATTGCCGCCTCGGCGCAGGTCTCGCCGGAAAACAAGCCGACGCGGCGGATTTCGGGGCCGGCATTGGCACGCCACGCTTCGCCGATCTCCAGCTGGTCCAGAAGCGCAAGATTGCTTGCCGATATATATTCGCCGCAGACCTTGCGGCGCGGGAACACGCTCTTTTCCACAATAGCCACGGCCCATCCGCGCCGGGCCAGCGTCAGCGCGACGGACGTGCCCGCCGGGCCGGCGCCTATGACGATCGCGTCATGGGTCGACAATCGAGTCATAGGTCATGACCGGCGCTGGTGCCGACGAAAATGTGGGAAAAAAGGCCGGCGCGCCGTTCCTCGACCGGTTTGCCGTTTGCCGCGAGCCAGAGACCGGAAAGCTCGTTGCCGCGAAAGCCGGCACGCACGCTTTGAGCCGCGTCGTTTCGTGTGACGTCATTGGCGCCGATCGCCGGGAGAAGACGGGTCGCGGCCAATGCCAGTTTGGTCCGCAACGGCTCTGTCGCCAACAGCAGCGGGGCCTTGGGCGCCATCAGCGAAAACAGACGCACGAGCCCGGCATCGTCGAAATGATGCAGAAACAGATTGACGGTGATCGCGTCGAACCGCGTGCCCTCATTCTTTCTCGCCCAGTCGAAGACATCGGCGGTGAGGCCTTCGACCGTCCATCCCAGCCCGGCGAAATCGCCACGCAATTGCGCGGTGATGAGGTCGACGCGGTCGAGCATTACCAGTTCGACCCCAGGCCAATGCCCGGCCATGCGCCGCGCCAACGCCAGCATGAAGGAGCCATCGCCGGCGCCGATCTCCAGAATCCGGCGCGGCGGCCCTGGCACAAATTTCCTGAGCAGCGACGCCATGATCCTGGCCTGAAACATCAGCGCGTTGATGCGGCGGAGGTCACGACGCGCCGCAAGCGCTCGCGGATCGTCGGCCGCAAGCCCGTCGAGGATTTCCGGCGCAAGCTGGCGGTGCTCCAGGCTGCTCATGACGCCGTTCGGAAAAGCATGGTTTCGGCCGCCAGCCCGGGTCCGAACGACATCCCGCAGCCGAGCATGCCTGGTGGCGCCTTCAACATCTCTTTCATCACGAACATGACGGTCGCCGACGACATGTTTCCATATCGGCGCAACACCTCGCGCGAAGGCTCCAGCGCGGTGGGCGCGAGTTCCAGGGCCCGTTCGACGGCGTCGAGCACCGAACGTCCCCCCGGGTGCACGGCCCAGAGATCGATCGCCTCGGTCGGCCGACCGCCGAGGATGGCGTCGTGATTGCTCCGCAACGCGTCATGGATTGCTGCCGGGACCTGGCCGGAAAGAACCATTTCGAAGCCGTGGTTACTAATGCTCCAGCTCATCAGATCCCGCCGCGCGTCCGCCACGATGCCGTAGAAGCTTTCGAGCTCGATGCCGTGCGGCTCGGCGGTGACGAGCGCAGCCGCACAGCCATCGCCCCAGAGGCAGAACGACAGCAGCTTTTCCAGTTCGCTGGTTTCCCGCAGATGCATCGTGCAGAGTTCGATATTGACCAGCAGGACCCTGGCCTGCGGGTCGGAGCGGACGATGTGGCGGGCAAGCTTGAGGCCGTTGATCGCCGCGTAGCAGCCCATGAAACCGATCATCGTGCGTTCGACCGTGTCCGGCAGGCCGCATCGCGCAACCAGCTCCAGGTCGATGCCCGGCGCTGAAAAACCGGTGCAGGTGGTGACGATGAGATGGGTGATGCGGGAAGCGCCGCCACCAAGCTCCAATCCGTCGACGGCTTTTTGCGCGAGAACAGGTGCGGCATGACAGAACATTGCCATTCTCTCGGCCGTTCCAGGGAAAGCGCCCCGGATGAACCTCCCGGCCAGATCTGCTGATGGTCCTTCGGGGTCGCCGGCAGGTGCAAAGCAGGAATAGCGGTGCTCGATGCCGGAAACGTCAACCATGCGTTCGAAAATTCTTCGGCGATCGGCCGCAAGCATGGAGGCGGCGAAACGCAGATAGAATTGATGAACCTCGTGCTCCGGCACCACTGTCGCGATCCGGTTAATATACGCTTTGGCGGGCATATTCGCTCTCCTCGGCGTCGCGCTCGGCATTTTTTGGACCACCGCCGGAGGTTGTTTGGTCATCGGCACCAGGTGTCGGGCAGCAGACATTGAGTGTTGCTGATGAACGTTTCTGAGAACTGATTTCATCCCACCTTTGCTGTTGCCAGGCGATGCTGCGGTTCGCCAGCATTAGGAACATAGGCACCATTACCGAGGAGTCCACAGAAGTGCCCGCGCTTCGGGCCGAGGCGCCATCGCTTCCGGCCCTCGGTAGGCGCGGTATTTTTCTGAGCGATGGAACATTAGCGCATACTAACGATTGTAGGGTGACAGCGAATATCTCCCGGATGTTGGCTGCTGGACCGGGATCCCGGTCGGCCCGCGCTCCTCCAGAGGCGCGGGCCTCCGGTCCAAAGAGTAATTGGCGGCTTAGGCTCAGTTTGGAACGAGAACGCCGTGAGGGCGTTCGCCATAATTATCGCGAGCCGCCACAGGCTCGCGGCAAAGATAAAGGAGAGCTGTCATGAACAATATCATCTGGCTGGTCGGGGCCGTCGTAATCGTAATTGCGATACTCAGCTTCCTTGGCCTTCGTTAGGTGCGCCTTTAGCGACGCCTACGCCGAGCAAGTCGTAATTTGGGTCGTCTCTGGAAGCCTGAGGTTTGCAGGCGCAGCAGCTATTGGCGCTAGCGAAACGACCCCGCTCTTTCACCGGCGAAGTTCCTTGCCTGATCCATACTCTCCCAGACGCAGCGCTCACGGCGATGACCGGTGGCAGCCCGCTTGGCAAGCGGCCGGCTTCAGTTGCTGCCGGACCAGATCGCGACTGGCCGGGTGCGGCGCCGATTGACGTTGCTGTGCCTTTTCTTCATTCTCCTGTTGCTGCCTGCTCCGAGATTCAGCAATGAAGCGCAGTCTCGCTTTCGCTGTGATTGTGATCGCCGTCGTCGGCGTGCTGGGCGGCGCCGCACTTTTGATTGCCGGCCAGTCCAGGGTTTCACAAGACGCGATCCAGTCGTCGGTTACCCGCACCGCTGAATTGATCGACAGCGCCTGGAAGCTGCCCGTGGCTGCCACGTTCAATGCCGACGTTACATGGCAATCAAACGGATCAAGGTGTGGCCCGGCAAGTGTCGCCAACACATTCCGCTCCATCGGCGAGGAGGAGACAACCGAAGCCGAAGTCCTCGCTGGAACCGGAAAGTGCTGGACCGGCTTTTGCATCATCGGGCTCACGCTGGACGAGCTTGCCGAGGTCGCTCGAACGAACACCAAGCGGAAAGTCTCCGTGCTTCGGGATCTGAGCGCCGATGCATTTCGCGAGCACATGAAGCGCACCAACGATCCCGGCCGCCGTTACATCGTCAACTTTACCCGTGAGAAGATTTTCGGCGCCGGCGCTGGCCATTTTTCCCCGGTCGGAGGATATCTGGAGGCCGAGGACATGGTTTTCGTCCTCGATGTAAACGAGGACTACAAGCCCTGGCTGGTCGAGCGAGTGCGCCTGTTCTCAGCCATGGACACAATCGATAGCGATGGCGACAAGAAACGCGGCCTGCTGCTGATCGAGTAGCATGGTCGCAAGCAGTGTCGATTGCCTCGCCTTCAATCGACCAGCACGGCAACCACGGCGGTGCAGTCGCCCGCCTTGACCAGTCCGGGGAAATGGCGGGCAGCCAGTAGACCCGACATCCTTGCCCTGATCTCCTGAGGTGCGGCACCGGTGCGGCCAATGGAGTGGATGCGCGCCAGGACCTGGCCCTGTTCGACAGGCTCGCCGAGATCGATCATCGTTTCGATCATCCCGTCGTCCTCGGCAAACGAGAAGCAATCGCCCGACGGCATGTCCAGCCAGCGGGTCGGCTGCATCTCGACCGCACCGGCGACGATGCCGGCATGGCGCAGCACATTGAGCACGCCGCGACGGGCGATCCGCACCGTTTCCGCGCGGGCAGTCCCACCGCCGCCAAGCTCTGTGGTGATGAACAGCTTGCCCATCTCTTCGGCGGCAGTGTCGAACATGCCGACCGCATCGATCTCCAGCATCTTCATCGACCACGGTGCCGAGAACGCTTCGACGGCCGCGAACCCTTTCGCCTCCAACTCCTTGTCGGGCCGGATATGGGCGGCGCAGAACGGCACGAAGTCGAGCGTCTTGCCGCCGGAGTGGAAGTCGAGCGCGATGTCTGCGCGGGGGAGCAACTCTCGTTGAAAATAGTCCGCGATCTTCTCGGTCACCGTGCCGTCGGGCCGGCCGGGAAAGCTGCGGTTCAGATTGCCCTTGTCGATCGGCGAGGTGCGGGTGCCGGCGCGGAACGCCGGATAGTTCATTGCCGGCACGATGATCACCGTGCCGCTGACTTGCTTGGGATCGAGCGTGCGGGCGAGATCGTAGAGCGCCAGCGGCCCCTCATATTCGTCGCCATGATTGCCGCCGGTGAGCAATGCGCTTGGCCCGCTGCCGTTGCGGATCACGCAGATCGGGATCATCACCGATCCCCAGGCGGAATCGTCACGGCTGTACGGCAGGCGCAGGAAGCCGTGCTGCACGCCGTCGCGGTCGAGATCGACAGTCGGCGTGATCGGCGATGGGCGAAGGCTGGACATCGGGCTCAATTCTTCACCACCAGCTTGCGCGGCACATTGGCCAGGCACTCGACGCCGGTCTCGGTGATCAGGATGGATTCGGTGATCTCCAGCCCCATCGTCTCCAGCCACAGGCCGGTCATGAAATGGAAGGTCATGCCGGGCTTCAGTTCGGTGCGGTCGCCGGGGCGCAGGCTCATCGTGCGCTCGCCCCAGTCCGGCGGATAGGAAAGCCCGATCGGATAGCCGGTGCGGTTGTCCTTGACGATGCCGTATCTCTTCAGCACCGCGAAGAAGGCGTTGGCGATGTCCTCGCATGTATTGCCGGGCTTTGCCGCCGCAAGCCCGGCCTCCATGCCTTCCAGCGTCGCCTTTTCGGCATCGAGGAATTCCTGCGTCGGCTTGCCGAGGAACACAGTCCGCGAAAGCGGACAATGGTAGCGGTTGTAGCAGCCGGCGATCTCGAAGAAGGTGCCCTCGCCCGACTTCATCGGCCGGTCGTCCCAGGTCAGATGCGGCGCCGACGCATCGGCGCCCGACGGCAGCAGCGGCACGATCGCCGGGTAGTCGCCGCCAATCTTTCCCTCTGGCCCGTCGACGCCGCGCGTGCCGGCATCATAGATCTCGGCGACCAGGTCGCATTTGCGCATGCCGACTTCGATCTTGTCGACGATGCGCTGGTGCATCGCTTCGACGATGCGGGCTGCCTTGCGCATGTAATCGATCTCGGTCGGGCTCTTCACCGCGCGCTGCCAGTTGACGAGTGCCGTGGCGTCGACGAAGCGGGCATTGGGCAGATGTTTCTGCAGCGACGCGAAGGCAGCGGCCGAGAACCAGTAATTGTCCATCTCGACGCCGATGCTGAGCTTGCCCCAGCCGCGATCGGCCAGCACCTGCGACAGAAAATCCATCGGGTGGCGTTCGGTCGACTGCACATAATGGTCGGCATAGCCGACGATGTTGTCGTGCGCGAGATAGGCGGTGCGCTTGGCGCCGTTGGCGTCCTGGCCGCGCCCGTACCACACCGGTTCGCCCGACGGCGGCACGATGACGGCCTGGTGCACATAGAACGACCAGCCATCATAGCCGGTCAGCCAGGCCATATTGGACGGATCGCTGACAACAAGCAGATCGACGCCCTTGGCTGCCATGGCCTTGCGAGTCTTGGCGAGGCGATCCGCATATTCGCCGCGCGAGAATTTCAAATTGGGCTGCATTGTTCTTGGTCCTCGTTTGTTGGGCCTTGCGGCCGATATCAGCTTTCGAAAATTGTCCCGGTGTTGGCCGCCTGGGCACGATCGCGGGCGAGCGTGGCGATCGCGGTGTCCTGCACGCCGGTGCCGGTGAGGTCGGCGAGGGTGATGTCGCTGGCCGAGCGGCGGCCGTGTCTTTCGCCGGCGATGATCTGGCCGAGTTCTGTGATCTCGGCATCGGCTGCCATCACCCCCGTCGCGATGGCATGATGCAGTTCGCCAAGCAGCCGCGTCTGCTTGGCGCTGTCGGCGACGTAGAGATCGGCCATGCGCAGGATCGCCGGCGCGATCTCGTTCTTGTGCTCGGCGTCCGAGCCCATCGCGGTGATGTGCTGACCGGCGGAGACGAAGCCGGCCTTGATCAGCGGTTCGGTCGACGGCGTCGTGGTGACGATGATGTCGGCGCCGGCCGCCGCCTTTGCCGCGTCGGGTTCAGCGTGCACGACGATGCCCAGTTTTTCGCGCAATGCATCCGCTGCGGCTTCGGCCTTGGCGGCATCCCTCGCCCAGATCCGCGCTTCAGCGATCGGCCGCACCAGCATAAGCGCCTCGAGCTGCAGTCCAGCCTGGACGCCGGCGCCGAAGATCGCGGCGATCGAAGCGTCGGCTCGCGAAAGATGTTTCGCTGCGACCGCTCCGGCCGCCGCCGTGCGGACATCGGTCAAATAACCGTTGTCGAGCAGCAGCGCCTCGACCAGCCCGGTTTTTGACGACAGCAGCACCATCATGCCGTTGACGCTGGGCAGGCCGAGCTTCGGATTGTCGAAGAAGCCGGGACTGATCTTGATGGCAAAACCGTCGATGCCAGGCACATAGGCGGTTTTGACGTCGACCTCGCCGCGATGCTCGGGAATGTCGAGCCGCAGGATCGGCGGCATCGCCACCGGCAAGGTGGCAAGCGCGCGGAACGCATTTTCGACGCAGGCGACGGCATCGAGATCGAGCTTCACGATCGCGCGCAATTCGGCTTCGGTCAGTATCGTCATCCGGCTCATGCGGCGCTCTCCTTAAATGCTTCGCCACAAATGACTTTCCGGTGCAGCGTCATGTCGATATTGCGGCCCGACAGAATGAGCACAGTGGGGCCGCTCGCCCTGACCTTGCCGGCAAGCACGGCGGCGATGCAAACCGCGCCGGCGCCTTCGACGATCTCGCGCTCCTGTTCATAGGCGTGGCGGATGCCGGCGGCGATCTCGTCCTCGCTGAGCAGGATAACATCGTCGAGCAGGTCGCAGCACATCGAGAAGGTCAGCCGGTTGTCGAGGCCGACGCCGCCGCCGAGCGAGTCCGCCAGCGTCGGCAGTTCCTCGACCAAAACCGGATGTCCGGCATCGAGGCTTGCCTTCATCGCCGCGCCCCGCGCCATCGAAACGCCGATGACCTTCGTGCCGGGGCTGACGCCCTTCACGGCAGCGGCGACACCCGCCGCCAGCCCGCCGCCGGACAGCGGCACCAGCACCAGGGCAGCGTCCGCAACCTGCTCGATGATTTCCAGCCCAAGCGTGCCTTGCCCGGCGATGATATCGGGATGGTCGAAGGGCGGCAGCATGATCAGACCGTCTTCCGCGACCAGCCGGTCGACCTCCTGCTGCGCATCGTCCTGGCTGTTGCCGACGATGCGGATCTCGGCGCCGAGCCGGCGGATTTCGTCGAGCTTGTTCTGCGGCACCAGTCGCGACATGCAGATCGTCGCGCGCATGCCTTCAAGCTTTGCCGCATGAGCCAGCGCCCGGCCGTGATTGCCGGTCGAGGCGGCGACCACGCCGCGCGCCTTCTCCTCGGCGTCCAGCGACGCGATGGCGTTCGAGGCGCCACGCAGCTTGAAGCTGCCGGTGGTCTGCCGATGTTCGAGCTTGAGATAAACAGGCGCGCCCAAGTGCCCGGAAAGATTCGGGGAAAGCACGGTCGGCGTGCGCTCGACCTTGCCGGCGATGCGATCGCGGGCGGCGCGGATATCGGCAAGGGTGATGGGCGCAGGTGTCATGGCCTCATTGTCCCAAAGGCAGCGTCATCAGACGGCCGAATTCGGCGCGCCGCTCCTCGTCGCCGCAAAGCCGCAGGCAGTTCCAGGCGGTTGCCTGATTGCTGGTCACCACCGGGCGGCCGATCGCCTCCTCCATGCCGACGACGGCAAGTGCTGCCCGCAGCGCCGTGCAGGAGACGAACAGTGCGTCCGCTTGCGCGTCGGTCGCCTCGCGCGCCAGATCGACCAGCGTAGCCGGTGCAATCCGCGCCATCTCGCGGTCGTCGTCGAAGCCGAGACAGGTAAAACTGGCGATCTCGAAACCGTGCGCCGCGAAATAGGCGGCCATCGGCCGGCTGGTCTCGACAGTATAAGGAGTGAGAATACTGATCGTCCTGGCGCCCAGCGCTTTTAAGCCGCGCACCCCTGCCATCGGCGGCGTAACCACGGGTACGCCGGGCTTGGCCGCCTGCACCGCCGCCTCGATCTCGGCATCGCCGATGACGACCGAGGCTGAGGTGCAGGAATAACAGACCGCGTCGAGCGGCTCATCGGGCAGGATGAGCGCGGCGCCCGCCGTCAGCGACGGCTGCATCTTGCGCAAATTGTCCGGCGTCGTCGGATTGGCATAGGGGATGCGCGCGACATAGACGCCGATCCGGTCGCCTGCCACCATGCGGCGAAAATCCGGTTCGGTCGTATGGTCGGTGGCAAGGATGATCAGGCCGACGCGCTTTTCCAGCGGACGCGCGTCGAGCGCCGGCCGTGTCGAGTGCAAGCGGATGTCGACTGGAGCGGTCACCATGCGCTCCTTGCCAACGGTTTGGTCGAAGGAACTGTCATTTTTCAATGCGCCCGTAGCGGCGTTCCAGCCAGCGCAGCAGCACGACCGAGAACAGGCTGATGACGAGGAAGAAGGCGCCGACCAAGGTCATCGGCTCGACATAGCGGTAATAGGTGTTGGCGACGCTCTTGGCCTGGTTCATCAGTTCCAGCACGGTGATCGCCGAAAGCAGCGGCGTCTCCTTGAACATGGCGATAAAATAGTTGGCAAGCGCCGGGATCATCGGCGGGATAGCCTGCGGCATGATGATGTGGGTCCAGGTCTGCCTGGCGTTGAGATTGCAGGCTTTGGCGGCTTCCCACTGACCGCGCGGCACATTGTCGATGCCGGCGCGATAGACCTCGGCCGTGTAGGTGCCGTAATGCAGCCCGAGGCCGATGACGCCCGCCACCAGCGGCGGCAGCAGGATACCGATGTCCGGCAGCACGTAGAAGATGAAATACAGCTGCACCAAAAGCGGCGTGCCGCGGATGAACTCGGCGAGGAAGCCGACGCTGCGCGACAAGCCCTTGTTCGGCGAGCGCCGCGCCAGCGCGATGGCCAACCCCACGATCGCGGCCAGGACCGAGCCGAGCAGCGTCGCCAGGATGGTGATCTTGACGCCCTCGATCAGGGTCGGCATGATCTCCCAGACGAAATTCCAATCCCACTCCATTACGAGGCCCGATCCATCAGACGCGCACCCCGTCGAGGCCGCGCGCCATGCGGCGTTCCAGCGAACGCACACCCCAGGAAATGATCAGCGCAAGGGCGAAATAGATGACGAGAATGGTGGTGAACGGCACGAGCGTGTTGCCGGTCTGCGAGCGCACGACCTGGGCCTGGAAGGTCAGGTCGGTGAGCGAGATCAGCGAAACCACGGCGGTGGCCTTGAGCAATTCGATGGCGTTGTTGCCGAAGGTCGGCAGCATCACCAGCAGCGCCTGCGGCAGGATGACATGGCGCATGGCTTGCCAGCGGCCGAGATTGACCGCGGTGCAGGCCTCGTACTGTTCGCGGCCGATCGACTGGATGGCGCCGCGCACCACCTCCGCGCCGTAGGCGCCGACATTGAGGCCAAGCGCCAGCACGCCGGCCTGCAGCGGCGTCAGCGAAATGCCGATGAACGGCAGCACGAAATAGGCCCAGAACAGCTGCACGAAGATCGAGGTGCCGCGGAAGAATTCGATATAGGCGGTGGCCAGCGCCCGAATTGCGAAAAAACGCGACAGCCGCCCCAGCCCGGCGAGAAAGGCCATGATCAGGGCAAGCACCGACCCCATCAGCGTCAGCTCGATGGTAACAAGCGCTCCCTGCAATATCAGGCCGAAATAGCCGGACCATTGGGTCATGAAGTTCGAATTTCCAGCGTTTTACGGTTATAGTCTTGGCCTCTTCTCCCCGTTCACGGGGAGAAGATGCCGGCAGGCAGATGAGGGGCAGAGCCAATTTGGCAGAACTGGCGCTGCCCCTCATCCGTCACTTCGTGACACCTTCTCCCCGTGAACGGGGAGAAGGAAAAAGGCGCCTATTTTGCCGAGCAGAGCTTGTCGCGGCTCGTCGACATCGCCGCCGCGGCCGAAAAACCGTAGGGCTCAATGATCTTGGCGAATTCGCCGGACTCCTTCAGCTTGGCCAATTCGACGTCATAGGCGTCGCGCAGCGCCTCATCGCCCTTCTTGAACGCCGCGCCGTCGCAATAGACCGGCGCGCCGACCACCGGGGCGACGACTTCGAGATTCGGATCGTTGGCCTTCTTGACCAGATCGTTGATCGACAGCACCGGCAGCGAATAGGCGTCGATGCGGCCGTCCTGCAGCATCTTCAGGCCGCTCTGGCCATCCGGCACGACGATGACGCGGTCCCGCGGCACGCCGGCAGTGAGCGCCAGCTTCTCCTCGGTGCCGCCGCCCGGCGCCCCGATCGTTGCGGTGGCATCCTTGGCGACATCCTCATAGCTCTTGAAGCCCTTCGGGTTGCCCTTCTTGACCAGCATTGCCTCGGCGTCGCACAGCACCGGCTCCGAATAAGCGACCGCCGCGCAGCGCTCCGGTTTCATGAACAGGCCGGCGGTGACGACGTCGAAACGGCCGGCCTGCAGGCCAGGGATCATCGCGCCATATTCCGAAATCGAGGCGACGATGTCGTTGACACCAAGACGCTTGAAGATTTCACGGGCCACATCGGGCGCCGCACCCGAGACCTTGCCGTCGGCAGCAACCGCCGTGTAGGGCGGCTCGTTGGCGATGGCGACACGGGCAAAGCCCTGTGCCTTGAGCTCTTCGAGCTTGTTGTCGTCGGCCGATCCCGCGGTCGAAGCGGCCAGGATTGCGGTCAGTGCAACACCGGCGACGCCGGCCAGAATGCCAAGTTTCTTCATTGTTCCCAACTCCTTGTTCTCTTTTGGTTTGGTCGTTCCACGGGACGGCTTCGCCGCCCTGGGAGGACGGCGCTGCCGCCCGGGGCATGGCAGTCAGACGCGATGTCCGGCCGCGATGATCTTCTTCAGGAAAGCTTGCGTACGCTCCTGCTTGGGGTTGCGGAAAATCTCGTCCGGCTTGCCTTCCTCGACGATCTTGCCGCGGTCGAAGAACAGAACCCGGTCGGCGAAATCATGGGCAAAACCCATTTCGTGGGTGACCAGCAGCATGGTCATGTCGGTCTCCGAGCAGAGCCGCCACAACACGTTCAGCACCTCCTCGACCAGTTCCGGATCGAGCGCCGATGTCACCTCGTCGAACAGCATGATCCTGGGCTGCAGCGCCAAGGCGCGAGCGATGGCAACGCGCTGCTTCTGGCCGCCGGAAAGCTGCGCCGGCATCGCTTTCGCCTTGTCGGCCATGCCGACCATATCGAGCAGTTCCATCGCCCGCTTTTCGGCGGCGGCGCGCGGCATGCCCTTGGTCAGGATCGGCGCCAGCGTGACGTTGTCGATGACGCTCTTGTGCGGAAACAGGTTGAACAGCTGGAAGACCATGCCGATCTTCTGGCGCATTCTTGCCAGATGCCGTTCGTCGGCGGGCAGCAACTGGCCGTTGCGCTCCATGTGGTAAAGCTGCTCGCCGTCGATCTGGATGTGGCCGCTGTCGATCCTCTCCAGTGTCATCAGGATGCGCAGGATCGTCGTCTTGCCGGAGCCGGATGGGCCGATCAGCGCCAGCTTCTCGCGCGGCATGACCTGCATCGACAGTCCGTCCAGCACCTTGAAGGTGCCGAAGCTTTTCGAAATGGCGTCGATCTTGATGATGGGCGCGGACAAAGAATTCCCCCGTGCTGGAGAAGCTGTGCCTTAACGATGCGGAAGGCGCCAAATCATGTCAATCAGGAAAATAAACTCATGACAATGTTTTCTGACTCCGCAGAATTTCGCGGCAATGTCTGCCTAGATCGCCAGCAGCAGATGCTCCGGGTCGCCGAGCAGAAGCTTGGTGACAACGCTGAGGCCGGCGCGCAGTTCCCCCTCGGTTGTCGATCCCAGCGAGATGCGCACTGCCGGTTGCCAGGGCGCCGCCGAGATGCGGAACGATGTGCCTGGTGCGATCGCCACGCCCTGCAGGCGGGCCTGTGAGACGAAGCCCTCCTCGACGCGGTCGTCTGGCAGTTCCAGCCACAGATGCAGCCCGTCGCGATGGACGCGGTAGTCGACCCCGGCAAGCACCTGGGCGGCGATCTCCTGCCGCCGCCGCAGCGCCGACCGTTGCCAGCGGACGAGTCCCATCGCCGTGCCGTCGGTCACCCATTTTGTCGCAATCTCCGCCACCATCGGCGTTGCCATCCAGTTGGAGACGAGATGCCGGTTGGCGACGGCAGCGACATAGCGGTCGGGCGCCGCGAGATAACCGATGCGCAGGCCTGGCAGCACGATCTTGGTGAAGGAGGTGACGTAGAGCGTGCGCTCGGGCGCGAAGGCGGCGACCGGCGGCGGACGGCCCTCGACGAGCGGCCCGAGCACGTCGTTCTCGATGATGGCGATGTCGTGCCTGCGCGCCACCGTAGCGATCTGCTCGCGCCGCGCGGCATTCATTAATGTTGCAGTCGGATTGATCACCGAGGGCTGCACGAACACGGCGCGGATGTCGGAAAGCCGGCACGCCTCGTCGAGCGCCTCCGGGATCAGGCCGTTGTCGTCGATCGGCAGACCCTCGAGGTTGAAGCCGAGATAGCGCGCCAGCGGGATCAGCGTGTGATGGCCGATCGCCTCGGTGGCCACGGTCGAACCCGGCGGCGCCACGCTCATCAGCGCCACCGTCATGCCGGCCGTGGCGCCGTTGGTCAGGCTGACATTCTGCGCCGACACGTCGAGACCGCACAGCCGCAGCCATTCGACCGCCACTGCACGGTGGCGCGGAAACACCATGTTCGGCCGGAACGACAGCGCCGAGGTCGACGGCAGGTTCTCGGCGAGCCAGCCTAGCGCCTGCTTCAGCCGCTCCAGATGCATCGGCTCGCAGACCGGCTTCAGGATCGACAGGTCGATGACCTCGCCAAGGCGCTCCGGCAGATAGGGCGGTTCCGGCTCGCGGCGCTGCGTCTGCACGAAGCTGCCGCGGCCGATCTCGCCGGAGACCAGGCCCCGGCGGATCAGTTCCTCATAGGCGCGGCTGACTGTCTGCACCGAAAGCTTCAAATCGTCGGCCAGCCGGCGATGCGTCGGCAGCCGCGCGCCGTTGGCCAGCCGTCCGTCATGAATGGCGCGCGCGAACTGGTCGGCGAGCGATTGATAGGCCGGCCGCCGGATAAGCGCGGGATCTGGACGCCACAATGTCATGACATATTAGAGATCGAAATCAGTGCAATTGACAATCGAAATAATGCGCCGTCATGGTGTCGCGGAAAAAAGTGGACGCTCATGGCCGCATTGAAACTGGATCAGATCGATCTGAAAATCCTCGACGCGGTTCAGCGCGACGGGCGCATCACCAAGCTGGCGCTCGCCGACAAGGTCGGCCTGTCGCCGACGCCGTGCTGGATGCGGTTGCGCAAGCTGGAAAAGGCCGGCATCGTCTCCGGCTATCACGCCAGGGTTGCAATGCGCGCCGTCGCGCCGGTCGCCACCGTCCTGATGGAGGTGACGCTGGCCAGCCACCGCCAGGCCGATTTCGACCGTTTTGAGCGCGTCATCCGCGACGTCCCCGAAATCGTCGCCTGCTGGTCGGTGGGCGGCGGCGTCGACTATCTGCTGAAAGTGATGGCGCGCGACATCGACGCCTATCAGCGGCTGGTCGACGCCCTGCTCGAACGCGAGATTGGCATCGACCGTTATTTCACCTACATCGTCACCAAGACGGTGAAGGAGGAGGTCGCCTTGCCGGTGGCCGACCTGCTGCCGGCGCTGTCGTGAGGCCTGAGCAAATCGCAAAGAGCCCCCTCATCCGGCCGCTTCGCGGCCACCTTCTCCCCGGCGGGGAGAAGAGAAAGGTGCCGGCGCTGCGATCTCCTCTCCCCTCGGGGGAGAGGTCGGATTGCCCCGAATTACCCTTTGCAATTCGGTTGGCAATCCGGGTGAGGGGGCACTTCCTCGATGAGATAGCCCAGCCTATAAGCTGAACAGATTGTCTGCCCGAGCAGCCCAATAGAGACAATCTCTCTACGCGTGCGCTCCGAAACAGCCTCTCTGTCTGCGCCGTGCGCATAGTCTCTCCGCATCGCTCCGAAACCGGGAGACCTCGAACATGTCCGCGCATTTTGCCCGCCCACAACGCCACGAAGCGCTTGACCGGCTCGCCGACCGCCGGCTGCTGCGCCAACTCGCCTATGTCGACGGCCACTGGACGGCGAGTGAAGCCGCCGAGAGTTTTGGGGTGGCCGACCCTGCAACGGGCGCCACCGTTGCCTGGGTTGCCGCGCTCGATGCCAGGCAGACGAGCAAGGCGATCGACGCGGCGTCGCGCGCCTTTCCCGCCTGGCGCGCGGCTCTCCCACAGGAACGCGCAAGAATCCTGCGAAAATGGTTCGGTCTGATCATCGCCGCCAAGGACGATCTGGCGCTGTTGATGAC
This sequence comes from Mesorhizobium sp. WSM4819, assembly GCF_055811215.1. NCBI lineage: Bacteria > Pseudomonadati > Pseudomonadota > Alphaproteobacteria > Hyphomicrobiales > Phyllobacteriaceae > Mesorhizobium > Mesorhizobium sp. WSM4819. The sequence continues at coordinate 27,532 of NZ_JBVVQO010000003.1, forward strand.
GCTCGAACAGGGCAAGCCTCTTAGGGAAGCGCTTGGCGAGATCGACTACGCCGCCTCCTTCGTCGAATGGTACGCCGAGGAGGCAAAGCGCCTCAATGCCGAAAGCGTCACCAGCCATTTGCCAAACGCCGAGATGATGGTGCGGCGCGAACCGCTCGGCGTCGTCGGCGTCGTCACGCCGTGGAATTTTCCCGCAGCCATGCTGACCCGCAAGGCGGCGGCCGCCCTTGCCGCCGGCTGCACCATCGTCGCGCATCCTTCGTCGGAAACGCCGCTGTCGGCACTGGCGCTGGCCGAGCTCGGCGAACGCGCCGGCCTGCCGGCTGGCGTCTTCAACGTTCTCACCGGCAAGGCCTCGACCATCGTTGGGCGGATGTGCGAAGATCCGCGCGTCCGCGCCATGAGCTTCACCGGCTCGACCGAGATCGGCAGGCTTATCGCCGCGCAAAGTGCGCCGACGATGAAGCGGCTGGTCATGGAGCTTGGCGGCCACGCGCCGCTGATCGTCTTTGCCGACGCCGATCTCGACAAGGCGGTGAGCATCGCCGTCGACGCCAAATTCGCCACTTCCGGCCAGGATTGCCTTGCCGCCAACCGCATCTATGTCCAGCGCCCGATTTATGATCGTTTCTGCGCCGCCTTCGCCAGGCGCATCGAGGCACTGCGGACCGGCAATGGCCTGGCCGATGACATCGACATCGGGCCGTTGATGCACGAGCGCGGCGTCAAGAAGGTCGAGGAGCAGGTCGCCGATGCGCTCGCCCATGGCGCGCGCTGCCTAACCGGCGGCGGCAGACATCCGGCCGGACCGCTGTTCTACCGGCCGACCCTGCTCGCCGATGTCACCGACGATGCGCTGATCATGCGCGAGGAAACTTTTGGTCCGGTCGCCGCGGTGACGCCTTTCGACAGCGAGGACGAGGTCATTGCCCGCGCCAACGCCACCGAATACGGGCTCGTCGCCTATGTCGTCACCGAGAACGGCGGCCGCCAATTGCGCATGGGCCGTGCACTCGACTACGGTATGGTCGCCATCAACCGCGTCAAGATCACCGGCGCGCCGATTCCGTTCGGCGGCGTCAAACAGTCCGGCATCGGCCGCGAGGGCTCGCGCCACGGGCTCGACGCCTTTACCGATCTTAAATATCTCTGCCTGGACGTAGCGTAAGCCGCGCCGGAGACATTTCCTTAGGAGTAAAAAAATGCTCGACCAGTCCAACGAACTCGCCGCCTGGGACCGCGACCACTTCTTCCATCCCTCGACCCACATGGGCACGCATGCGCGGGGTGAATCGCCGACCCGCATCATCGCCGGCGGCGAGGGCGTCACCATCTGGGACAATAACGGCCGCAAGAGCATCGATGCCTTCGCCGGGCTCTATTGCGTCAATGTCGGCTATGGCCGCCAGAAGATATCAGACGCCATCGCCGCCCAGGCCAGGAACCTTGCCTATTACCACGCCTATGTCGGCCACGGCACCGAAGCGTCGATCACGCTTTCCAAGATGATCATCGACCGCGCCCCGCAAGGCATGTCGAGGGTCTATTTCGGCCTCTCCGGTTCCGACGCCAACGAAACCAACATCAAGCTGATCTGGTACTACAACAACGTGCTCGGTCGTCCCGAGAAGAAGAAGATCATCTCACGCTGGCGCGGCTATCACGGCTCCGGTGTCATGACCGGATCGCTGACCGGGCTCGACCTGTTCCACAACGCCTTCGACCTGCCGCGTTCGCCGATCCTGCACACCGAGGCGCCCTACTATTTCCGCCGCGCCGACCGCTCGATGAGCGAGGAACAGTTTTCCCAGCACTGCGCCGACAAGCTCGAAGAGATGATCCTGACCGAGGGCCCCGACACGGTCGCCGCCTTCATCGGCGAGCCGATCCTCGGCACCGGCGGCATTGTGCCGCCGCCCGCTCTGTACTGGGAAAACATCCAGGCGGTTCTGAACAAATACGACGTGCTGCTGGTCGCCGACGAAGTGGTCACCGGCTTCGGCCGGCTGGGCACCATGTTCGGCTCCGACCATTACGGCATCAAACCCGACCTGATCACCATCGCCAAGGGCCTGACCTCGGCCTATGCGCCGCTGTCGGGCGTCATCGTCTCGGATAAGGTCTGGCAGGTGCTGGTGCAGGGCTCCGACAAACTCGGCAGCTTGGGCCATGGCTGGACCTATTCTGCGCATCCGATCTGCGTTGCCGCCGGTGTCGCCAACCTGGAACTGATCGACGAGATGGACCTGGTGACCAACGCCGGTGAGACCGGCGCCTATTTCCGCGCCGAACTGGCGAAAGCCATCGGCGGCCACAAGAATGTCGGCGAGGTGCGCGGCGACGGCATGCTGGCGGCAATCGAATTCGTCGCCGACCGGGACGACCGCGTGTTCTTCGATGCCGCGCAAAAAATCGGGCCTCAGGTCGCGACCGCGCTTGCCGAGCTTGGCGTCATCGGCCGCGCCATGCCGCAAGGCGACATCCTCGGCTTCGCGCCGCCGCTGTGCCTCACCCGCGAAGAGGCCGACATCGTCGTGTCGAAGACGGCCGATGCGGTGAATGGCGTGTTTGCCAGCATCTAATTATCGACCTTGGTGCCGCCGCTCATCCGCCTGTCGGCACCTTCTCGGTAGAGAAGGGTCAAGCACTCGGCGCCGGCTGACCCCCTCTCCCCGTTGTTCACGGGGAGAGGGTAAGGGTGAGGGGCAGCGCGAACCTGGAATATCTGGAAGCAACATCAATGACCTCCAAAGCCCTCCCCGCCACCATGGCCGCCGTGCTTCTGACCGGTCACGGCGGGCCGGAAAAGCTTGTCTATCGCACCGATGTGAAAGTGCCCTCGCCCGCCCCGGGCGAGGTTCTGGTCAAGGTCACGGCGTGCGGCATGAACAACACCGATGTCTGGGTGCGCCAGGGCGCCTACGGCACGGAGGAAGATGCTGCCGCCGTGTCGACCTGGCGGCGTCAGGGCAATACTCTGACCTTCCCGCGTATCCAGGGCACCGACACGGTCGGCAACATCGTTGCCGTCGGCGAGGGTGTTTCTTCGGCCCGCATCGGTGAGCGGGTGATGGTCGATTTCTCGATCTACAACCGCGACGACGATTCACTCGCCGACATCGACTATATGGGCCACGGCCGCGACGGCGGCTATGCCGAGTACCAGACCGTGCCGGCCGAGAATGCCCATGTCGTCGCCACCGACCTGACCGACGTCAAACTCGCCACCTTCTGCTGCGCTTATCTTACCGGCGAACAGATGCTGGAACGCGCCGCATTGAAGGCCGGCGAGCGTGTGCTGGTCACCGGCGCGTCGGGCGGCGTCGGCTCCGGCATCGTGCAGTTGGCGCGGGCGCGCGGCGCCATTCCCTATGCCGTCGTCGGCAAGGGCAAGGAACAGGCGGTGCTCGACATCGGCGCCGAGGCGGTGATCACCCGTGGCGTCGCCGATCTGCCCGCCGCCGTCAACGACGCGACCGGCGGCCAGCCGATCGGCGTGGTTGCCGACCTCGTCGGAGGCGGCATCTTCAATGACCTGTTGCGCATCCTTCGGCCCGAAGGCCGCTACACCACCGCCGGCGCGATTGCCGGCCCGGTCGTGCAGCTCGATCTGCGCACCATGTATCTCAAGCAATTGCAGCTGCACGGCTCCAGCCAAGGCACGCGACACGATTTCCGTCGTATCGTCCGCTACATCGAGGAGAAGAAGATCCGGCCGCTGGTCGGCGGTGTCTACAAGCTCTCCGATTTCCACCGCGCCCAGGCGGATTTCATCGCCAAGGACTTTGTCGGCAAGCTGGTGGTCGTTCCGGACGCCGTTGCGGATCGTCGATAAGATGAAGCACCTAGTCTCTGCATAGAGAATTTGGTTCTTTGACTGAGCCTGAAAAGGCCGTGCGTGGTCGCTGCCGACCAGACTGCAGCCGATCTCCAACGCTGGCGATTGACATAAGCCACCACGACTTCGCATCCCAGCTAGTTTCCGCCATAATGCTGCGGCTCAGAATAAAAGCGCTCTGTAGCGATCCTTCGCGCCCCCCTCTGTCCTGTCTCTGTCCTGTCGGACATCTCCCCCACTTGGGGGGAGATTAGCAGCTTCGCGGACAGCGTCCCTTTTTGCAGAACTTGACGCACACAACCCTCTCCTGCGGCGTTATAAGTTTTTCGCAATTTTCTTATAACGCCGCTTGCGGTCGACCGTCTTCATGTCAGGCGGCTCCAGTTAGCGGCTCCAGTTATAAAAAAAATGCGGTTCTCTTATAACGGCGTGATCTCGAGCGACGCGCGCCAATTACGGGACCTGCTTGACCGCGGCTTCAAGCGATCTTTCGAACGCGTCGATCACCTGATCGACCTGGGGCTCGGTGATGATCAGCGGCGGGCAGAAGGCCAGTGCATCGCCCATGTTGCGCGAGATGACGCCGTTCTGCTGCATGAAACCGTTGACGAGCCCGCCCAGCGCGCCGGCCGTCTCCCACGGCGTCTTGTTCGCCTTGTCGCCGACCAGTTCGACCGCCGCGATCAGGCCGACGCCGCGCACCTCGCCGACGAGCGGGTGCGAAGCGAGCTTGCGCAGCCGCTTCTGCATATGCGCGCCGACCGTGCGCGCATTGCCGACGAGATCGCGCTCCTCGATCAGCTTCAGGTTCTCCAGCGCGACCGCCGCCGCAACGGGATGGCCGCCGCCGGTGAAGCCGTGGCCGAAGGTGCCGATGCGATTGCTTTCGTCGGCAATCGGCTCGAAAATCTTCTCGTTGATCAGCAAGGCCGAGATCGGCAGGTAGGACGAAGAGATCTGCTTCGACAGCACCATGATGTCGGGCCTGATGCCGAAGGTCTGCGAGCCGAACATTTCGCCGGTTCGGCCAAAGCCGCAGATCACCTCGTCGGCGACGAGCAGGATGTCGTATTTCGACAGCACCGCCTGGATCTTCTCCCAGTAGCCGGCCGGCGGCACGATGACGCCGCCAGCGCCCATGATCGGCTCGCCGAAGAAGGCAGCGATGGTTTCCGGTCCTTCGGCCAGGATCAGCTTTTCCAAGTCGTCAGCAAGCCGGCTCGAAAACTCTCCTTCGCTCTCATTTGGCAGCGCCTCGCGCCAGTGATGCGGCGTCGAAGTGTGCAGCACATTGGCGATCGGCAGGTCGAAGGAAATGTGGTTGTTGGGCAGCCCGGTCAGGCTCGCCGAGGCAATGGTGACGCCGTGATAGCCGCGAATGCGGCTGATGATCTTCTTGCGCGCAGGCTGGCCGAGCGCATTCGACCGGTACCACATCATCTTCATGGCCGTATCGTTGGCCTCGGAGCCGGAATTGGTGAAATACGCCTTGCTCATCGGCACCGGCGCCATCTGCACCAGCTTCTCGGCGAGATCGATCAGCGGCGAATGCGATTTGGAACCGAAGTCGTGATAGTAAGGCAGCCTGGACATCTGGCGCACCGCAGCGTCGACCAGCCGCTTCTCGGAGAAGCCGACCGCGACACTCCAAAGCCCGGCCATCGCCTCGATATAGCGGTTGCCGGCGAGATCCTCGACATAGATGCCGTCGCCCTTCTCGATGACCAGCGGCCCTGCCTCTTCATGCTTGCGGGCATTGGTGTAGCCGTGCATGTGGTAGCTGATGTCGCGGGCTTCGGGGGAATTCGGTCGAGCGTCCATGATGGCTCCTGTCCTGCATGCCGGGACGTGCGTCCTGCCGCCGTTCGGCGCGCGCATCGGCCTCTGGATTAATGCTGTTTGCTGCATCCGTTTCTTGTAAGGGTGTCAAGCCCTTTCGGAAGGGCCGGCGGATGGACGGAAGACATGCAGAATTTCAGCTTCGAGGTTGCTAAACGCCGGATCCTGCGCCAAGCCAGCGGTGCGCAAGGCCAAGACTTGGTTCCCGAACGGCTCACCAGCAGGCACAACAACAAGGCTGAGGTGGCCTGATCGTGGACCACGTCGACTGCATCGTCGCCGGCGCCGGCGTCATTGGCCTCGCGATCGCGCGAGAGATGGCGCGGCGTGGCATGGACACCCTGATCCTCGAGGCCGAGAACGCCATCGGCACCGGGACCAGTTCGCGCAATTCCGAGGTCATCCATGCCGGCATCTACTATCCGGCCGGATCGCTGAAGGGCCGGCTCTGCGTGGCAGGCCGCGAAAGGCTCTACCGTTATTGCCAGGAGCGGGCGGTGCCGCATGCGCGCTGCGGCAAGCTCATCGTTGCAACAAATGCCGAACAGGAGCCGATGCTCGCTTCGATCCTGACCAACGCCGCTGCTTGCGGCGCGGGCGATTTGACGCCCTTGACCGCAGCAGAGGCGCGCAGGCTGGAGCCCAAGCTGCGCGGCACGGCCGCGCTTTTGTCTCCCGCCACCGGCATCATCGACAGCCACGCGCTGATGCTTGCGCTGCTGGGCGACGCCGAGGAGCACGGGGCGGCGCTCAGCCTCAACACCCGCATCGTCTGCGGCCGCATTGAAGGTGGACGCATCGTGCTCGACACGGTCGACAGCACCAGCGGCGAGCGCTTTGAAATCGCCACCGCGCGCTTCGTCAACGCCGCCGGGCTTGGCGCCACGGCACTTGCCGGCTCGCTTGACGGGTTCGACCAGCAATTCGTGCCAGAACTTCGCTACGCCAAGGGCAATTATTTTTCGGTCGCCGGCCGGGCGCCGTTCTCGCGGCTGGTCTATCCCGTGCCCGAGCCCGGCGGGCTCGGCGTCCATCTGACGCTCGACCTCGACGGCGTCGCCCGCTTCGGGCCTGACGTCGAATGGACCGATCAACTCGACTATCGCGTCGATCCAATACGTGGCGAGCGCTTCTACGACGAGATCCGCAAATACTGGCCGGACCTGGCCGATGGCAGCCTGCAGCCGGCCTATAGCGGCATCCGGCCGAAGCTCTCCGGTCCCGGCGAAGCCAATGCCGACTTCGTCATCCAGGACGCGGCGGTGCATGGCGTGGAGGGCCTGGTCAATCTGTTCGGCATCGAGAGCCCCGGCCTGACCTCAAGCCTGGCGATCGCCGACCATGTCGCCCAGCGCCTCGCGCCGAAGGCGGCTAGCCGAGGGCGACCCGCGCGAGCGCGCCCGCTGCCAAAGGCATAATCCAAACGCCCGTAAGCCATCCATAAGCCGGGATCGCGGAACCTCGGTCCGACGATCACCGGGACCATCGATATGAAGATCCGTTTCGAAGCCATACCGAACCCAAGCTGCCGGTTCGAGATCTGGGACAATGAGACCGGCGAGCCCGTCGTCCATCACGATCGGCTGCTGACTTTCGCCTCGGCGAAGTCGGCGGCAAGGATCGCCGACTTCCTCAACGACAGCCGCAGCCACCGGCGCCGCGCCCGCACCGCCGAATGGCGCGTTGCGGATCGCGATCTCGGCTGGGGAGGATGATCGCCAGGCTGCTCCACCTTGCGATCAGCATGGCGGAGCTTGCGGCTCGTCTTCCAACGAAACTTGGCGCAGGATCGAACGCTTTGCTACCGAGCGTCGGAGGAGTTTCGCCATGACCGATGAAGCAAGCCGCGAGCCGGCGCGTGATCCCCAGGATCTGGAGCGTCTGCTGATCTCCCGGCAGTGGGTGGGAGACATCGACGGCATGGCCGCGCTTTTTGAGCCGCATGCCGTCGTCGACAGCGGTGACGGGCGACTGACGCGTGGCCGCGAAGCGATCCGGGCACTCTTCGCCGACATCACCGCAACGGGCCGAAAATATGCCGCCGGAAATCAGGCTCCGGCTGTTGTCAGCGGAGATTTGGCACTGACGTCAACCCATCTTCCCGATGGCACCGTAACCGCCGAGGTCGCCCGCCGCCAGGGCGACGGGACATGGCTGTGGGTCATCGATCGATTCTCCGTAGCGTAGCGTCCGCCCGGATGATCCCGGAAATCGATTTTCGCTGGGAATCATGCGCAAACCAAGTGCTCGCGCGTCCGGGCGTGCGGCCCTGTAGCGCAATTGAGTGACTCCAGTACGGTTGTGGATTCGAAGTTCCTGAACGCCGATGCCGTCGATCGAGCAGGAACTTCAAATCTGTTTATGATGCATCAGTGCGCCGTCTGAGAATGGTCGCCGCCCGGCTGCGAAATGCCGCCCAGCGCTTCGCCGGCCCAGGCGGGCTCGCCGTTCGTGGCGAGGTCGCCGAGCGAGACAATGCCAACCAACCGCCGGTCGCGGCTGATCACCGGCATTCGCCGCAGTTTGAGATCGCGCATATTCTGAAGGACATCGCCGACTTCCTGGTTGTCAAATTTGGTGTCGGGACCTCTGCCCTCCGCGATGCCACGGACGGCAATGTCGCGGTCCGTGATCATGCCGACCAGCCGCTCATTCTCACCCACGGGCAGAACACCGGCGTCAAGATCGGCCATGGCTCGTGCGGCATCCCGCAAGGACTGGTCCGGACTGGCGACCTGAACTTTCCGTGTCATGCACTCGCTGATTCTCATGGCTTTCTCCTTGAGCTGCAGCGGCCCGCCGATCCTGTGATGAAGGTGTGATCAGGGGAGAATGAACGCCTGTCGGAATCGTTCTATCTTTCGACCGCTCGCGCCAGGATAGGCTCCACCATGGCCATATCCGTGACGGACGGGAACCATAATCCGGGACAATGGTTGTGTGGTCACCAGGTGATCCTCCTCGAGCAAAACGGAAAACGGAAGGAACGATCATGCGCATATTGACGACAATTGCCGCCCTTTCGGGATTGGCCCTGGCGCAGCCGATCCACGCGCAATCCACCGACCCGCAGCTTCCCCAAATCGCACCCCCGGCTCCGGAAGTCCTGCCCGATCCAAGCTTGCCCAACCAAACGCCTGACCAGGCCCTGCCTGACCAAGCCCTGCCGGATCAAGGTTTCACCGACCAGAATTTTACTGGCATTGCCATTGTCGCCCTCGAGGATTTGCCGCCGGAACTCAAGACGCAAGCCGAGGCCGTGATCACCCAGACCAGCGTTGAAGATCTGCTTACTCTGCAGAGCTCGATCGATGCCTCGCCACAGGCAGCATCGGTGCTGGCGGCGAACGGGCTGGATTCGTCGCAGGTTGTTGCCGCCAACATCGACGGCGACGGCATGCTGACTCTGATCATCCAGACAACCACGTGATTGGCGGGCACGTAATTGGCGGGCACGTGATTGGCGGGCACCTGATCGGTGGTCCGGGCGTGGCGGGCCGGAGCACTGGGCTTCGGCCCTGAACCCGGTACAGCGGAGCAGCGTCATGGTCGAAGCCGCAGTTCGCAACTTCACCATCAACTTCGGACCGCAGCATCCCTCTGCTCACGGCGTGCTGCGCCTGGTGCTCGAACTGGACGGCGAGGTCGTCGATCGCGCCGATCCCCATATCGGCCTGCTCCACCGCGGCACCGAAAAACTGATCGAGTACAAGAACTATCTGCAGGCTCTGCCCTATTTCGACCGGCTCGACTATGTCGCGCCGATGAACCAGGAGCATGCGTTCTGCCTCGCCGCCGAGAAGTTGTTGGAAATCTCGGTCCCGAAGCGAGGACAGCTCATCCGTGTTCTGTTTTGCGAAATCGGCCGGCTCTTGTCGCATCTCCTCAACGTCACGACACAGGCCATGGATATCGGCGCGCTGACGCCCCCGCTCTGGGGTTTTGCCGAGCGCGAGAAGCTGATGGTGTTTTACGAGCGCGCCTCCGGCGCCCGCATGCATGCGAATTATTTCAGGGTCGGTGGCGTGCACCAGGACCTGCCTCCGAAGCTCCTGGACGACATCTGGGCTTTCTGCGATCCGTTCCTCAAGGTTTGCGGCAACCTCGACGAGTTGCTCACCGAAAACCGTATCTTCAAGCAGCGCAACGTCGATGTCGGCGTGATCGGCCTCGACGACGCCTGGGCCTGGGGCTTCTCCGGCCCCATGATGCGCGGGTCGGGCGCGGCGTGGGACTTGCGCAAGGCACAGCCATATGAATGCTACCCCGAGATGGATTTCGACATTCCCATCGGCAAGAACGGCGACTGTTACGACCGCTATCTCGTCCGCATGGAGGAAATGCGCCAGTCGGTGCGGATCATGAGGCAATGCCTGGAGAAATTGCGATCGCCCGAAGGCCAAGGGCCGGTGGCAATTCCGAACCAAAAGATCACGCCGCCGCCGCGGGCGACGATGAAACGCTCGATGGAAGCGACCATCCACCATTTCAAACTCTACACGGAGGGTATTCGCGTGCCCGCCGGAGAAGTCTACGCCGCGGTGGAGGCGCCGAAGGGCGAGTTCGGCGTCTATCTGGTTTCGAACGGCGGCAATACTCCCTATCGGTGCAAGATCCGCGCGCCGTCCTTTGCCCATCTGCAGGCGATGGATTTTCTGTCGCGCGGGCACATGCTCGCCGATGTCGCCGCGATCATCGGCTCGCTCGATATCGTGTTCGGCGAGATCGATCGCTGACGAGGCGCGGGGTGTTTCAGATTTCGAGCAGGGCGTAGGGACGGCCGGTCGGCTTCGCCACGTGCATGGCGACGTTGTAGACCGGGGCACCGCCGGGCGTGCGACCTTCATAGATGCCGCGATGCGCGTGGCCATGCACCACGGCGCTGACCTTGAACCGATCGATCGTCTCCGCCAGCCGCGACGAGCCCAGGAACGGAAAAATCTCCAATGGCTCGCCAGCGACCGTCTCGACCACCGGAGCGTAGTGCAGGACGACAAGCGTACGATTGGTGCGAACCTGCCGCATTGCGTTTTCGAGCCGCATCGATTCGCTGACGCTTTCGGCGACCATCGCCTTGATCGCCGGCTCGCCGAAGGAGCCGAGCATGCGTGATCCAAAACCGCCAATGAACCCCTTCACGCCGACAAAGCCGACGTCCTTGATTTCCGTGGTCTGGCCGTCAAGAAGATGGACGCCCGCCTGCCGAAGGATGTGGGCGACGTCCTCGACCGCGCCGGATTCATAGTCATGGTTGCCGAGCACGGCGACGACCGGGATTGCGCAGGCGCGCAAATCCTCCGCAAGGATTTCGGCCTCACGCGGCTTGCCGAGATTGGTGAGGTCGCCAGTGAGCACGAGGACGTCCGCTTCGCGCGAAACTTCGCCGAAGAGATCACGGCAGGAGGCCTGGGCGTCTTCCCGCACATGCAGGTCGCCGATAGCCGCAATCCTCACGGTGCCGCCGTTCCCAACCCTTGCCGTAGCAGCCTCGTTCCTCTCAGCCATCACGAAATTCTCCTGTTCCGCCGACGCCGGCAAAACCCCATTCCTTGACGTCGATCTCGTAGTCGGTCGGCGAAAGCAGGCGCCCGCGGCAGATTTTCATTCGGGGCGTAGGCAACTCCCGCTGCTTGGCGAGCCGGTCAAGCAATTCGTCGAGCAGCCAGACGGGAACGTGATCGCGCTCGCTCGGATAGATCCAGCGGAAATTGAGAAGCTGCATCAGCAGCACCTCCCAGTGGACTTCGAGGTAGGAAAGCAGCCGGCGCCAATCGATCTGATCCTGCGCCTTGAGGATGGTATGAGCGATGTCGGCGCCGTCGTGGCGGCTTCTGTCCTGGATGAAGCATTTGGACCAGATAAGCTCGGTCGGACCGACGATCCGCACCTGACTGCCCAGCAGCTCGATTTGCCGCGCATGCTCCAGCCACTGATCGCCGACCGGCATGGTGCCGTTCGCCGATGCGAATATGACGTCAAAAAAATGCGTGCTCTTGAAGACCTTTCCAAGCCACCGGTCGTCCACGATCTCGACCGCATAGCCGGCTTGCTTGAAATGCGCCAGGATGCGCGCGTAGTCGCCGGCCTTGCAGAAAATGTCGAGGTCTTTGGTCTGGCGCGTGACGCCCGTATAGGCGCTCACCGCGTAGGTGCCGGCGACAAGAAAGGGGATGTCCGTTGCGGCGAGTTCGCGGATCGCCTCTGTATAAAAGACCTCGGCCTCGGCGTGTTGAAGCGTCGGCGCCGCTTTCGGATCGATCGTCGGAACGGATGCCGGGATGGCGCCTCCCGTTGGAGAATCGTTGGTCATGAAATCGTGGCTCCGAGGCCCAGCAACCTGCAGCTGTCCGTCTTTTAAACAAAGCCGCCGCCGCATGGTTCCGTTGCCGTCATAAAGCGTAAAATGTGATGGCGGAGCCTTTCTCGCCGCTGGTGAGTTGAAGGTGTGAACAAACCAACTGCACGGAGGCGACCATGGAGGACGGGCGCAAGGCGGTACGCGTCAGACTGAGGGGAAGGGTGCAAGGCGTCTCGTTTCGCGTGTGGACACGGACCGAGGCCGAGAGGCTCGGTCTGTCCGGGTGGGTTCGCAATGAGGAGGATGGATCCGTAACGGCACTGATCGTCGGAGCCGAAGGCGCGGTTTCGACCATGTTGGACCGGTTGTGGAAAGGGCCGACCGGAGCGTCGGTCTCCAGCGTGACATCCCAGGACGTCGATGCCGGCCAAGAGCCGAACGGATTCAGGATCATCGGCTAGGAGTGTGTACCGGCTTGAAGGCCAAGCCTCCGCGACGTTGCCTTGCGCGGGAGCAATCGACAGCCAGCGGTTCCGCAACAGGTCAAGGAAAAGGCGCTTGCGGAGGCAGCGGCTGTCATCGAGGATGACGATAGCTCGATCCTCATGGAAAGCCGCGCCGCCATTGCGGAAGCAGTCCATCGTCGCTACACGGCGCCCGCCGACTGAAATCCGCGCATCCCTGTGGTATCGAGCCTATGGTTCGAGCTTCGCCGATGGCGGATCGCCGTCGAAACGGCCTATCCGCTCATCAACGACCGCTGATGCGAGGCGTGGAAATCACTTCGCCGCCCCATCACCCGAACATGCCGGCCCCCAACATAAATGCCGGCAGCGTCAATGCCGTAGCGTCAGTGCCCGAAGCGTCAGTGCATGAATATTCCTCGCAGCCAGGCGAAGAAACCAAACCTTTCGGACATTGCCGAACGGACGCGAGAGGCAGCCCATCGCGCTCGTATCGAGGCGCCGACATGGCAATGGCAGACGATTTCGTGCAGCTGCCAGTCGGTCAGCTCGAAGAAGCGCTTGGCTTCACCGTAGGTGTCATCTCTCAAGCCTTGCGCGCGAAAGATCGGGTCCTCGAAGGCAACCGTGAGAGGCGAGTCATTGTAACGCATTTTCTCGCGTATCTCAGGGGACTTGTATTCGGTGCCCGTCAACGCTTCGAGACGTCGATCGGGATTTTTCTCCAGCAGTTTCGCCCAACGTTCGAGACGCTGGCTTCGGGTCGCTACGAGGTCTGTTGCTTCAGCGTGAACGTCGGCAACGGTATGCAGTTGGTCAAGTGTTTGGTGCTTCACGGCCGCCTCCTATTCAGCAGGTGAGTTCGTCCCACCCTGAAATGGAAATTATGGCGCTCCACGACGCCGGCAAGGCCTTCATGCGCGGACCTTTCGATCACTTTTCTGACGACCCCGTCCGGCCACGAATGCCGATGCCTGCGGGATCATCGCAGGCTCGCGTCGGAACCATAGGCATGCGTGGTCGTTCTGCGTGCGTCAGCTCGAGCGAAACCGATCGAAACGGGTGGCTTCAAGAATCCCAGCCGACGTCGGCGACCCGCCAAGGCAGAGTGCGAGCGGAAGGAAATCACACAATGGCCATTCTTCCCACTCCCGAACCAACGCCCACTCCCGCGCCCACACCGCCGCCGTTTCCTGAACCGAAGCCGGTGCGTGAGCCGGACCCGGACAGACTTCCCGACGAAGCTCCTGTCCCCAATCCGGATGAAAATGATGCGCCGCTGAAAATCGGTCCCAAAAATCCCGGCATTTGACGGAGCGGAGACGCTCGTTCCAGATCGGCCAGTCCCGCATGGATGCCGGATGGTGTCGGCGCGTTGGCTCACTGAGCGGCCAGCATGCGGGCTGCGGTCGCAGTCGTCTCGGTGCTGTCAGCGGTGATCAGGCGGCGCGGAAAATGACGGCGGAAATGCTCATCGTCGCCAACATCGCAGGCATCAGATCGAGCGCTGCGGCGAAGCGAACTCGGATGCCTGCCTTAGATGCTGGCGCAGCAGCGCCTCGGCCCATTCGATCTCGCCCGCCTCGACGGCATCGAGGATGGCCAGATGTTCCCGGCAGGACTGCTCGATGCGTTCGGCCGGCAGTTCCTCGAAACCCGCCGACTCCTGCAACCGGCGCAGATTGTTCTGCTGGCGCACCGCATCCGCCAGGAACCGGTTGCCGGAACAGGCCGCAAGCCCTTCGTGAAAGGATGCGTTGATCCGGAACCATTCGTCGCCGCCGATCAGCGTCTTGCCCGTCGACACGATCGCCAGGATGCGCTGGTGAGCGCGGCGGACCGGCGCCAGCTGTTGAGGATCCGCATTGAACATGGGCGACCGCAGCGCCGCGCATTCGACGGCCGTCCGGAATTCATAGCTTTCCCGGTAGGCGTCCTCGCCGACCAGTGTGTCGGCAAAACGCCAGCCATGCCCCGGCAGGCGCTGCACCAGCCCTTCGGCGGCAAAGCGGAGCAAAAGCTTGCGCACGACGCCGCGCGACACCTGATAGCGCGGCATCAGTTCCGCCTCGGACACCTCCTGCGGCAGCTGGCCGAGCGCGCGCTCGCGCATCATCCTGCGGTAAAGCTCCTCGAGCGGTGAACTGGGCAGGATATCTTCAGGGTCGAGGTCGGCGACCTCGCGCGCCAATTGCAGCCCCCTCGTCTCGAAGGGACTCAAAATGCCCTGGGCGACCAGCAGCTCCAACGCTGCGCTGATCGGAGAACGCGAGACGCCGAAGGTGCGGGCAAGGTCGGGCACCGAGACGCGGGTTCCAACCGTCCAGCCCGAATCCCTGATCCGCTCCAGGATCCGCCGCGCCAGATCGATCTGCAGCGGACTGGCCGCCTCGCCGCGCGCCGGCCGGTCGATGATCGTTTCATTCATAGGCACTTCCTTAGGCGTTCGCATCTTCGCATTATAGATATGCGCCACGCAGTTCGAACTGGCAATCTATCGAATTTTCCTGCTTTTCATTCAATCGAAATGCATTAGTATCCGAACTCAACGAGTTGAGGCTTCCCTTGATGACAACAGTCGCACCTTTTCCGCTTGTCGAGATCGAAGGAGCGCCGAAAGCGCGCGGCATGGCCTATGGCGAACAGGCGCGCGGTCGCATCGGCGCTTCGGTGGCGCTCTACGCCGGGCAACTCGACCGGTTCGGCTTCGGGCGGGACGATGTCGCGCGGTTTTCCCAAATCTTCCTGCCTCGCTTGCGGCAATGGGCGCCCGATCTCGTCGAGGAAATGCAAGGGATCGCGTCAGGCGCCAATCTCGACCTGTCCTCGATCGTCCTGGTCAACGCGCGCACCGAAATCCTGCAGCTCGCCCGGCGCGAGAAAGGCATTTCAGACGACGAGCCCGACGGCTGCACGGGCGCTGTGATTTTGCCGGAGGCAACCCGCGACGGCAGACTCATCCATGGCCAGAACTGGGACTGGAAGGCCGAATGCGCCGAGACCTCGGTGGTGCTGCGCATCCGGCGAACGGACGGGCCGGACCTCCTGACCTTCACCGAAGCCGGCGGACTGGCGCGCAGCGGCTTCAACGCGGCCGGCATCGGCATTACCGCGAACTATCTCGAATCGGACCGCGACTACCGCGACATCGGAATTCCGCTGCCCTTCATCCGGCGCCGGGCGCTTGAAGCGCAGCATTTCGCCGACGCCATCAAGGTGGTGGCGACGACACCGAAATCCGGCTCCAACAACATGATGCTCAGCACCGCCGAGGGCTTCACGGTCGATTTCGAATGCGCGCCGGACGAGGCCTTCGCCATCTATCCGGACGACGACATGATCGTCCACGCCAATCACTGGCAGAGCCCGGTGGCGTTGTCGAAGCTGCGCGAAACCGGGCTTCTCGACGTGCCGGACAGTCTCTACCGGGACCACCGCGTGCGCCGTCGCTTGTCGGCGCGGCATGGGGACGTCACGATCGACGAGTTGAAGGAAGCCCTGTTCGACGATTTCGCTTCGCCGTTCAGCGTCTGTCGTCCGCGGATCAGGAAGAAAGGCGGCAATCTCTCGGCGACGGTGGCGATGATCGTCTTCGAACCAGCCGCCGGCGTCATGGAGATCGCACCGTTGCCGGCCGAGAACCGCGAATTCACCCGCTACGAACTCACCCTCGACGACGAGGTCCGCGAGCGCGCCGAGAAGGCGATGCTGGCACGGGGGCAACCTTCGATATCAGCACAGGAGAAACGATGGTCCGCTTTGTCCTGACGCGCATCGCCAGCGCCATACCGACCCTGATCCTGGTGTCGGTTGCGGTCTTCGTGATGATGCGCTTCATCCCGGGTGATCCTGCGACGTTGATGCTGGGAGACCTCGCACAGCCTGGACAGGTCGAAGCGATGCGGCATCAGATGGGGCTCGACCAGCCTGTGGTGGTGCAATATCTGATCTGGGCCGGCAACGTCCTTACAGGCGATTTCGGGCGCTCGATCGGCAGCGGACAGGAGGTGCTGCAGCTGATCCTCGACCGCTTCGCCGTCTCCTCGATCATCGTCCTCCTGGCCGTGCTTGTCGCCTCCGCCATCGCCGTGCCGGCCGGCATGCTGGCCGCCTGGAAGCAGGACAGTTTTGGCGACATCACCGTCGTCGCCACCTCGACCATCCTGCTCTCGATCCCCAGTTTCTGGCTGGGTCTGATGCTGATGCTGATCTTCGGCCTCTATCTCGGCTGGCTGCCGATCGTCGGCTACGTGCCCTTCAGCCGCGACTTCGCGCAAGCCGGTCTCTATGTGATCCTGCCCGTGGTCACCCTGGTGCTCGTCGAGTCCGGCCCGATCGCGCGCATGGCCAGGGCCAGCACGATCGAGGTGGCGCGGCTGGAATACATCACCCATGCACGGGCAAAGGGACTTTCCGAAAGCGCTGTGATGTGGCGCCATGCTTTCAAGAACGCCTTCGCGCCCACCTTGACCCTGATCGGCTTGGTGCTCGGCAGCCTGCTTTCCAGCATCGTCGTCATCGAGACCGTCTTCACCATTCCCGGCCTCGGCCGGCTGCTGGTCGATGCCATCTATGCCCGCGACTATCCGGTGATTCAGGGTACGATGCTGTTCGTCGCCTTCATCTATGTTGTGATCAACCTTCTCGTCGACCTCGTCTACCCGCTGCTCGATCCGAGGATCGCCGCATGATCGCCCGTGTGCTCGGCCGGCCCGGCCTGAAATTCAATGCCACCTTCGGGATCGCCGTCACCGGGGCATTGATCCTTCTGGCCGTGTTCGGCCCGTGGATCGCGCCCTACGATGCGCTCAAGCTCGATCTGCCGTCGCGCCTCAGCGGGCCCTCGCCCCAGCACCTGCTCGGCGCCGACGAGTTCGGGCGCGACGTGCTCAGCCGCCTCGCCAGCGGCGCGCGGACCAGCGCCTGGATCGCTTTTGCGACAGTCGCCTTCGCCTTGATCCTCGGCATCGTGTTCGGCGTTCTCGCCGGTTTCCTGCGCGGCTGGGTCGATCGCGTCGTCATGATGGTCAACGACGCCTTCCTCGCCTTCCCCGGCCTGCTTTTGGCGCTCGGCCTGATGGCGGTGATCGGCGCCAGCCGCGAGGGCATCATCGTTGCGCTCGGGCTTGCTTACATGCCGATCGTGGTGCGCGTGGTGCGGGCCTCCGTGATGTCCATTCGCGAGCGGGAATATGTCGAGGCCTCGCGGGTGATGGGCAACAGCGAGATCATCTCCATGGCGCGGCACGTGCTGCCCAACTGCGTCGCCCCGATCATCGTGCTCGCCACCACAATGTTCGGCTGGATCATCCTGTCGGAAAGCGCGCTGAGCTTTCTTGGACTGGGGGTCCCGCCTCCGGCGCCGAGCTGGGGCAACATGCTGTCGACGGCTCGGCCCTATATCGGCCAGGCCCCGCATCTGATCATCCTGCCGGGTCTCTGCATCTCGATCACGCTGCTCGGCATCAACATGCTGGGCGATGCGGTGCGCGACTGGCTCGACCCGAAAATGTAGGTCCTGGAAACATGCTCGTGCCGACCGCGGACAACAACATGATGCTTTCAGTGCGCAATCTGTCGATCTCGGTCGGGCCATCGGGAAAGCGGATCGTCGACGGGCTGAATTTCGACCTCGCCCCCAGTGACATGCTGGCGCTGGTCGGCGAATCCGGTTCGGGCAAGACGATGGCGGCCCGCTCGATCGTGAGCTTGCTCCCTGCCCCGCTGGTCACGACGCCGGACAGCAGCATCCAGTTCGAAGGACAAGAGCTCACCGGCCTCGCTCCAAAGGCGCTGCGCCAGATACGCGGTGCGCGGATCGGCATGGTTTTCCAGGAGCCGATGGTCTCGCTCAATCCCGCCGTCACCATCGGCGAGCAGATGGCGGAGGGCCTGCGCCTGCATAGCGCCATGTCGCGCGCCGAGATAAAGGACCGCTCGCTGGCAATGCTGGAGAGGATCCAGATCAAGGACCCCGGCAAATGCCTTGCGGCCTATCCGCACGAATTCTCCGGCGGCATGCGCCAACGCATCATGCTCGCATCGGTCATGCTGCTCAAGCCGCGCCTGCTGATCGCCGACGAGCCGACCACCGCGCTCGACACGCTGGTGCAGCGCGACGTGCTTGACCTGATGGTCGAGTTGACGCGGGAGAACGGAACCGCCGTCCTGCTGATCAGCCACGACCTCGGCATGGTGTCGCACTATGTGAACAACGTGACGGTGATGTGCGAAGGCAAGGCAGTCGAACAGGGAAGCAGCACCCAGGTGCTTCACGCACCGCAGCACGATTACACGAAGCGGTTGGTGGATGCGCTTCCCAAGCGCAGCGCCGGCGGATCGAGAAAAACCGTCGACGGCCCGCCCTTGGTCGAGATCAGCAATGTCGTCATCGACTATCCGGGCCGTCCCAGGCTGTTTGGGCGCGGGCAGCCGAAGCGCGCCGTCGACGGCGTCGACCTGACCATCCGGCGCGGCGAAACCCTGGCGCTGGTCGGCGCGTCGGGCTCCGGCAAGACGACCCTCGGGCGCGCCATTGTCGGTCTCGTCAGACCGGCCAGTGGAACGATCTCGTTTCTTGGCACGGCGATTGCAAACGATCGATCCGCTGACGCGCGTGCGCAGCGTCGTGGTATGCAGATCGTCTTCCAGGACCCCTATTCGTCGCTCGACCCTCGCCAGTCGATTGCCGAGATCATCACCGAGCCGCTGAAGCTCGACACCGAATTGGACCGCAAGCGGCGGACCGCGCGCATGGATGAGGTCATCGAGGAAGTGGGGCTGACGCGCGACCTTCTGGAGCGTTTCCCGCATCAGCTTTCGGGCGGCCAGCGCCAGCGCGTCGCGATCGCCCGGGCGATCGTCAGGCGACCGGCCTTCGTCGTCGCCGACGAGCCGGTCTCGGCGCTCGACATGACGGTGCAGAAACAGATCCTGCTTCTGATCCGATCGTTGCAGGAACGCCACGGGTTCGCCTGCCTGTTCGTCTCGCATGATCTGGGTGCGGTGGAGCAGGTTGCCGATCGGGTCGCCGTCATGCAGGACGGAAGGATTGTCGAGATCGGCGACCGCGACGACGTCTTCGATCGACCGCGCCACGCCTACACACGCGCCCTTCTCGATGCCGCGATGCTGATCGATCGCCATTTCGCCGATGGCGCGGGCGCAAGCAAGGCAGTGGCTCGATGAGGACGGCATGGTTCGTCGCCGCACCATGACAGCGTTTGGCCGTATCAAGGAGATCTGGCGATACCCCATCAGTTCGATGGGCGGCGAACGGCTGGGCGGGACTGAGCTTGCGCAGGGCGGAATCCCGGGTGATCGGATCTGGGGCATCATCGACCGGCGCGACGGCGCTGTTGCCGCGCCGGAGAAGCGAAAACACTGGCGACCGCTGCCCAACCTTCTTGCAAGGCTGAAGAGTGACCGGCCGGAAATCGGCTTGGACGGCTCCTGGATCGATGCCGGCTCCAGCCTCGCAGGCGAGCTGGTTTCGGCCTTCCTCGATTTCCCGGCGGCGCTGCACCCACATGTCCGCTTCGGCTCGGAAGCCCGGGATCACATCGCGCCACGCTATCAGCGCGCCGACATCCACATCGTCACGTCAGCCTCGATGAACAGGCTTGCCGGCCTGCTTGGGGATCCTTCGCAAGTGGATTCCAGGCGGTTCCGGCCCAACATCGTGATCGAAACCGACGCTTCGCGGGAGGGTTTCGTCGAGCAGCAGATCATCGGGAAAGTGCTGTCGATCGGGAAGGCACGGATCGTGATCTCGGAACCGTGCGCGCGCTGCACCTTCACGGCGCTGGCGCAAGGCGATCTCGCCTTCGAGCCGGCAGTGCTGCAAACCATAGCGCGCCATGGCGAAGGCGGCTTCGGCGCGCTCTGCCAAATCATCGAACCGGGCAAGATCAGGCTGGGCGACCAGGTCACCTTGAACGAAGCCTGAACCTTTCAAGCTTTCGATGCCGGACGGCGGCATGTCGTGACGATAGTGGTGAACATTCAACGCTTGGTGCCGGGGGCGAATACAGCTCACGACCACTTTTCTCCCCTCCGCGGGAGAATCCGACGGGGAAGTGCTGACCCGAAGCAGACGGTCGTGATGCCATAAAAGATGTCGGCCTCGCGCCGATCTCGGACGCTGCGATCGGTTTGGCCGCTTCCTGAAGCCGACGTCCCAGCGACCACAGTGACAGCCGCAGTTGTGCCCAATTGTGGACCCTGGCAAAATCGCCGCCTTGAAGATCAGCCTAACCATCATCGGAGCATTGCCATGATGAGCTCGGACCAGAGACCAGCGTCAGCCAAGCGAACTGCCCCCTCCCTGCGCAATTTCGAGCGCCTTTACGCTTAGTCGGAAGCCGTCTACTATTCAGCTGAAGGCAGGGTCTTAGACATGGACCGCAAGCTTGCTGCCATTCTGGCTGCTGATGTGGTCGGCTATTCCGCTCAAATGGAGCGTGATGAAGCGGGGACTTTTGCACGGCTGAAAGCTGGTCGCGCAGAGCTTTTCGAGCCAGAGATTGCGCGGCACCACGGTCGCATTTTCAAGCTCATGGGCGACGGCTTGCTGGCCGAGTTTGCCAGCGTGGTCGATGCGGTGGAATGTGCAGTCTCGCTGCAGCGTGGCCTAACCGAGCGCAATGCGTCGCTTCCCGAGGCCGAGCAGATCTTGGTCAGGATCGGAATAAATCTTGGCGAGGTGATAATCGACGGTGACGACCGTTACGGCGACGGGGTCAATATTGCCGCCCGTCTCCAACAATTGGCGGAGTCCGGCGGCATCTGTGTCTCCGGGAAGGTGGCCAAGGAGGTCGAGAAGAAGCTTGCCTTCGGTTTCGAACCTTTGGGCGAGAAGAAGGTCAAGAATGTCACCGAACCTGTGCAGGTTTTCCGCATAACACTGGAAAAACAGGGCATCCGCCATCGCTCAATACGGTCTTCTCCGCGCTGGGCGCTAGAGGGGATGGCGGTGGCCGTGGCCCTTCTGCTTGCCGCCGCAGCGGCTTGGCAATTCTGGCCGGCGGCGCCGGTGAGTGCTAGGCCATCGGTGGCTGTGCTGCCATTTGATAACTATGGGGGCGACGACGCTACTGGAAGGCTGGCCGACGGCCTTACAGAGGACATCATCACCGATCTTGCGCGCTTCCCGGAATTGGAGGTGGTGGCGCGCAATTCGACGCAAGTCTACAAGGGCAAGCCGGTGGATGTGCGCGAAGTCGCTAAAGCGCTCCATGTCGGCTACGTGCTCGAAGGCTCGATCCAGCACCAGGGCGGCCGCGTCCGGATCACCGCGCAGTTGATCGACGCGCAATCCGGCAACCATCTGTGGTCGGAGCGCTGGGACCGGCCCACCGAAGATGTGTTCGCCGTCCAGACCGAGATATCCGAACAGGTCACCAACCGGCTCGGCGGCGGCGCGGGGCTGATCCAGGAAGCGGGGCGGGCCGCGGCCAAACGCAAGTCGCCAGAAAACCTGAACGCCTATGAGCTTTATCTGCTTGGCACCGAGAAGCTTGAGCGGATCACCAAAGCGGACATTGAAGAGGCCATCAAGCTCCTCAATCGCGCCGTCGAGTTGGATCCCGGGCTCGCCCGCGCCTGGGTCGAACTTTACCACTCTCACTCTCTGTTGGCGAACTTCGGCGTCAATCCCGAGAAGGGAGCAGCGGCGGCTGCCGATGCAGCCGAACGCGCCGTGCGGCTCGATCCGAGGGACGCGGAAGCTCACGCCGCGCTCGGCATGAGCTTGGGCGAGCGGGGCGACCTCTCGCGTGCCAAAGCTGAGCTGGACACGGCCGTGCGCCTTGCCCCCGGTTCGGCAGAAATCTTGACCTTCTACGCCAGCTGGGCGGCGTCCTTCGGCGAACCAGAACGTGGCGCGGAATTGGTTGATCGGGTGATCCGGCTCGATCCGAACTATCCGATGTGGACCTCAGGCCCGTTCTCCTATGCTTACTATATGGTCGGCCGATATGACGATGCTTTGAAGATGCTGGAAGGCCTGACACCTGACAACTACAACCAGTGGAGGTGGATGGTGCGCAGCGGTTCGCTCGCAGGCGCAGGCCGGATAGAAGAGGCGCAAGCCTCGGTTAAGGAGGCGCTCAAGCGGCACCCGGATATGACCGTCGAGGGTATCGTCAACACGCCGGGGATCAGTGCCGTAGAGCGAGAGCGCTTGCTGGAAACCTTGCTGCCGGCTGGTTTTCCGCCATGCGCCTCCGACGAGCAACTGGCTAAGATGACTGTTCCAAAACGTCTTCCCGAGTGCCTGAAGTAGCCCTTCAGCGAGCTTCCCTGACGACCGAAATAGCTCGTGTCGCAGTGGCGTAAATTTCAGATGTATCTGCTCAACACCGCTACCGGCCCATTGCCGTCATGTCCGAAGTGTGTCTGATTGGCCGCTTCTGGCGCTGGTTGCTCGTTCTGATGGCGAAGGTACCTTCAAACGAAAGATCGGAGGGCAACACGCCTCCGATCTTTTGGCGACAGGAGAACCGCCGGCCTATTCGCTTTTCCAGACACCCCATACATGGGGGTTTGCCGCGGGCCATACCGAATAGCCCTTTACTTTCGGCGACACGGCATCGAGGGACGGCTCGTAATAGAGGCCAAGGATCGGCACATCCTTTGCCATGAGTGCATGGAGCTGCTTGAACAGTGCCTTGCGTTGCCCGGCGTCGGTCGTGGCCATCGACTTCGTGTAGAGATCGAGGGCCTCCTTGCTGTCCCACTGCGCCGTCGGGTCGGTCGCCTTGTCGTCATGTTACTCAGCCCGCTTGGGCGCGGTGAACGTCCATAGGGGGCGATGCTGACGTCGCGACTTTGCCAAGTTGGAAGACCTCCGTCGCCTCGCCGCGGCCGCGCAGCCGGTGCTTGCCCGCCGGGATCCTTTCGAACCTTTCGTCGAGCCGTGACGCGGTCTCGCCGGAAATGGCGATTGCGGCGGTGGCGCCCGGTTCGAGCTGCTTGCCGAGGTCCTGCAGCCGCTGGCTGACGTTCACGGTGTCGCCGACGATCGTATAGTTGACGCGGTCGGATGCGCCGATATTGCCGACGATGACGGAGCCCGTGTGGATGCCGATGCGGACATGAAGCGGAGGCCGGCCTTCGCCAGCCGCTTCCAGATTGTCCTTGTCCAGCTCCTCGCGGATGGCCGCGGCTGCGCGGACGGCCGCGGCGGCATGGCCCTTCAGACGATCCGGCGCGCCGAAGAACGCCAGCATGCCGTCGCCCAGGAACTTGTCGACAGTACCGCCATGTGCATCGACCGCGCCGCACAGGATCGCGAAGTGGTGGTTCAGCAGCCTGGCCGCGGCGGCGGCGTCCATCTGCTCCGACAGCGTGGTGAAGCCGGCGATGTCGGTGAACATGACGGTGACGACCGCTTCGCGCGGTTCGGCGATGCCGATCTCTCCGGTGCGCACCAGCTTGGCCACCAGCGAGCGCGGAATATAGGTCGAGAATGCACGCAGACCGATCAGCATGGCATTGAAGGCCGAAGCCTGGTTGTCCAACTCCAGCACCCTGCTGCGCGGCAGGGGGGTCACGCCGTCGAGATCGAAATCGGCGACGCGCGTGGCCTGGCCGGCAATCGCCTGGATCGGGCGCGACAGGCGCTTGCCGAGAAGAATCGCGACGATGACCGCCACCGCCATCGCGCCAAGTCCAAGCATGGCCGATCCCATGACGCGCTCGATTTCGTCACCGATCTGACTGGTCTTGAAATATGCGCCGAGCGTCCAGGGCCGGTCGCCGTAGCCGGTGATCTCACGGGTAATAGCGACGTAAGTGTTCTCTCCGTCCCATGACGTCGAACCGTCCTTGTCGTCAACCTGGATTTCGGCAACCTCGATATCGCGGGTACGCTGCGTGCTGAACTCCGCTTCCGGTTTGCGCGCCTCATATCCGGCGAGAACCGGATCGCCGAAATTGGCGAGCGGCGTCAGCGGCAGGATGCCGTTCTTCAGCGCATCCGGGGAAGCCAGCCGCTGGTCCGCCAGGATGGATCCGTCGCCATCCAGAATGAAGGCATGCGTGCCGAAGCGCGACGACAGTTCCTGCGTGATTTTGGACAAGTTCTGCAGTTCCACCGCGGCGATCACCCAGGCCTTCGTGGCGCCATCGCGTGACAGCGGCGCCGAGACGTTGGCGAACAAGCCATATTCGTTGGCCACGAAGTCGCCCCACCTGCGTCCGTCGACCTGCTGGCGCTCTTCAAGAACGGCGCGCGCTTGCGGCGATTTCTCGGTCTCGGCGGGGAGTTTCCGGATCGTTCCGGCAGGATATTTGGCGTCGTTGTCCCCGGTCACCGCCGCCCCCCTGCAAATCAGGTCGGGTGTGCAGATCAACATTGCGTTCACCCCCGGCGCTGCCGCCAGCGCACTGGCAAGTGCCGCCGACATCGCCTCGTCGTCGATCTGGAACTCGCCCTGCTTGTAGAGCTGCGCGACGCCGTCCACGGCGCTCTCGGCGCGCCCCATCTCGGCGCGCAGCAAATCCTCCATCGCATCGATCAGGAGCGTCGACTGGGCGCCGAGCAGGTCGAAAGTGTTGCGAAGGTTGGCGCCGACCGACAATGCGAGCACGCCGCCGACCGACAGGAACACGAGGCTGCCGAAACTCATCGCCATGATGACTGCAATGGGTATGCGAGGCCGCTTCTTTTCGGGGCGGACCAGACGCACTGGTTGTGCGGACGTGCTCATGCAGCCAACGTCATAATGCGCCACCGCATTGCAAGCCCGGTGACGGCTTTAAGGAGAGGACGCGCCGAAGCATTCGCACCAATGTGGCGCCGATGTTTCCAGCGCCGATGATTTCGAATCCTCATAGGGGTGTTCCCTTCGTAAATATGGAAGAGCGCCCGCCTCAGTCGCGGACGCGGGCGCCTCGAAGATGCGCCCCTTTCTCGCGCAGTGTCGAGAGTGTCAACTCCCGGAAAGGCGCATGCACGACATCGTCGCCGCCATGCAGGAGAACCGGGCGATCATTAAGGCGCATATCGAGCGAATGGTGACGATCTTTGAGCCGATCATTCGCGAGGGGACCGAGGCGGGCGAACTCAAGGTCGAGGACCGGCAGAGGCGGCCTGTGCGGTCAACACCGCGTTCACGCCGTTCTTCCACCCGATTCTGATCGAGCACTGCGTTCAACACGGCGAAGACACCGACGCGGCGGGTACCAAGATCGGAGGACAACACGCCTCCGATCTTTTGGCGACAGGAGAACCGCCGGCCTATTCGCTTTTCCAGACACCCCATACATGGGGGTTTGCCGCGGGCCATACCGAATAGCCCTTTACTTTCGGCGACACGGCATCGAGGGACGGCTCGTAATAGAGGCCAAGGATCGGCACATCCTTTGCCATGAGTGCATGGAGCTGCTTGAACAGTGCCTTGCGTTGCCCGGCGTCGGTCGTGGCCATCGACTTCGTGTAGAGATCGAGGGCCTCCTTGCTGTCCCACTGCGCCGTCGGGTCGGTCGCCTTGTCGCCAAGGATGACGCCATACATCAACGACGGATCGAGACGAGCCGAATAGCCAAAGGACTGGATCTGGAATTTGCCGACAAGGTAGTTGTCGAGCTGTGCCGCCCAATCCAGCACTTCGAGCTGGGCGTTGAAGCCTGCGGCCGTCAGCATCGCCTGCAGCAGCACGGCGTTCTCGTACATGCCCTGGTAGCGGGTGTTGGTCTGGATCTTGATCGGCTCGCCCTTGTAACCGGCTTCGTCCAGCAGGGCCTTGGCCTTGGCCGGGTCGTATTCCGGCCATTTGAGGAAGTCGTCGTCGAAGAACGAGCTCGCCTGGGCGACGGCCGAGGGACCTCCCGTGGCGGCACCGCTGGTGCTGGCGGCAGCGATCTGGTTGATGTCGGCGGCATGCGCCAGCGCCTCGCGTATTTTGACGTTCGACAGCAACGGGTCCTTGGTCTGCAACAGGATCACCGTCCACGACAGGCCTTGCGTCGACAGCACCGTCATGCCGCGCGACTTGGCTTCCTCGGCACGCGATGATTCAAGATCGGGCAGGACATCGAGTTCGCCGGCAAACAGCGCGGTTTCCGCCGCCGCCGTGTCGGGGACGACCATGAAGCGCACCTCGTCAACATAGGCCTCACGGCTGCCGGCAAAGCCGCTCGGCGCCTCCTTCACCGGCTTGTAGTCGGTGAAGCGCTCGAGCGCCAAATACTGGCCCTTGACCCACTCCTTCAGCGTGAACGGGCCGCTGCCGATGGCGGAATCGGCGAGCCACTTGCCGTCGGCGCCGACATTCTTCGGGCTGGCGACCCAGCCATTGCATTGGACACTGGCGAGTTGCGCCAGAAAGAGCGCATTCGGCGCCTTGAGCGTGAAGACCACGGTGCGTGGATCAGGCGTCGCCACTTGCTCGACCTTGAGGCCCTGGCTGCCGTTGAAGAACGGAATGCAGAACCACTGATTGGCCGGGTCCATGCGGCGGTCCCAGTTCCATTTGACGTCGGATGAGGTCACGGCGTCGCCATTGTGGAAAACCGCGCCGTCCCGCAATGTGAAGGCATAGGTCTTGCCGTCGTCCGATACTGTCCAGGATTCGGCCAATGCCGGGCCCACCGTGAGATCGGCGCGATAAGCCACCAGCGTCTCAAAGATATGGTGCAGCACGGTGTCGGTGTTTGCGTCGCGATTAAGACCGTCGGTGGCGCGGATGTCTGCGTTGATGCGGACCTTGAGCGTGCCGCCGGTCTTCGGCTGCTCCTGCGCCATCGCCGGCAGTGCACAAATCATCACCGCGATTGTCGCCAGCACCTGGAGCAATCGTCTTCCCATCATCAATCCTGTTCCCATTTTTTATCTCCAGTTTGACTGCAGTTTTTCAGGCGGGCGCCGCAGTCAATGTCCGCGCAAAGAACTCCTTGACCTTGGCGATGAGCGCGCCGTCGTTGTGAGCGATGCCAGGCACGACATCCAACTGCACCTCGACGCCCTGTCTCTCCAGGCTGCCCTTCAACGATCTGATCCGGTCGTTGCGGGTCGCGCCGGCGAGATCGGCGCCGGGCATCCACCAGTCATCCTCCGGCTTGATGGTGATCTCCCAGGTTTGGAGATCGTCACCACCGATCACCATCTGCACGGCAACCTTGCGCATGGCGTCGAGGTCGATGGCCTTGCCGAACACTTTCTCGAAGTCGCGCACCCCGACCCAGAAATCGTGATCGAAATCGAGCAGGGTCACGACGCCCGGCGCACCGATCGATGCCGCCAGCAGACGTTCGGGGTGGAGGAACAGGAAACGATGGGTGAAATGGCCACCGCCGGAGAAGCCGTACATCAGCACGCGGTCGCCGCGGATGCGATAGCGCTCGCGCATCTCCTCGACCATGTCGAGCAGCACGGAATCGTAATGCAGGTCGCCCTGGCGCAGCATCTTGTAAGAGGAAAGATCGCCCGGAAAACAGATATTCGCCGGGAACAGCGGGGCGAGCACGATCACGCCGTTCTGTTCGGCGAAGTCGGCGAAGGCGTCCCGGTAGGCGAGCATGCCTCGCTCGGTGCCATGCACGATCACCGCCAGCGAATAGGTCTTGTCGCCGTCCTCGTCATAGTCGTCGGGGACATAGGCGCAATAGGGGAAGCGCTGGTCGAAGCGGGAAGCGTACACCGTCGTGTGCCCGAAATCGTAATAGGACAGGCGCTTGCCATGTCCGCTGACCTTGCGCATCGAATTTTCCCCGATCTCAATTTCATTGTTTCATCATTTTGTGTGACTGAAAAGCATTTGTTTATCCACATCGTCAGGAAAGTACGTATTTTACATCGCGCAACGCCTGACATCGTCGGGCAAGCGTGAGCAGCTATCCGGGCCGTCGCGCGTCAAGTCCAGCCGAGCGGCACGACAAAACGACATCGTGAAGTTGTGCAGGTTGACTCGGTTGTCTGCTCGCCTAACTTCGCGGTCACATGATATTTTCCCGCATCCGCAAGCTTGTCCCTCTTGTTCTCCTGGCCGGCAGTTCGATCGTGTCCTCCTGCGTCGCCCCTGACGACACGTCGAACCTCCCGAAGGAAGACGCCACAACGGCGGCAGCCCGCAAAGAGATGGTTGGTCTCAGCGAGGCGGACGTTCGAATGTGCGCCGGCTTTCCGACTGCCACCGCTGATGCGGGGGGAAGCCAGATCTGGACCTATCAGCGTACCGTTCAACGCGGCAATCTCAACGTGGTGATTCCAACCTTGGCCGTGGGTGCGATCCCGACGGTTGGAGGATCGCTCAATGTCGATCCTGGCGGCTATTGCAACACGCAAATCCGAATGGTCGACGGCCGTGTTGCCGAGGTTGCCTACGCCGGCGACAACAACACGCCGAACCACCGCGATGCGCTCTGCGTCAGCACGGTAGACGGCTGCGTGGCCTATGCCCGCCAGCGCCATCAAGTCAGGACAAGAGCCAGCCCCAGGTAACCGGCCAGCAAATCGGGTTCCAGCTAATCGGGCTGGCTGGCGCAACCCAGGCCCCGCAGCATTCGTTCCTGTTTCAGGCAGACGTTCCATATCCGAACCGTCGCCAGAGACGACCGCCGGCCCCCGCCGATCCGCCTTGCGAAAAAGCCGGTCGGCCGGAACCATTCTTGGGGTCGGGAGTACGAGAGGTCGAAAGGACAGGAATGGCAGACGATGATCATCACCCGCAGGACATTCGTGAAGGCTGCCGCCGCTTCTGGAGCGGCTCTGGTGATGCCGGCTGCCGCGCCCGGCGCGCCGCCCGCGCCGGCGATGCGCGCTGTCCCCTCCTCGGGAGAGATGCTCCCCGCTGTCGGCCTGGGCACCTGGATCACCTTCAATGTCGGCGACGATCCGGTGCTGCGCGACGAGTGCGCCGAGGTGATGGCGGCCTTCTTCGCGGCAGGCGGCCGCATGATCGATTCCTCGCCGATGTACGGCTCCTCGCAGCCTGTGATCGGCTATGGCCTCGAAAAGCTCGGCCGGCCCGAAGCGCTGTTTTCCACCGAGAAGGTCTGGACCTCCTCCGCCGACGGACCCGCGCAGATCGAGCAGTCGCGCCGCTTCTGGGGGGTGCCGCGCTTCGACCTCGTGCAGGTCCACAACCTCGTCGCCTGGGAGACGCATCTCGAAACCCTGTTCGCCATGAAGGCGGACGGGCGGATCCGCTATGTCGGCATCACGACGTCCGAAGGACGGCGGCACGATTTGTTCGAACAGATCATGCGCGCGCATCCGCTCGACTTCGTGCAGCTCACCTATAACGTCGTCGACCGAGAAGCGGAGCAACGGCTGCTGCCGCTGGCGGCCGAGCGCGGCATGGCTGTCATCGTCAACCGGCCGTTTCGGCAAGGCGCGCTGACGCGCCAGCTCCAGGGCGAGACGCTGCCGGACTGGGCGGCCGGGATCGGTGCCGCGACCTGGGCGCAGTTCATACTGAAATTCATCGTTTCGCATCCCGCCGTCACCGTCGCCATCCCCGCCACCACCCGCGTCGACCACGTGCGCGAGAACCTGTTGGCAGCGACCGGACCCCTCCCCGACGCTGCCATGCGCGAGCGGATGGCGGCCTACGTCCGGGACCTCTAGGCAGGCATTCGTCGGCTGGCCCACGAATGCCTGCCTGGATTCTGTTGTTTGTCGCAGGTTGTTGTCGCAAAACCGTGGGAGGCTTTTGTGGAACCTGCTTGGATGTCGGAATGGTGGACCTACCGGCTGGAGGATTTCCTGCTCTTCTCGCCGCGCGTCTATTGGCGCATGTTCGAATTGGCCAATGCCGCGTTCTGGCCGCTGCATCTCCTGACGCTCGCCGCCGGCCTCGCCATTGTCCTGCTCGTGCTTAAGCGGCCGCGTCGCCATGGTCTGTGGATAACGCTCGTCCTCGCCGCGCTCTTTGCCTTCGTCGGCTGGTCCTTGCTGTGGAGCCGCTATGCCGCGATCAACTGGGCGATCGCCTATGTCGCGCCGGCCTTCGGCCTGCAGGCGCTGCTGCTGGTGATCGGCGGTGCGCGCGGCGGCCTCGCCTTTGACCGGCGGGACCTCGCAGAGCGGCTCGGGCTGCTGATCGCGGTCGCTGGCCTCGTCGTCTATCCCCTGCTGCCGCCGCTCTTCGGGCGGCCATCGGCGAGCGCCGAGGTCTTCGGCATCGCGCCGGACCCGACGGCGATCGCAGCGCTCGGCGTCCTGCTTGCCGCGAGCGGCGGGCTTGTGCCGCTGCTGTTGGCGATCCCGCTGCTGTGGCTGCTGCTCAGCGGCCTGACGCTGCATGCCATGGGCGATCCGCAAGCCTGGCTGCCGCTTCTGGCAGCGGCCACCATTTTAGCTGCCTTGACCCTGCGCCGCATCGCCCCGTGATGCCGGCACGATCGAGAAAATCAGCCGGCTCCGGCCAGATAATACAAGTTTCAGACGTAACCGAATTTTCTCCTTCTGAAATCGTCGCGTAACGCCGTACCGCCAGGTTCGCACTTCAGCAGACCGCAGCCACACGCTCGCCGCGTGGATTGTCACAAGCCAGCCGGTTGCGCCAGCCGGTTGCGGATGTGACTTGCTCTGAAAGAGAGGTAATCATGGTCAATCAACTTTCGCGGACAGCGCCAACCGTCCAACCAATAGCCGCCACGCCGGAACTTCCTTCCGCCGTCCCGCTGATGGCGCTTTCGACCGGTTTCTGGGCCTTCAAGACTCTGGCCGCTGCGCATGAGCTGGACCTCTTCAGCCGCCTTGCGGGCGGCGCCGGCACCACGGTTGCCGAGCTGGCCGAAGCGCTCAGCCTGCATCAACGCCCGGCCGAGATGCTGTTGACCGGCTGCGCTGCACTCGGGCTCCTGGAGAAAACCGGCGGCCGCTATCGCAACACGCCGTTAAGCGAAACCTATCTCGTGCGCGGAAAACCGTATTACTTCGGCGGCTTCGTGCAGATGCTCGACAAGCGGCTCTATCCCGGCTGGGGCAGGCTTATCGAGGCGCTGCGCACGAACCGGCCGACCACGTGGGACCCGGCGGTGCGATCCTCGGCGTTCGACGGCGAAGATCCGATGATGCTGGCGCTGTTCTGGGAGGCGATGCATTCGGTCTCCACGATGACCGCGCGCAAGCTCGGCGAAGCCCTGGATTTCGGACATTTCCGCCGCCTCCTCGACATCGGCGGCGGATCGGGGGCGTACGACATCGAGCTTTGCAAACAGTATGGGGCGCTGCGTTCGACCGTGTTCGACTTGCCGCATGTCGCCGCGATCGCCGCGGGAAAGATTGCCGAGGCCGGCTTGACCGACCGCATCGAGACCGCAGGGGGCAACTTCTTCGAGCAGCTTCCCGGGGATCACGATTTGCATCTCCTGTCGATGATCCTGCACGATTGGGACGAGGCGAAGAACCGCGCCCTGCTGCGCCGGTCGTTCGGGGCTTTGCCGAGCGGCGGCGCAGTCGTCATCAGCGAGCTTCTCGTCAATGACGAAAAGACCGGACCGGCGCCGGCGGCGCTGATGAGCCTCAACATGCTGATCGAGACGGAAGGACGAAACTACACGCAGGCCGAATATTCGGCGTGGCTCGAGGAAGCCGGATTCCGGCACATCAAGACGGTCTGGTTCGAGGCACCCGGCGCGAACGGCGCCGTGATCGGCCGCAAGCCGTAAGGCGCAAAGCGCAGTGTAACAGGCGCCCCGCAGTTCAACCCTGCCGACAATGATGATGGAGGCCGAAATGGCTCACACGCAAACTCGCGTCGATCTTCACCGTCTGCTTGGACTTGTGCTGAAAACCACAGCAACCGCAATCGCGGCTCTCAAGACCTGGCAACGGACCGTCTCAAGACGTCGGGCAATCGCTGGTTTGACGCCCGATCGGTTGCGGGACATCGGTCATGCCGAGGCGCCCGCGCCGGTGCTTGAGGTCAAGGCAGGTCTGGTCACGAACTTGATGTCGATGAGGTAAGCGAATTCGGCCGTCATAGCAGGTACAAGGCCAGCGGCCGTCATGCATTTTTGCTCCTTCTCACAAGCTCAGGCAACCGGGCGCTTTGCCAGCAGCAGCCCACATCCAAGCATGATCATGGCACCGCCCGAGCCTTCACGAAGACGGCGAACGAGATTCGCACGCGACGCCGCGCCGTCGCGAAGCCTTCCGGCTGCAAACGCCACGACAATATCGGCGAGCGTGTTGAGGGCAACCGAGATGGCGCCGAGGATCAGGAACTGCAGAACGACGTGATCCGACGATGTATCGACAAACTGGGGAATGAAGGCGAGGAAGAATGCGGCCGTCTTCGGGTTCATCACTTCGACAAGAACGCCATCCCTGAAGGCCCGCATCGTGCCGACGGGCGGCTCCGAATGACCCAGCGACTTGTAGTCGAGCCTGGCATGGCGAACGGTTCGGTATCCCATCCAGACCAGATAGAGCGCGCCGACCACCTTGAGTGCCGTGAACAATTCGGCGCTT
The DNA here is from genome assembly GCF_055811215.1 of Mesorhizobium sp. WSM4819. Lineage (NCBI taxonomy): Bacteria > Pseudomonadati > Pseudomonadota > Alphaproteobacteria > Hyphomicrobiales > Phyllobacteriaceae > Mesorhizobium > Mesorhizobium sp. WSM4819. The sequence goes on from NZ_JBVVQO010000003.1 coordinate 60,396, forward strand.
GCCAGCACGATCGCCGAGACGCCAAGGCTGCCGGCCACGACATGAAACAGCCCGCCGAGACCATTGCCAAGGCTCGAAGCGATTCCTTCCGAGCGACCGCCGGAAAGGGTTCGGGCGGCGACATAAAAAATCCCCGGACCCGGAGTAATCGCCAGCAGGAATGCCGTGAACAGGTAGATGGTGAAGGCGTTGGATTCCAGCATGGCAATATCCTGATGAAAGACTGTCTATCGAGCTTGCACATAAGCGGAGAAAACCGCATCGAGATGGTCGAGAGCGGCGGCGACGCGCTGCCGTGCCTGGTCCTTCAGAGGGAGGACAGGGCGTGGCGGATCGACGTCGCAGAGGTTCAGAAGACTGGCGACGACATACATCACCCTGAAACTGCCGAATTCCTTGAACAGCGCCCAAAGCGGTCCGAAGGCGGCGTCAAGTCGCTCGACGGCCGCAGCGTCCCCGGCTTGCGCCGCTCGCGTCAGGGCCAGGGCCGGTGACGGCAGAAGTCCTGCGACGACGGAATACCAGGCGTCGCTCCCGGCGAGCAGCGCAGGCGCGCCGCCCCAGTCGCCGCTGTAGCCGATCCTGAATGCCGACCCGGTCGCAGACCGGAGGGAGGCAAGATCGGACGCGAAGTCACCACCGGACGGCAAAGGCATCTTCACGGCTTCGATGTTGACCACCTTCGACAAGCGGGAAATGAGATCCAGGCTGAAGGTGAACCTGGTCGTGCCGGGATTGTTGTAGATGCAAAGCGGGAGCTGCCCCGCGTCGGCGACTGCGGCGAAGTGTTCGAAGACCTCGTCGTCGAAGAGCGGCGTATAGGAAACCGGAGCGAGCAGCAGGCCGTCGGCGCCCGCAGCCTTCGCGTCACGGGCAAGGTCCACGGCATCGCTGGTCCGGATCGCTCCGACGCCGACAATAACCGGGATTTTGCCGCCGACCGTGTCCATTGCCGTTTCGACCGCCCGTCGACGCTCTTGTCGCGTGAGGAAAGCGTAGGCGCCGGTACTGCCGAGCAGTCCGATGGAGTCCGCTCTCGCCTCCTCGATGTTTTTCAGAAGGCGCGCGAGGGCGACGGGGTCGAGCCTGCCGGAAGCGTCCGCCGGGGTGATCGGGAATGCTGAAAGGCCTTGGAAGAGTGACATGAAGGAACCTTTTCAGATGCGGGTCAGGAGAAGCTTTAGCCCGGCAAATCCGAAGAATACCGCCAGCGTGCCTTCGATCCAGCGCCGCGCCCGCCGATACAGGGCGATCATGGGAGCGGTCGAAAAGACGATCGCGTAGCCGCAGAAGATGGTGACGCTCAGCACCGCGCAGCCCGCGAGGATCACCAGAACCGTATGCGACGACGACCCAGGCCCGAGTCCCAGCGTCATCAGCGCGATCCATGCCAGGATCGATTTCGGATTGGTGAGATGCATCAGCAGTCCGCGCTGGTAGAGAGTGGCCGCCGTCGCCTTCCGTTCGTTGGTCGGGCGAAGCTGATCCTTGTCTGAAGAAAGCGCAGCCTTGCCCGCTTTGAAGGCAAGATAGAGAAGATACAGGCCGCCGAGCAGCTGCAGGACCACAAGTGCGTGCGCGTATCGACTGAGGATCGCCGAGACACCTGACGCCGCCATCAGGCCCCAAAAGATCGAGCCACTGACGACGCCAGATGCGATTGCCAGCGCGGCCCCGCGGCCGTCGTTCATGGCGACGGCCATGATGCGCATATTGCTCGGCCCGGGACTGCCGGCAGCGATGACGTAGGCGGTAAAGACGATGATGAATTGGTGGAACTCGGCCAGCATTTTACTTCCCAGGAGGTGCAATCTGGCGTCATCAATACAAGCACAACTGGCCCTGACATAGAACCAGTTTTGAATAAAAAGCGCTGGTCCAGTTGGCCTCAGGCCTTTGCCTGGCTGATTTTCCCGGTAATGTCTGGATCAACGAAACGTCTTCATTTGGGTAATCGCGAATGGTCCAGTCCCGCAAGCAGAATTCGTCGTCGGGAAGTTCGTCGTCGGGATTGGGCGCCCGCGGGATCTATGAGAACCTGCGGGAACAGATCGTGGCGGAGGTCTACGGCCGCGGAGACGTGCTTCCGTCGGCTCGTGCGCTGGCGGTCGAGCTTGGCGTCTCGCGAACGACTGTGACGTCCGCTTACGAACAGCTCGCCGCCGAGGGGTTCGTGGTCATTCGACATGGCGCTCGGCCACGGGTAGCCATCAAAGTCGCGCACAGCGAGCCGGGAGACCTCGTTCATACAGCCGCAGAGCCACACAGCCTCTCCGCTTTCGCAGAAAGGCTTCGATCCCGAGCCATCCCGATGCGGGTTGCGTCGGAGAAGCTCGTAGCCGACTTCCGCTACGGCGACATGTCGGCCTCTGACTTCCCGACCCTTGCCTGGCGAAAGGCCATGAACGATGCTGCGCTGGGACGGCCGCTCAAGCTGTCCTATGGCGACCCCTGTGGCTTGACCCGCCTGCGTGCCGCCCTGCAGGGCTATCTTTGGCGAGCGCGCAGCATCCGCTGCGAGGTGAACGAGATCGTCGTCGTCAACGGTTCTCAGCAGGGACTGGATCTCTGCGCCCGCCTGCTTCTCGATGAGGGCGACGGCTTCGCCATCGAAGAGCCCTGCTACCCGATGGCACGGAGCGTCTTCGAGATGACAGGAGCCATCGCCGCCCCGGTGGAGGTTGACGCCGAAGGCATCAGGGCTGACCTGTTGGCGGATGTTGACGCGCGGCTGGCTTACGTCACGCCGTCACATCAGTTTCCCCTCGGAAGCGTAATGTCGATGGGGCGACGCCAGCAACTGCTAGGATGGGCGAAAGAGAAGAGGGCCTACATCGTCGAGGACGACTACGACAGCGAATATCGTTTCGACATGAACCCGATACCGCCGCTTCGCGCGCTGGGAGGCGCGTCGAACGTCATCTATATCGGTACGGTTTCGAAGACATTGTCGCCGTTGCTGCGGATCGGCTACGTCGTCGTTCCGCGTGAGTTGCAGGAGGTTTTTGCCCACGCCAAGCGGCTGACGGACAGGCATGCCCCCAGCCTCGAACAGGAGGCACTCGCGACCCTGGTGGAATCCGGCGCCTACGAAAGCCACGTGCGCAAGGCCCGGCGTCAAAATGCCCGCCGACGTGCAGCGCTCCTCGACGCTCTGCAGGCTGAATTCCGCGGTCTCGTTCGGGTCGAAGGCGCGCAGGCCGGTCTGCACGTCGTCGTCTGGTTTCGCGACATGCCGCCCGCTATGGCGGCATCGTTCATCGAGAAAGCCGCCGCGCTCGGAGTTGGCGTCTACTCCATATCGCCGCATTATTTCGACCAGACATTGGATTTCGATCAGACATTGGGTCGGAGCTGCCTCGGCCTGGTAATGGGATACGCTAGTCTGACCGAGAGCCAGATCCACAGAGGACTAAAGCTCCTTCGACGCGCTTACGAGGAGGCGACAGGCAGCGGCGACAAATCGTAGGTGCTTGACGGCCTGCCTGAGGGAACATGCGCGCGACGCCGAAGGCAGCCTCGGCACCGCGCGGGTGGTGAATTGCCCTCGAGCGCTTTCGTTTTGGTGGACCAAACCCGCGCTCTAACTCTTTGTTTTACGCATTTTGTCGGACGCCAAACCAAGGCTTTTGGCTGCAAAATGCTCTAGAACCACCGCCGTTCAGGCTCGGAGCTCTTTGCGATCACAATTCCCAAGAGAACGCCGAGCACGCCGCCAAGCATCATCGCCGTAGAGATCGTGCCTGGGTTCTGCTGGACGGTTTCGGTCACAGTGTGTGCCTGGCTACGCAATTGCCCGGCTGCGCGCGACGCCCGTTCGGCGGCGCTTTCGTACCAGCCCTGTGCCTCCTCGGCGCGGTCGGAAAGGGTCCGATTTATTTTGGTGATTTCGCGACGAAGCTCGGCGATCTGTTTCTTCATCGCTTCCTGCGCATCGTTTGCCGCCTTTGAGGCGCCTGCCATATTGGTGGTCTCCGCCATTGGATTTCTCCCTTTGGTAATCATATCCCCCAAGGTCATCAGATAGGGGAAACGGTCGCGGACGCGCAGGGTTCCTTGCCCCAGAAAACGCGCCGCTGATTGCGGTATCAAGCATCCCCTTGCTCCCGCGCGTGGCGGGCAATGATGCTCTCCTCGTCGGTCGCGACGACGCGTATTTCGACCTTGCTGTCCGGTTGGCTTATGATCCCGGCATGGGCGGCATTGGATGGCTCGTCGATCGCCACGCCAAGCCAATCAAGCCTTTCGCATATTGCCTTGCGGACCGGCGCCGAGCGCTCGCCGATGCCGGCGGTGAACACCAGGCATTCGAGGCCGCCCAGCGTGTTGGCGAGCGCGGCAGCTTCCCGTGCCGCCCTGAAGGCAAAAAGCTCTACCGCTTCGCGGGCGTGGGGGTCGTCGCTCGCTTCCAGCGTGCGCATGTCGCCCGAGATGCCGGATATTCCAAGCAGCCCGGATTGCTCATAGAGCATATGCTGCAGAGCCTCTCCGGCGATGCCTCGTTCCAGGACGAAGTACAAAAGCACGCCCGGATCGATGGCGCCGCAACGCGTGCCCATGACCAGCCCGTCGAGCGCGGAAAAGCCCATCGTCGTGTCGAAGCTTCTCCCGTCGCGCATGGCGCACAGGCTCGCCCCGTTGCCGAGATGGGCGACGATCGTCCGCTTCGCTGCAAGCGCCGGCGACATCGCCTTGAGCCGCCCGGCGATGTACTCGTAGGAAAGTCCGTGAAACCCGTAGCGGCGGATTCCGTCCGCATCGTATTTGCGCGGCAGCGCGAAGCGGCTGACGATCGGATCGATCGTCTGATGGAAGGCGGTGTCGAAGCAGCCGACCTGCGGCAGATCCGGCCGCAGCGCCGCAAGTGTGCGGATCGGCGCGAGACTGCGGGGCTGGTGCAGCGGCGCAAGCGGCGTCAGCCTGTCCAGGGCCTCGATCACGACCGGCGTCAGGCGGACGGGGTCGACGAACTCGCGCCCGCCATGCACGATGCGGTGACCGGCGCATATCAGTTTCCTGCCGCCAAGTTCGCTCTCGATCCAGCGCAGCAAATCGCCGATGCCCGCATCGCGTGCGTCTGCGGCAAGCCGCCGATCACACTGCACTGTTCCGTCGGCCGCTTTCGCGCTGAGCCTCGGCGCATCGCCGAGATCCAGCTTGCCACGCGAGACAAGCTGCAGTTCGGCGGAGGGTTCCAGATCGTATAGTCCGAACTTGATGCTGGAGGAGCCGGCGTTCAGTGCAAGAATTGCCTGTCGCATCAATCGCCAGCCTTCGTCGCGCTGTTCTCGGGCCAGTTCCACTCCTGGATCTCGGGCATGTCTTCGCCATGCTCGCGGACGTAAGCCTTGTGTTCGGCAAGCTTCCCGTGAAGTTCGGCGGCAAGGTCTTTCGCCCGTTCGGCGAGCCCAGGCACGCGTTCGACCACCGCGAGCGCCAGGTGGTAGCGGTCAAGCTCATTGAGCACGACCATGTCGAACGGCGTCGTCGTGGTGCCTTCCTCGCGAAAGCCGTGCACGTGCATGTTGTCATGGTTGGCGCGTCGGTAGGTCAGGCGGTGGATGAGATAGGGATAGCCGTGATAGGCGAAGATGACCGGCCTGGCCTTCGTGAACAGCGCGTCGAAATCCTCGTCCGCCAGGCCATGCGGATGCTCTGAATTCGACTGCAGCGTCATCAGGTCGACCACGTTGACGACGCGTACCTTCAGGTCGGGAAGCGCCGAACGCAGAATGTCGGCGGCCGCGAGCGTCTCCAGTGTCGGCACGTCGCCGGCGCAGGCCATGACCACATCCGGATCCTCGCCCTTGGCAACCGTCCCGGCCCACTCCCAGATTCCCGCCCCCGCCCTGCAGTGGGCCTCCGCGGCGTCGACGGACAGCCATTGCGGCGCCGGCTGCTTGCCGGCGGTGATGACGTTGATGCGGTTATAGGTTCTCAGGCAATGGTCGGTGATCCACAGCAGCGTGTTGGCATCCGGCGGGAAATAGAGCCTGACCGTGTCGGCCTTCTTGTTGGCGACGAAATCGGCAAAGCCCGGATCCTGGTGGCTGAAGCCATTGTGATCCTGCCGCCAGACATGCGAGGTCAGCAGGTAGTTGAGGGAAGCGATCGGCTCGCGCCAGGCAAGCTCGCGGGATGTCTTCAGCCATTTCGCATGCTGGTTGACCATGGAATCGACGATGTGGATGAACGCCTCGTAACAGGAGAACAGGCCATGGCGGCCGGTCAGCAAATAGCCCTCCAGCCATCCCTGGCAGAGATGCTCGCTGAGCACTTCCATGACGCGGCCGTCCCGGGAGAGTTTTACGTCATAGGGCTCTATCCGCTGCATCCAGACCCGGTCGGTAACCTCGAATACCTCGTCAAGCCGGTTGGAGGATGTCTCGTCCGGCCCCATCAGCCGGAAATTCCGGGCCTGCTCATTCAGGCTCATGACGTCGCGAAGATAGCCCCCGAGAACCCGCGTCGCCTCGGCCTTGGCGCCACCCGGACGCGGCACATCGAGCGCCAGGTTTTTCCAATCGGGAAGCACGAGGTCGCGCTTCAGCAGTCCGCCGTTGGCATAGGGGGTTGCGCCCATGCGCTTGGATCCGGTTGGCGCAAGCGCCGCCAGCTCTGGAAGAAGATGCCCGCTGTCGTCGAACAGCTTTTCCGGCTCGTAGCTCCGCATCCAGTCTTCGAGGATCTTGCGGTGTCCCGCATTGCTGCGGGCGTTCGACACCGGCACTTGATGCGAGCGCCAGAAATCCTCGACCTTCTCGCCATCGACCTCCTTCGGGCCGGTCCACCCCTTCGGGCTGCGCAGCACGATCATCGGCCACAGCGGACGCTCTCCTTGCCAGAACGGCGTACGGGCGCGCTCCTGGATCGAGCGGATTCTGTCGAGCACGGTGTCCAGCTTGATGGCCATCAACCGATGCATGGGAACCGGCTCGTGACCTTCGACGAAAAAAGGTTCGTAGCCATAGCCGGCGAACAGGGCTCGCAATTCCACGTCATCCATGCGGGCAAGGATCGTCGGGTTGGCGATCTTGTAGCCGTTGAGATGCAGGATCGGCAGGACAGCGCCGTCGGATGCCGGGTTGAGGAACTTGTTGGAGTGCCATGCCGCCGCGAGCGGACCGGTTTCCGCTTCGCCGTCGCCGACGACGCAGGCGACCACCAGATCGGGATTGTCGAAGGCCGCGCCGAAAGCATGGACCAGCGCATATCCCAGTTCCCCGCCTTCATGGACCGAGCCGGGCGTTTCCGGAGCAGCGTGGCTCGGCACTCCGCCGGGGAACGAGAATTGCCGAAAAAGTTTCCTCAGGCCGTCTTCGCCCTGGCCGATTTCGGGATAGATTTCGCTGTAGCTGCCCTCGAGCCAGGTGTTCGCCACCATCGCCGGGCCACCATGACCCGGGCCGCAGATAAACAGAACGTCGAGACCGCGTTGACGGATGACGCGGTTCAGGTGGACGTAGATGAAGTTGAGGCCAGGCGTCGTGCCCCAATGGCCAAGCAGCCGCGGCTTGACGTGTTCGGCTTTCAGCGGCTCGCGCAGCAGCGGATTGTCCATCAGATAGATCTGGCCAACCGAAATGTAGTTCGCGGCCCGCCAATAGCGGTCCATAAGATCGACCTGATAAAGGCCCGTTGTGGTCGCAGCTTTCTGAGCCTCGTCGTTCATCGAAAAATCTCCAGAATGCGTTCGCCCGTCGATATCTGGAGTGAGATCGCCCCGGAGAAAGGATTCTTACGGAAATAAGTTCGGCTGGAGCCGCCATTTGCGCCCGCCAATCGCTCTTTTGCAGGAACCTGGAAGCTCGCCAGCGGTTAAGGAGACTAGCCGCCCGACTTGAGTTGCCGAGGCCGAGCGCATACCCGCTGAGCCGTCGGGCACGATCAGGGGACAATCGGGGGGCTGTCAGCTCGCAAGAGGAGCAAAAAGATGCTCGATCTTTCCCACGCACGCAACCGAATGGTCGAAGTCCATCTCAGCCGCCGTGGCATCCATGACCGCGAGGTGCTGGAAGCGATGCGCGAGGTTCCGCGCGAGGCATTCGTCGCTCCCGGCTTTGAAGAATTCGCCTATGAGGACGGGCCGTTGCCGATCGCCGAGGGGCAGACGATATCGCAGCCCTACATCGTCGCCTTGATGATCGAGATGGCGAAAATCGGACCGGGCGACCATGTCCTGGAGGTTGGCACCGGTTCGGGCTACGCGGCTGCCGTGATGAGCCGGATCGTCGAACGCGTCTACACGATCGAGCGCCACGCCGGGCTGGCCGAAACGGCGAGACAGCGGTTCCAAGAGCTTGGCTACGACAATATCGAAGTCCGCACCGGCGATGGCACCAAAGGCTGGCCCGACGCGGCGCCCTTCGACGCCATTCTGGTCGCCGCCGGCGGACCCGGTGCGCCGCTTGCGCTTCAGGAACAGCTCGACGTCGGCGGCAGGCTCGTCATCCCGGTCGGCGACGATCCGCATGATCAGCGCCTTCTCAAGGTCACCCGAACCGGCGCTGCGACTTACAGCGAGGAGGATTTCGGCGGCGTGCGGTTTGTCCCGCTCATCGGCGAGCAGGGCTGGCCCGAGAGCGGCAACCGTATCGCGAATGATCGTCCGTCCGGACGCGCACGCACGCGCAGCCTGCCCGAGATGATCGCGGCGGCGGCCGAACCGCTGCCGGACTTCGACGATCCGGCGTTCGGCGCATTGTTCGACCGGTTTGGCGACCGGCGCGTCGTCCTGCTCGGTGAAGCGAGCCACGGCACGTCGGAGTTCTACCGGGCCCGCGCCGCGATCACCCGCAGGCTCATCGAGAAGCACGGCTTCACCATCGTCGCTGTCGAGGCCGACTGGCCTGATGCAGCGGCGATCGACCGCTACGTCCGCCATCGGTCGCCACGCGCCAACGCCGATCCGCCGTTCCAGCGGTTTCCCACCTGGATGTGGCGCAACACCGACGTTGCGGCGTTCGTCGACTGGATGCGACATCACAATGAACGCATCAGGCTATCGTCCCGACTGGCGGGGTTCTATGGCCTCGACATCTACAATATGAGCGGATCGATCGCCGCGGTTCTACAATATCTCGATCGGGTCGATCCGCAGGCAGCAAAGATCGCGCGTGAACGCTATGGCTGCCTGACGCCTTGGCAACATGAACCATCCACCTACGGCCGTGTCGCACTCACATCGGGTTTCGAGAAATGCGAGCAGGCCGTGCTCGAACAATGCCGCGAACTGCTTGCCAGGCAACTCGACTATGCCCAGCAGGACGGCGTCGATTTCATGGATGCCACCCAGAATGCCCGGCTGATCGCTTCCGCGGAACGCTACTACCGGATCATGTACTATGGCGGCGCGCAGTCCTGGAATTTACGCGACACCCATATGTTCGAGACGCTCGAGCATCTGCTGGAAGCTCGCGGGCCGAACGCCAAGGCGGTCGTGTGGGCGCATAATTCCCATATCGGCGATGCCCGCTACACCGAAATGGGGAATGTCAGGGACGAAGTGAACATCGGCCAGTTCTGCCGCCAGCGCTTCGGCGACGAGCCAGCCTTGATCGGGCTCGGCACGCATTCCGGGACAGTCGCCGCGGCCTCCGACTGGGACAGCGAGGTGGAAATCAAGCGGGTGCGGCCTTCCCATAGCGATAGCTACGAGCGGCTTTGCCATGATAGCGGCGTCTCGCGTTTCCTGCTCGATATCAAGCGCGACGATACGTTGCGCGAGCGGCTTCTGGAGCGTCGGCTGGAGCGCTTCATCGGCGTGATCTATCGGCCGGAAACCGAACTGCGCAGCCATTACGCGGATGCCTCTCTCGCCCAGCAGTTTGACGCGTTCGTCTGGTTTGACGAAACCGTCGCGGTGACGCCGCTTGGGCCGGAGCATGTCGGAACCGGCGTTCCCGACACCTATCCGTTCGGGCTCTAATGCATGTCGCGCAAAAGCATGCCCTCGGGCCTGACCCGAGGGCGTGCAGCGGTTTTGCGATAAAGCGCGTCGCGTGAGGCCCGGCCACATGCGACGCGCTTTAGCCCCCTCGCGGACAAGGCCGCGTCAAGGTGAGTTTCGGCGGAACATTCATTGCGCCCTGCTGTTTCTAGAACAGAACTCTTTTCGAAGGAGTTGTGCCATGAGCGGAACCAAACATCCAAAGTGGAAAAAGCCGAGCGATGCCGATCTGAGGAACAATCCCGGCATCGGCACCTCCAAGGGCACGATCAAGGAAGGCGACGAACTCTTGCTCGAAGGCGAAAACACCATCGAGGGCGATGTCGAGAACGACACGAACGCCCTTGGCGGGATCAATCCAAGGCAAAAGATGCGGACGAACAAGTAGCGTCGCTGCGCATCCCACGCGCTATTCACTCCCAGCATAAAATGTTGCGGCGACAGCAATCGAGATCAGGCTCAGCATCGCCAGGCCCGCCCTGGCGACGTGCGAGGCTTCCCAAACATCGCGCAAGTCTTTCCAGTCGCCGCTTTGCTTCCGACGGAGCATTGAAAAAAACGACCGCCTGGATAGGGCGTGAGGTACAGCAGGATGGCGAGTGCAATGATGCCGCCGATCTCGGCAAACCCGCCGATCGTGAAGCCGGGATAGTAGATCTCCTGTACAGATTTGTAGGTGGCCTCCTTAAGGCGCAACTTGCCGGGCAACTCCAACGCGTGTGCGAGCGACAGCGCCATTGCGATTGCGACCAGAAGAAGGGTGACAATCATGAACGCGCGCATGCTGTTCCTCCCTGAACCGTCTTGGCAATACGCGGCGTACATAGCGTGCTCGCCGACACGGTAAAGGCGACGAAGGTGGAGCCGCCGCTCCAATATTCAACGCCGCTGGCATTGAGCCCCACCGCTAAGGCATGGAACCATCTTTCGGCGCGATGGTTGTCACTTTGGATGATCCTCCTCCGAGGAAACGGAAGGAGACACATGCCGCTGCGAACGACCCACGTCTAGGCCGGGGTCGACAGCGAGAACGAGCTATTCATTGGCGCCGGAGCTGCTGAGTGGAAACACATCGCCGCCGGCGAGATGTGAAGCAACCTTCGGGGAGTCTCCTATGACCGATCCTGATCCAGACCCGAACAATCCCGTGCCGATACCGGATAATCCCAATCCTGAGCCGGCCCGGCCGCCTGCTCCGCCGGAGACTCCGCCTGGTGAGCCTCCGGGCGTTCCTCCGCCTTCGCCTGATCCCGTTCCCAGCCCCGAAAGGCAGCCCGTCGAAATTCCTCCCGATATACCACCGGAGATCCCCACGTAACCGACCTTCCCGGGTCCGACGGCCAGGGCATTGGACCCGGAGCATTGGACCCAGGAGTAAAAACCCGGCTGTAGAACGACGCCGTCGCCGGCCATTCCGGTTTTGGTCATTCGCCGATTTGGCTGGTCGAACGTTCGTTGAGCGTCGCGCCGGTTTGCGCATCGATCGCCGCCAAGCTGACCTCATAGCCCCACAGGGTCCGGATATGGCGCAGCGTCGCGTCGCGACCGGCCTCCTCCAGCAAGATGCCGTTCTTCACCTTGTGCTCCAGTCGCAACTGCCGGTCGCCGAGCAGATCGACATCCACAACCTGGATATCCGGCCGGCTCGCGCCGATGTCGTAGCTCTGGGCGAGCCCGGCGCGTATCTTTTCGTAGCCACGCTCATTGTGTATCGACGCGACTTCGTAATGCGGCTCGCTGGCGGCGTCGGCGAGGACAAAGAACCGCCATTTCCGCATCAGGGCGGGGCTCAAATACTGGCGGATGAAAGATTCGTCGCGATGGTTCGCCCACGCCTCGAGCAGGGTTTCGCGCCAATTGCCGTTGCCGGCGATATCGGGGAACCAGTCACGATCCTCGGCGGTCGGCTCGGTCGCTATGCGCTGGATGTCCTGCATCATGTCGAGGCCCAACGCATAAGGATTGATGCCGGAAAACCGCGGGTCGTCGAAGCCTGGCTGAAAGATCACGTTCGAATGGTTGCGCAGGATTTCCAGCATCGCGCCTTCGCTGATCAGGCCACGATCGAACAGCATGTTCATTAGCGTGTAGTGCACGAAGGTGGCGCAGCCTTCGTTCATCACCTGCGTTTGCCGCTGCGGATAAAAGTATTGCGCGACGACGCGGACGATCCTGACGATTTCGCGCTGCCAGGGCTCCAGGACCAGGCTGTTTTTTTCCAGGAAATAAAGCAGGTTCTCCTCGGGCAGCTTGAGCGTTTTCTTTCGCTCCGCGATGTTGGAATTCTTTTCCCCAACATTGTCTCCGCCCTTCGAAGGCGGCAGCGTGCGCCACAGATCGTTGTAAGAACGCTCTTCGTACTCCAGGCGCTCACGAACGCCTACACGCTGCCGCTCCGACGACAGCTTCGGCGGCCGGCGATATCTGAAGACCCCCTGTTCCATCAGCGCGTGGGCCGCATCGAGGATCGCCTCCACCGCGGCAACGCCGTGCCGCTCCTCGCAACGGACAATGTAACCCTTGGCAAAGTCCAGATAGCTCAGGATCGCGCTGGCGTCCGTCCATTGCCGGAACAGATGATTGTTCTTGAAAAAATGATTATGGCCAAGCGCTGCATGAGCTGTCACCAGGGCCTGCAGGGCCATGGTGTTTTCCTCCATCAGGTAGACGATGCAAGGATTGGAATTGATCACCAGCTCATAGGCGAGCCCCCGCCCGCCTTTGCGATAGAGCAATTCCTGGTAGAGGAAATGCTTGCCGAAGGACCAGTGGCGATACATCAGCGGCATGCCGACCGAGGAATAGGCGTCGAGCATCTGCTGGGACGAGATAATCTCCATCTGCACCGGATAGATGTCGAGGTGAAGCTCTTCGATCGCGATCGCCTCGATCGCGTCGTAGGCGCGCGACAGTGTTTTGAAATCCCAGTCGGACCCCGAAAAGAGCAAACCTGATTTGCTGGTTTGGCCTGGTTTGCTGGTTGGGCCTGATTTGCTGGTTTGGCCCGACTTGCTGGTCTGGCCCGACGTGCTGGTCTGGTTCGCCATCGGCTCCCCTCAAGCGCTTTTCTGCAGGACCGGCTGCCTGGCAAAGAGCTGGCGAAAGACCGGATAGATGTCGGCTGCGTTGGCGATACGGCTCATCTGGAAATTCGGCCATCGCTGGTTGACAACGCTGTAGGCGCGCCAGAGCGAGGTCCCATTGTCGGTGGTGCCGAAAATATGGCTCTCACGTTCGTCGATGATCTCGACATAGGCGAAATACTGGCATAGGCGCATGATCTGGCCGTCCATCAGGCCGATGCAGCGCTCGGAATCGGTGACGAAATTGTCGCCGTCCGACGCCTGGGCGGCATAGATGTTCCACTCGTTGCTGGGATAGCGTTGCGCGATGATGCGGTGCATTTCCTCGAGTGCCGTGGAAACAACCGTGCCGCCGCTTTGCGTATTGTAGAAGAAGGTTTCCTCGTCCACCTCCTGCGCCTCGTGCGTATGGCGGATGAAGACGATTTCGGTGCGGTCGTAGCGCCGTTTCAGGAACAGGTGCAGCAGCACGAAGAAGCGCTTGGCCAGATCCTTCTCGCGTTCGCCCATCGAGCCGGATACGTCCATGAGACAGAACATGACCGCATTGGCGTTCGGTACGGGCTGGGCGTCGAAACGGTTGAAGCGGATGTCGACGGGATCGACATAGGCGATCCGCTTGCGGCGGCGCTCAAGTCGCTCAAGCTCCTCCCGCAGCGCTGCAATGCGCTGGCGTGCCGGCGCCGCGCTCTGCGGCTCGGCCTCCAGGATTGCGAGTTGCTCCGCAATCGCATCGAGTTCCTCCTGCTTGGGGCGCCTTAGCGCAATCCGGCGACCATGGCTGTTTCGCATCGTGCGCCCGACATTGATGTTGGTCGGCGAACCGGTCGCCGCGAACCCTGCGCGGCGCGGTTTGAAGGATAGTATCTCCTTGAGGTTGAGCTTGACCATGTCGGGAAGTTCGAGATCCTCGAAAAAGAGGTCGAGCACCTCCTCGCGCGAGAGCACGAAACGAAAATCGTCCTCCGAGACCGTTTTCCCGGGAGATGAGCCGCCGCCGCCCTGGCCGGGCTTCGGAACCCGGTCGCCCGGGGCGAAATGCTTGTTGCCCGGCAGGATGTGCTGCCGCCTGCCGCTGTCATTCGCGTCGCTGAAGCTCGGCTCAGCTGTGCCCCTCGCTGGCATCGAGACGGCGTGCTCGCTGTCGACATCGGCGATCTTGCCGGTACGGATCCGATCCCGGATGCTTCGCTTCAGCTCTTCGCGCGCACGCTTCAGGAAGCGCTGGCGGTTGCCGAGGCTCTTGTCCTTTGGGTTCAGTCGGCGATCGACAAAGATCGGCATGGAACCATCCCGGCCGGACTCAGCCCGCCTTGTTCACCCGCATGTACCAGTCCACCAGTCGGCGGACCTGGCGTTCGGTGTAACCGCGTCCGACCATCCGATGCACGAACTCGGTATGCCGCTTCTCCGTTACGCTGTCCTGCTTGGAGCCGAAGCTGATCACCGGGAGCAGATCCTCGACCTGGCCGAACATCCGCTTCTCGATGACTTCGCGCAGCTTTTCATAGCTCGTCCACGAAGGGTTGCGGCCATGGTTCCTCGCCCGGGCGCGCAACGTGAACTTCACGACCTCGTTGCGGAAGTCCTTGGGGTTGGCAATGCCGGCCGGCTTTTCGACTTGCGACAGTTCGTTGTCGAGCACCTCGCGATTGAGGATCTGGCCGGTATCGGGGTCTTTGTAGTCCTGGTCCTCGATCCAGGCATCGGCATAGGCGATGTAGCGGTCGAACAGGTTCTGGCCGTATTCGCTGTAGGATTCCAGATAGGCCTTCTGAATTTCATGGCCGATGAACTCGGCATAGCGCGTGGCCAGTTCCGACTTTATGAAGTCGAGATAGGCGGCTTCCGTTTCCTTGGGGAACTGCTCGCGCTTGATCGCCTCCTCCAGAATGTACATCAGATGCACGGGATCGGCGGCCACTTCCTTGGTGTCGTAGTTGAAGGTCTGCGACAGGATCTTGAAGGCAAAGCGCGTGCTGACGCCGGTCATGCCTTCATCGACCCCGGCGGCATCGCGGTATTCCTGAACCGACTTCGCCTTGGGATCTATGTCCTTGAGGTTCTCGCCGTCATAAACGCGCATCTTGGTGTAGAGCGGCGAATTGTCGTGCTCGGCCAGACGGGTCGAAACGGTGAACCGGCTGAGAATGTCGAGAACCTCCGGTGCACAGGAACTGGAGGCCAATTCGCTTTCGCGCAGCAGCTTTTCGTAGATCTGCCTTTCTTCTGTGACCCGCAGGCAATACGGCACCTTGACCACCAGGATACGGTCGAGGAATGCCTCGTTGTTCTTGTTGTTCTTGAACTGCAGCCATTCCGATTCGTTGGAGTGGGCTACGACGATGCCCTGATACGGGAAAGATCCGAAGTTTTCCGTACCGTTGTAGCTGCCTTCCTGGGTAGCGGTCAGCAACGGATGCAGGACCTTGATCGGCGCTTTGAACATCTCGACGAACTCGAGCAGCCCCTGCGTGGTCCGGTTCAGGCCGCCGCTGTAGGAATAGGCGTCCGGATCGGATTGGCTGAAATGCTCGAGCTGTCTTATGTCGACCTTGCCGACCAGGGCCGAAACGTCCTGGTTGTTCTCATCGCCTGGCTCGGTCTTGGAGATGCCTATCTGGCGTAGCCGCGAAGGCATGAGCTTGACGACGCTGAACTTGGAGATGTCGCCGGACAGTTCGTCGAGGCGCTTGGCCGCCCATGGCGAGATAAGACCGTTCAGCCGGCGCCGCGCGATGCCGTATTTGTCCTCCAAAAGGTCGCCCATGCGGTCAGGATTGAAAAGCCCGAGCGGCGATTCGAAAACCGGACTGATCTGATCGCCGACCTTCAGCGTATAGATCGGACGCTCCTCCATCAGCTTCTTCAGCCGTTCGGCGAGCGAGGACTTGCCGCCGCCGACAGGGCCAAGCAGATAGAGAATCTGCTTGCGCTCCTCGAGCCCCTGAGAGGCATAGCGGAAATAGCCGGCTATGCGCTCGATCGTGTCCTCCATGCCATAGAACTCGGCGAAGGTGGGATAGACCTTGATTGTCCTGTTCGAGAAAATGCGGCCGAGCCGCTCATCCATGCTGGTGTCGATCAGGGTGGGCTCGCCGATCGCCTCGACCATCCGCTCGGGCGCCGAAGCATACATCGATTTATCCTCGCGGCAGGCAAGGAGATATTGCTGGATGCTTATCTCCTCCTGCGCCGCATTGGTGTAAATCTCCGAAAACAGATCGAAGACGTCGGAGTGGTTCTCGCGCATGGTATTCCTCGCCCCGGCCGGTCTGGTTGCTGTCGCCTCTTCACTCAACTGTCGGAAAGCCTTTGTGGTTCCCTATAACACGTAGTGCGTCTGCGACCGGATGTTAGGGGTCCAGACAGATATCGTGAACGCCTGGAAGTCAGCCAGCGAATGGCTCGCACAATGGAACGTTTCCGAGGGAAGTCCATTCTTCCACCAGCGCTTGCCGAGCGCAACAGCCCGCTGGGTACAAGTTGCCTTTCTGAAGCAATAAACCGCCCGCGCTCAGCAGTTGCCCGCGTTCAGCAGTTGCCCGCGTTCAGCAGTTGCCCGCGTTCAGCAGTTGAATGGCGAATCACTGGCCATTCGGCGAAGAGAACTGCACTGCGGTGTCCAACCCTGCACCGGGAGCAACGGTTTCGCTCCTGATGGGTAACGAGAGAAAGGAGATGTTCCATGTTCGAGAACAGCATGTGGTTGATCGTCGTTGCTGGCGGCCCGCTACTGCTGGCAATCCTGCTCGCCTACGCACTCCTTACGTGGCGACGCCGTGGGCCCGCAGAGCGCAGAGAAAGCGATCGGGCCACCGAGCGACTGTATCGCGAGGAAAACCGCCCGGGCAGAGGCGATGAAACAACGTAAAACACGTCGCATGAAGTCGGTCGAACGCGACTCGCTTTAGACTCCAACACTTTCGGGCCAAAGCGCCCGGATCTGCTTCGGCAACGCGTCCCGCACCTTGGCCGACTGGCCGAGGTCGACATGCCTGGCGAGTACCTTGAACACGGATCTCGTCGCATCCTCGGGATTCACCGGTCGAGTGGATTTCATCTCCTCGGCCACCCGCTTCAAAAAACCCTCCAACGAACGGCTGCTCGTCGGCAGATCACGCGGCCGATACCGATCATGGTAGGCTCCGCGCACGAGAAGCGGCAGTTCAGCCCCCAAATTGGCAGCCAGTCCAATCTGCAGCCAATCCCGCAAGGTGCGTAGAACGGCTCCCAGCATATGCCAGGCCACGCGCCTGTCGGGCCCGTGATCGGCCATGATCTCGTCCAGCCAGATGTTTGTCGTCTGCAGGGTTTTGTCAAAAACTTCCAAGCCGGTTGCGCTCATCGTCGCCTCCTCTGGGCAATCCAACACCCGCCCAAAATGCCCTTCATGACGCGCAAACGGCGATCGAGCGCAATTGTTTCGTCACGCGTTGAAAATTGCCCAAGAGGTCTTTACGCGTACAGTTACGAACGGGCACCCCAAGGAGGCGGCCATGAAGAGCGATACCGAATATCTACGTCTCGCCGTGGAGATCGCCACCGAGAGCCGGGCGAGTGGCAATCATCCTTTCGGGGCGCTCCTGGTCGGGCCGGAAGGCGACGTGCTGCTTTCGTCGGGCAACACCTACGCGCGGGATCGCGGCGTTGGCCACGCAGAGGCAAACGTGGCCCGCGCGGCTGCGCAGCGATACGACCCGACCTTTCTCGAGCGATGCACGCTGGTGACCTCGGTCGAGCCGTGCTGCATGTGCGCCGGGGCCTGTTACTGGGCCGGCATCGGCACCGTGGTCTACGGACTCAGCGAAAGGCGGCTGGCCGAGCTGACCGGAGACAATTCGGAGAATCTGACCCTCGATCTGAGCTGTCATCAGGTGTTCGCCGCCGGACGGCGCCATGTAGCAATCCGTGGCCCATTCCCTGAACTCGAAGAAGAGATCGTAACCGACCACAAGGATTTCTGGTGACAGAAACCAATCATAAAGGACTGCTGTCGGTGAAGAATTTGTAGCCTCTGCGGCGCCATGAGCTCCGGCTACTTCTGGCCCAAAGGTTTGACACGCGAGGCCCGCGTCTTGTTGCAGAAAGCCATCGACTCGCGCGCAAAACCGCCGACACGCAAAACCGTCCACTGACTCGACCGACACGTTCATTCCACCAGTTCGAACGCTCAGTTCCCCGGAACCTTCCGCCCCTCTCGCCGGTTTACCGCGGAGGGGTTGCAAATGGGTCGATATTTCAGCCTGTCAGCTGCGTTATTGTTGCTCGCGAGCGGCTCTGCCGGCGCCCAGACGAGCACTCAGTCGGCACTTGAGCCCGCGGGAGCGGAAGCGCAGCAGATAGAAATGCTGTTTTGGGTCATGCTAAGCGGCGGCGCCGTCATCTGGCTGGGCGTGGTCGGCCTGCTTCTTCATTCAGCCCTCGTCAATCGCCGCAGGCTGGCCGAAAAGTCTGCCAGCAGCATCATCCTTTGGGGCGGCGTAGTCTTCCCCTCGGTCACGCTTTGTGCGCTGCTCGCCTATGCGCTGTGGCTGATGCCTGGCCTTCGGCCCTTCGCCCAGGCGAGCCCCGCCGCCCTGCGGATCGAAGTCACCGGCAGGCAGTTCTGGTGGGAAGTTGTCTATCACCCTCCTCTGGGACCGCCGGTCGCGTCTGCCAACGAGATCAGGCTGCCGGTCGGCGAGCGGGTCGAATTGACCCTGAAAAGCGCCGATGTGATCCATTCCTTCTGGATCCCACCGCTCGGCGGCAAGATGGACATGATCCCCGGCCGCACCAACAGGCTTTCGATCATGGCCACCAAAGCTGGTCTATTCCGCGGCCCGTGCGCGGAATATTGCGGCACGTCTCACGCGCTGATGGCGCTCTCGGCCGTCGCCATGGCGCCCGAAGCCTTCCGGTCCTGGCTTGCCGCCCAGGCAATTCCCGCGGAAGGGGCCGGCGGAAGCGGCGGCGCGCTGTTCCTGCGCCATGGCTGCGGGTCCTGCCATGTCGTCGCGGGCACCGATGCGCGCGGCCTGATCGGCCCGGATCTTTCGCATATCGGTTCCCGCGCCACCGTCGCAGCCGGAATCCTGCCCAACACCGAAGACGCCGTCGCCAGCTTCATCGCCCGGCCCGAACTGATCAAGCCCGGCTCCAGGATGCCGGCCTTCGACATGTTGCCGCCGGACGACATTCGCGCCATAGCCGCCTGGCTGAGAGGCCTGCGATGAGCGCTGCGGTCAAGGAGCGTTCGCCGGAAGAATACAAGGCGCAGGAACAGCGGCTGCGCGCTGTGTGGGCCAATCCGACCGGCTGGCGCTACTGGACCTCGGTGAACAATTACCAGATCGGCCTCTGGTACGGCTCGGCCGCCTTCGCCTTCATGCTGTTTGCCGGCGTGCTCGCGCTGCTGATGCGACTGCAGCTCGCCGTGCCCGACAACGACTTCCTCTCGGCCGACTTATTCAACCAGGCTTTCACCCTGCACGGCACGGTGATGATGTTCCTGTTCGCGGTGCCGATCTTCGAGGCGGTCGCGATTTTCCTGCTGCCGCCGATGCTGGGCGCCCGCGAAATGCCGTTTCCGCGCCTCGGAGCCTTCAGTTTCTGGAGCTTTTTGCTCGGCGGTATCTTCGTCTGCGGCTCGATCTTCTTCAATGCGGCGCCGTCGGCAGGCTGGTTCATGTATCCGCCGCTCGCCACCGACAAGGAGTTCTCCGGCATTGGCGCCGACATCTGGCTGCTCGGTCTGTCCTTCATCGAAGTCGCCTCGATCGCGGCCGCCGTCGAGCTTATCGTCGGCATCATGAAATGCCGCGCGCCCGGCATGCGCATCAACCTGATGCCGCTCTTCGCCTGGTACCTGCTGATCGTTGCCGGAATGATCCTGTTCGCCTTCCCGCCGCTGATCGCCGGCGACCTCCTGTTCGAGATGGAGCGGATGTTCGATTGGCCGTTCTTCGACGCAGCGCGCGGCGGCGACCCGCTGCTGTGGCAGCATCTGTTCTGGATATTCGGCCATCCGGAAGTCTACATCATCTTCCTGCCGGCGATCGCGCTGATGGCCATGATCGTGCCGACTTTTTCCCAGCGTCCGATCGTCGGTTACTCCTGGATCGTGCTCGCGGCAGTGGGGACAGGGTTCCTTTCCTTCGGCCTGTGGGTGCATCATATGTTTGCCACAGGCCTGCCGCAGATCTCGCTGGCCTTCTTCTCGGCGGCCTCCGAGGCGGTGGCGATCCCGACGGGCGTGCAGATCTTCGTCTTCATCGCCACCATGCTGGCCGGCCGGGTGATCTTCTCGACCCCGATGCTGTTCGGCACCGGAGGGCTGGCCATCTTCGTCATTGGTGGCCTGACGGGCGTCATGGTGGCGCTCGCACCCTTCGACTGGCAGGCCCACGACACGTATTTTGTCGTTGCGCATCTCCATTATGTGCTGATCGGCGGCATGCTTTTCCCGGTCGTGGCCGGGCTCTATTACTATTACCCGCTGATCGACGCGAAGAAGCTCTCAGACCGGTTGGGGCGGCTCGCCTTCTGGCTGATGTTCTGCGGCTTCAACATCGCCTTTTTCCCCATGCATCTGAGCGGCTTGCGCGGCATGCCCCGCCGCGTCTTCACCTATCCAGCCGAAATCGGCTGGAACTGGCTGAACCTGATCTCGACGGCCGGAGCCTTCATTTTCGCCGCGGGCGTGCTGGTGGTCGTCTTCGACGTGCTCAGGCCAAAGCACCGGCAGCCGCGCGGCGAATTCAACCCGTGGAATGCCGGCACGCTGGAATGGATTTCCGAGCCGGAGGAGAACTGGGGCGTCCGCTCGATACCCATCGTGCGCAGCCGCTACCCCTTGTGGGACCAGAAGGACCTTGCCCGCAAAGTCAATGAAGGCCGCTATTATCTGCCCGACGCGGAAGAGGGATGGCGCGAGGGACTGGTCACCACCGTGCTCGACGCCGAACCCGTCCAGGTGCTGCGCGTCGGCGGCACCTCCCATGTCACCATCGTCTCGGCTCTTTCGCTCGGAGGCGCCTTCATCGCGCTTACCTT
Source organism: Mesorhizobium sp. WSM4819 (assembly GCF_055811215.1). Taxonomy (NCBI): domain Bacteria; kingdom Pseudomonadati; phylum Pseudomonadota; class Alphaproteobacteria; order Hyphomicrobiales; family Phyllobacteriaceae; genus Mesorhizobium; species Mesorhizobium sp. WSM4819. The sequence goes on from NZ_JBVVQO010000003.1 coordinate 81,465, forward strand.
CCACTGGTGGATCGCGACGGCGCTGGCCGCAATCATCTGCTTTTGCGCAGTCATCTACTGGCTCTGGACGGGCACTGGCGAAATCCCCGAGAAGCCGGAAAAGGATGTCGGCCTGGGCCTCAGCCTGCCGCTTTATGCCTCCGGCTCCGATTCGGTCGGCTGGTGGGCGATGTTCATCACCATGGTGGGCGACGGCACCGCGTTCGCCAGCCTCGTCTTCGGCTATTTCTTCTACTGGACGATCCATGCCAACTTCACCGCGGGGATTGCCGGGCCCGATGCGGTCTGGTCGCTGGTGGCTGCCAGCCTGTTCGCTGCGGCGTGGGGCCTGATGGTGGCGGCACGCACGGTCAACAGGCGCGGCGCTACGGCCACTATGCGCGGCTTGCTGGTGCTGTCCCTGCTGACGACCGTTGCCGCGTCCGCCACAGGCCTGGCCGCGCCATTGTCTCCAGGCATGGACCCGACGCGCCACGTCTATCCCGCAATCGTCTGGATCCTGGTGATCTGGGTGCTCGCCCATGCAGCGCTCGGCACAGTCATGCAGGCCTATTGCCTGGCCCGCTCGCTGGCCGGCCGACTGACGCCGAAGCATGACCTGGATCTAGGCAATGTGGTGCTCTACTGGCATTTCCTGCTGATTGCCGCCGTCACCACCTTCGCCATCATCGGCCTCTTTCCGGCAGCGATGTGAGGCGCCGATGTGGCTTGTCCCAAAACAGATCGAGACACTGTGGACGCTGTTCACTGCGCCGCTGGTGTGGGCTGCGCATTTCCTTGTTTGCTACATCGGCGCGGCGATCTATTGCGCCAAGCCCGAGCTTGTCGGGCTGAGTTTCAGCGCTGTGCGCGCCGGCATCGCCGCCGCCAGCGTGATCGCCCTCTCGCTGATCGCGCTGTCAGCATGGCTCGCCTGGCGGCAATGGGGCTTCGGCACAGACGATCCGCCGCACGACGATCCGACGAGACGCGACCGGACCCTGTTCCAGGGCTTTGCGACGCTGCTGCTCTCGGGTCTCAGCTTCATCGCCGTGATCTTCACCGCGATGCCCGCATTGTTCCTGACGGAGTGTATCCGGTGAGACGCGCCTGCCTCATCCTCGGCATCCTCGTCCTTGCCCTGGTCTGGCTCGGGCCGCTGCTCGATGGCTTGCGGGATTCGTTTTCGGCGCACATGCTGGCGCATATGGGAGTGGTGGCGATCGCCGCGCCGCTGATGGCGATTGGGGTCCCGCTCGGCCCGACACCAGGTGCGAGCCGGGCGTTCACCCTCGCCCTCCCCGCCTCCCTCGTCGAACTCATCGTCGTCTGGTCCTGGCACGCACCGGCCTTGCGGGCTCTGGCGCAAAGCTCGCTGTTTGTCACCGCTGTCGAGCAGGTCACGTTCCTTGCCGCCGGGCTGTTCCTGTGGCTGGCCTGCCTGCCGCGCCGCGGCTCGGACACCACAGGCTATGCCGCCGGCGCCTTCGCCCTGCTTCTGACGTCCATCCACATGACCTTGCTCGGCGCGCTGCTGGCGCTGACCCCGCGGCCGCTTTATGGGACCGGCGAGACAAGCTGCTTCGGCATCGCGCTTTCCGCCCAGCAGGATCAGGAACTTGGCGGCGTTATCATGCTTCTGGTCGGCGCCGCGGTCTACCTGGCCGGCGGCGTGACGCTTTTCGCGCGCATCCTCGCCACACCACCGCGGAAGACGGTCTGATGCATATCAGCTGGAAGAAGCTCGCCATAGCGCTTGCCATTCTGCCCTTCGTCGTGGTGCTGGCGGCCTGGATCGGCTTTTTCAATGTCGGTGCCTCGAGCGGCCACTGGAAGATCACGGAATGGTTCCTCCATTTCGCCATGCGATCGGCTGTGCGCACCTATGCCCTGGCGGTCGACGCTCCAGAGGCTCTGCCGCGCCATGCGATTCAGCCGGCCGCCGGGCATTTCGCACGCGGCTGCGCCATCTGTCACGGCGCGCCGGGCGAGCCGCGATCTCCTGTCGTCATGAGAATGCTGCCGCAGCCGCCTGACCTTGCCGGGGCCGTCGGCGAATGGTCGGACGCGGAGCTTTTTCGTATCGTCAAGCACGGCGTGCGTTTCACCGGCATGCCGGCCTGGCCGACGCAGGAACGCGACGACGAGGTCTGGGCGATGGTCGCCTTCCTGCGCGAACTGCCGTCGCTGGACGAAGCCACCTATCGCGATCTCGCCTATGGCGAAAGGCTTGCGCCTCCTGCAGGCGCTGCCGAAACCCTGCCGCAAGTGCTGGCGGATTGCGCCCGCTGCCACGGCGAGGACGGTCTTGGACGCGGTCCCGCGATACCCGTTCTGGCCGGGCAGAGCGAGGCGTATCTGCTTGAAAGCCTGCGTGCCTATGCCGAGGAAGGCCGGGCAAGTGGGTTGATGAGCCTGCCCGCCATTGCGGCAGGGCCTCAACTCTGGCCGGACCTGGCCAGGCATTTCGCTGCCCTGCCGGCGATGCGCCCCGGCGGCGGGGGCGATCCAGCACTTGTCCGGCGCGGCGAGGAAATCGCCGAGAGCGGCGTCAGGCAGGCCAATGTGCCCGCCTGTCTCGGCTGTCACGGAAGACAGGACCGCAGCCCGCCCTATCCCTCGATCGCCGGCCAGCCGGCGCCCTACATCGAGACGCAGCTTGGGTTGTTCAGGGCGGGAAAGCGTGGCGGAACGCGCTTCGGCCATCTCATGGCAAATGCCGCGAAGGGTCTGACGGACGACGACGTCCGCGCGCTTGCGGCCTACTTCTCCCGATCGGCCGCTGCGTCGGCAACCGCAACGCGATAAGCGCGTTTGCGTTCTTTCGACGTTTTTCGAGGTTCTGGTGAAAAACTTGGCTACCGCCCTTCTCATGCTGATCATTGTTCTCGTAATCGCCGCAGGAGCGATCTTCTTCCTGTCGCGCGAAGAGGCGACCGTTCCGATCGCCGAGACCTATGGCCCCAACCCGACCCTGCCGGAGCCCAATCCGACCTGGCTGCCGACCGTCCATGTCGCCAAGGCCATGCCATGGCCGCAGGGCACCAAGCCGACAGCGGCCCAGGGATTTGCAGTCAACGAATATGCCCGCGGGCTCGACCATCCGCGCTGGCTGTATGTGTTGCCAAACGGCGACGTGCTGGTGGCCGAGAGCAATGCGCCGCCCAGGCCGGAGGAGGGCTTCAGCATACGGCGCTTCGTCGTCGATTTCTTCCAGAGCCAGGCCGGCGCGGGGACGCATAGCGCCAATCGCATCACGCTGCTGCGCGATCAGGACGGCGACGGGGTGGCAGAAACCAGAACCGCCTTTCTCGCCGGGCTGTTCTCGCCATTCGGCATGACCCTGCTCAACGGCAAGCTCTATGTCGCCAACGCCAATGCAATTGTGGCCTTTCCCTACCAGGAGGGTGCGACCGAGATCACCGCACCGGCGGAGAAGATCGTCGACCTGCCTGCGGGGAGGAACCACCACTGGACCAAGGACGTGACCGCCTCGCAAGACGGGACGAAGCTCTATGCGACGGTCGGATCCAATTCCAATGTCGGCGAGAACGGCCTGGAGGCAGAGCAGAACCGCGCCGCCGTGCTGGAGATCGATCTCGCCTCGAAACAGACGCGTCTCTTCGCCTCCGGCCTGCGCAATCCGAACGGCTTGTCGTGGAATCCGGAAAGCGGTGAGCTCTGGGTCGTCGTCAACGAGCGCGACGAGATCGGCAGCGACCTGGTGCCGGATTACATGACTTCGGTGAAGGATGGCGGCTTCTATGGCTGGCCTTACAGCTATTTTGGCCAGCACGTCGATAATCGCGTCAAGCCGCAGCGGCCCGACCTCGTCGCCCAGGCGATCAAGCCGGACTATGCGCTCGGGGCGCACACGGCTTCATTGGGACTGACCTTCAACACAGGCGACCTGTTCGGTCCTCAATACAGCAATGGCGCCTTCGTCGGGCAGCATGGCTCGTGGAACCGCAGGCCGCACAGCGGCTACAAGGTGATTTTCGTGCCGTTTACCGGCGGTATGCCCTCAGGGCCGCCTCAGGACATCCTCACCGGCTTCCTGAGCGAGGACGACAAGGCTTATGGCCGTCCTGTGGGCGTGGCGATAGACCGGCGCGGCGCCCTGCTGGTGGCGGACGATGTCGGCAACAAGGTCTGGCGGGTCGTTCCAGCTCAGACGCAATCGGCACTGTGAGCGGTTCGTGCTGCCGTTGCCGGTCGGAAACAGCGTTCCCGCACCGATCAAGCCGAAATCAAGCTGTCGTTGCCAATCCGCGCCCGCGTGCATGCCGGACCCTCTGACGCATACGATCGGCAAGGGAAGCGAGCGCGCCTTGCACCGTGCGCGTCCCAAGAACGGATTGCAGGACAACGCCCTGCGTTGCGAATTTATGCTTGAACGCCTCTGCGCCGCACAGGAAATCGACCGTGCTCAAGCCGTGATCGAACGACCACTGTATGTAGTCCATCATCAGGATCATGCCCGGCGACGCCTGGCTGAAATCCGGATCGAAAGTGGTCACGAACGCCATCATGGTGTGGTGCTGGACGAAGTTGATGGAAACCGCGACCATTGCGCCATCGCATTCAAGTACGAAAATGTGCAGCACGCCGGCACGCGCCAGCGCGTCAACAAGTGCGGCCAGTACCGGCGCTCCCTCTTCGAAAAGTTGCGATTCACGCTTGCGCTCGACCAGCCATCTGCGCTTCAGGGCAGAGAGCCGGTCGAGTACCGGCTGCAGTGGCTCGTCTGGCGCAAGCAGGCGAAATTTCATTTCGCCGGCTTCTTCCAACGTCTTGACGCCGCGCCGATAGTTCTGCCGTGTCTTTTTCGACTGCTCCGCGAACCACGCCCCTCCGCTCGCCCACTGTCCGGCGACGCGATAACTGACTTCCTCCCTGTGATTGGGGCGAAGTCTGATCCCGCTGGAGGTATCCGGAGTGAGAATTTTGCGGGCCGCCGCACCCGGCAAGAGACGATTGAGAAAGGCAATATCGAAGCCACCGGCGTCACAGATCCGGGCCCATACTCCCTGCAGGGCCGATAACGAGCATTCCGGAGCAACGAGAATATCGCCGTAATCGGTATAGCTGCTGGCCGCCCATTCGAGAAACCGCAGGCCCTTGCGCTTGCGGATCGCCATGGGAACGACAGCAACGAGCCTGTCACCATTCCAGACCAGGCCGATCCGCAGCGCGCGCTGGTCACGGTCCGCTACGGTATTCCACCAGGCCGAAGTCCAGGCATGACTCTGAAAGACCAGCCCATCGGTGCGATGCCAGAGATGCGCCCAATCGGCTTCGATCGCAGCCAGGCGATCCGCCGCACGGACAACTTCCAGGCGCTCTGCGCTCGAGGCGTCAATCGAAACAATGGTGTTCATGAAGGGGAACGATCCTCTGCGATGGCATCCGGACGCCTCTGGAACAGTCTGCGGACATGCCCTCCCATCTTCCTGAGCGGCAGGATGTAAAGCCCAAAGAGCGATTGATAGTCGCGCACATCGCGATCAATCAGGCCAAATTTGAGGTCTTCATCCGGATCCGGGACAAACTGCGTCCCGAAGAGGCGATCCCAGAACGAAAACAGCAGGCCAAAATTCTTGTCGTAGTGGCGAGGGTCGATGCTGTGGTGCACCTGGTGCCAGTGCGGACACAAGATGACGTTGTTCAACGGGCCGAAGGAAATCTTGAAATGAGTATGACGAACAAAGTCCATCATCAGGATGTTACGGATGACATAGACGTTGATGCCGAAGATGGCGATCTCTGCCGGATCGAGCGCGATCAGGCTCCAGATGCCGAAGCAGATCCCCGGGATGACGCCATCCCAGATACGGTTCATCAGGTCGTCCAGCGGGTGAACCCTATCCTTGGTGATTCCCACCATCACCTCGGCCGAATGATGCACTTTGTGCAATTCCCACAGGAACGGGAAGTGGTGCTGGGCGACATGGTAGAGATAGTATGAAATGTCGTAGGCGATAAGCATGGTTGCGGTGAAGACGACGATCGTCACCGGTCCGGCCGCGCCATCGATGAGCGGCGCCTGGATACCGAGCAGCCAGCCGATTGCGTGGTGCGTCCCATAGCCGACGGCGGCAACGAAGGTGACGCCGGCAGGGATGAGCAGGAATGGCATTATCGCCCGTTTGGTGACCCAAAATAGGACATCCGCTCGCGCCGACGGGTGCAGGATGACCTCCGCGGGGAAAGCGAAATCGAAAAAGTCCCTGAGGGATTTATGCTCGACAGTCCGCCAGTAAGCGACCACCGCGCTCCCCAGTGCCGTGAAAAACAGGAGGCCGAGCGTCACCAGATCGACGTTCGAAAGCTTTTCCACAATCAATCCGGCGAATTCAGAAAACATCGGTGCGGTGGCTCCTGGGCCGTAAAATGGCCGTCCGGCGAATTGCGAAGCAAGAAACTTGCCAAACCCACTGCATGTTGCCGGCAGCCAAATGGCTATTGCGGCTGCAACAAGCAAAAGCATGCCGGATTTGCGCCAGACTAGCAGTTCAACCGTAACAAAACGCTAAAAGTTCGAAAGCAATTAATCTCGAACATGGCCGAAACACCGGAGAGGCCGCTCTGCTGCAGCGCCGATCGCTATCATACCGGCCGGGGGATTGCCGCAAGGTGTATCTCAATTCCGTCTTCGCCCACTTCGCCACGCCAGGCGATGCGTTCGGCCGGCTGCCTGACGCCAAAACGCGGTGAAACCCAGCCGCCCTGCCCCGGTGCGTCGCCGCCGGCACGGATGTCGACCGCAGCGTCCGGAAAGCGCATGGCTATCAGCGGCTCATCGCCGCGCAATACCGTGACCGTGTTTTCGTCCCGGTCGGTGCCGAGGCCGGCTGCGAGTTGAAAGACGATCTCGGCCACACGCCTGCCGCCGAGCAGTTGGTCGGTGAGGACGATGCCGTCGGCCCGGTGCATCACGGCGCGCTGATGCATGACGCCGAAGCGGCTTTTATACCCGTCATGGCGGGCGCGCAGCTTCCAGTGCGTTCCCGGCTCGCTCTCCACCAACTCCGCAACCGCCTTGTGCGACCAGTTGAACATCCCGGCGATGATGCTTTGGCTTTTGCCCTCGATATTCAGCGTGTTATGCGCCGGTGTCGAGCGAAACCAGTCGCGCCAGACGCCTCCCGAACCGTAGAGCCAGGTGCCGGGATCGACCAGCACCGGCTCGCCATCGATGCACAAGGTGAGCGACAGCGCGTCGGCATGGCCGTGAGCCGCTATCGAGAGATAACCGAGCGGGCCGTGGTCGAATGTCAGATCGATGCTGCGGCCGTTCATCTCGCCGCGCCAGACCGAGAGCCCGCCCTGCGTGAACGTTTGCAGCCCACGCGACACCGGTGCCGGCTCCGAGGGCGTGCCAAAGACAAGCGCCCGAAAATCGTCGGGCTCAGCAGCGTTGCCCGGCATCTGTAGAAAGCCATGGATGGCGGCGGCGACGGATCGGACATAGTCCGGCTCGTCCCCGAGCGTCAGCACGCGACCTTCGTCATTGTCGCCAAAGCCGGCGGCTGGTGGCAGCCAGGCGACGAAATTGGCAAAAGCGGCCAGGCGCGCTTCAACGGGCGAGGCAAACGGCGTTCCGGCCTGGCGTGCCGCTGCGACGCACAGCAAGATCAGTTCGGCGGTGAAGGCCGCGTAAGTCGGGGTCTGCTCGGCACCGGCGCCATCGGCGAGAATCTGCTTGCGCGCCTCAGCCAGGAGGGCTTCGCGTGCAGCGTCGGGTGCGGCCCCCAATGCCAGGCCGATCAGATACTCGCCAGCCAGTTCTGCGACGAGATGATTGTTGGCGGAGGAAAAACGGGAGGGGAACCGCGGCAGCCAATAGGCGCTTGCCGCCAGTATTTCGCCCACGTGCTGCCGTGTCGCCGCGCCAAGTCGGTCGCCGACCAGGTCCATGGTGACGATCAGGCTGATGGCGCGCAGCGCGACTTCGATGCCGGAGGCCCAGCCAACCCCCCGAAACGGCGGGTTGGCTGAATGCCAGCTGTCGATCGCCGCCTCTATGGCCCTCAGGGGCTGGTCGTCGCCGGCGAGAAGCAGGTGGGCGGCCAGTGGCGGCAACTGCTGCAGCCGGTTGATCTCCCACACGTATTTTACATCGCCGCGGCCGCCGCCATTGCGAAAATCGATATCGAAAGTATGGGCCTCGCCACCCGGCCAAAGCCTGCCGGTGACCGGATCAAGGCGCCAAAGCTCGGGAGGAAACAGCCGATCGGAATCGCGCCGCGGCCATGTCCGCCCAAGTGCGGAAAACTCGCCGCCAAGCGTGTTTTGCGCCGCCGCCGCTATGGCTTGCCGTTGTGCCGGTGTCGCATTCAGCACAGCATCGCGCAATCCACGCAGCACCGGATGCAACCGGGGCGATGCATAACGCTGCCAACCGCCGTCGCGGCGGCGCGAAGCGATCCTTCGACGCTGCTCGCCCAGCCGGTGCAACACCTCAGCCGGCTCCATGCTGCGCAACCGGTTGATGTACCAGCCGATTCTCATACCGCCCCGCCAGGGTTTGATTCTTGTATACCATGCTGTCGAAAAGCCGAGCGACCGCAATCCTCTTTTCCGATCCTGCGGTTAATATCTCCAACCATGAAACGGAAAGAGTGGCGATGAGAAGGACGGCGTTTGTTGCAGCGTGGATGCTCGGCATGGCAATAGCCGCCAGCGCTGCGCCGATCCCGCTGCAGCGCGGCGTTGGCGTGCATGAATGGCTCAACTGGTCGCCGGTGGAGGAGGATGGATCCTACCGTTGGCCGCCCTATCGCAGCGAGCAGGAGTGGCGCGCTGGACATAGGCCGCTCACCGATTGGCCCGGCGACGCGTTTACGCACATTCGGTCGATGGGCTTCGACTTCGTCCGGCTGAGCGTCGACCCCGGCCCTCTGCTTGCCAGCCGGGGCGCCAAACGCCAGCAGGCGCTCGACATACTTGCCGCCGCGGTCGAGCGCGTCACGTCGGCCGGTCTCAAGGTGGTTTTCGACCTGCACGGCGTCACCCAGGTTCCGGCCTACAGCATGGAGATGATCTATGACGGTGCCGACAGCGAAGGCGTCGCCAGCTATCGCGAAATGGTTGTGGCGGTCGCCGCCATGCTGGCCAGGGTTGGCACCGACAAGGTAGCCCTCGAGCCTTACAACGAGCCGGCATACTACCCCTGTGATTCGAGCGGCAGCGATGACTGGCAGCGGATCATGGCAGACACGGTCCGCGCTATTCGCGCAGTCAGCAGTGAACTCACCATCGTCGCAACAGGCGCCTGTGGCGGCAGCATTGCCGGACTGGTCAATCTCGCCCCCGGCTTTGACGATCCGAACCTCTACTACAGCTTCCATATGTACGAGCCGCACAGTTTCACGCACCAGCGGTCTGACGGGACAGGCGCTTTCGCCTCGGGGCTGCCTTGGCCGGCCGACAGCAGCACGCCCGAAAAGGTGACCGAAACCCTTAAGGCCCGGATGGACGCCGCCGGCTTGAGCCCGGTCGAGCAGGTGATGAACATGGTCGCGGCGCGTCAAGCAATCGCCCGGTATTTCGAGCAGAATTGGGGGCCGAGCCAACTCGAGGCGAGCTTCCGTCAGGCGGTCGACTGGGGCGAGGCGCATGGCATTCCAGGCCGGCGACTGTTCATGGGCGAATTCGGCGTCATCCTCATGTCTGCGGACGGCCGCATGGGCGCGTTCGACGCTGACCGTCTGCGCTATCTCGAGGCGGTGCGCCAGCAGGCGGAACGCTTCGCGATACCCTGGTCTGTCTGGGAATTCGCCAATCCGCATGGGATGTCGCTGATCCTCCCCGATGGACCGCCCATAGCCGATGCCGGACTGGTGCGAGCGCTGGGTCTTGCGTCTCAGTAACGCGATATGTCGAGCTGCTGGTTGATGAGCGCCCGCTTGCCGCCCCGCCCGGCGGCAATGCGGTTCACGGCTTTCAGGCAAAACCGGATACGACCGTTTGTGCGGTTGACCAACGTCTCGGCGAGACGCGCGGCGCAGGCAGGTGCCGCCCCGGCGGTCGGGATATAGCGAATCAATACCTCGCCGGGCTGGTCCTGGTAGAATTGCAGCTCCTCTATGCCGTCGAAGAATCCGGGACCGTCGGGCACCAGGTGCGTCGTCACCACCCGGCTGCCGTCGGCGGTGACCAGATAGTCGACGTTTCGGCGCGGCATGACAGCCTCGACTCTAAGCCGCTGGCCGTTTGCCTCATTCGGCAATTCCACCAACCGGGCAGAGTCGCCGGTATCGTAGCGGATGAAAGGCATGCCGGTCGACAGGAAGCCAGTGCCGACGAGCCTTCCCTCCTTGCCTGTCTCTGTTACCGGCTCGCCTGCCGCATCGACCAATTCGGCGAGGCCGTAGAGAGGATTGAACTTGTAGCTGCCGGGGGCTCCGGGCGTTTCTTCGGCGAACAGCACCTTTTCGCTGAGTCCATAGAAGCAGGACAGCGGTACGTTGCCAAGAACGCTTCGCATGATCTCCCGTTGATGGGGATGGACTGGCTCCGAGATCATCATCATGCCCTTGACGGGCCGTTTTGGTACTCGGTCAAGCACGCGCATATGCCGGCAAAACAGCTCTATGGCCGAGGGATAGCCATAAAAATACGTGATGCCCCGCGCGTCGATCAGGTCGAGATAGGCATCGGCGTCGTCGACCGTCATTGGAAAGACAGAGAGCCTTAGCTCGCGAAGTGCCGGGTCCCATTCATGCAGTCGCTTGCCGGTGGCATCGAGGCTGAACCCGCGGAAGCAGACGCGCGCCGTGTCTTCATCATAACCGATCCGCGACCAGACGTGGTAGACAAACGCCATCTCGCGGGCGCTCCGATCCTTATCGAGATAGAAGCGAAATGGCTTGTCGGTGCTGGAGCCGTTGCCGGAGGCCTCATCCAGTTGGGCAATCGGCACCGCCAACGCTGCAGTTCCAGCCGCCCGCAGGATGTCCTTGGACAGGACCGGGAGGCGGCGCAGGTCGGCAAGTCCCAGCCTCGACAGATCGAAACCAGAACCGAGGGCCTGGTCGATCGACTCGCGATAGAACGGACTGCCCGCATGGGCTTTCTGCAACAGCGCGCGCAGCGCGGCCAGATGAAATTGCCCGGCATAGACAGGATCCTCGGCGGCCTTGGCGATCCGGCTCCGCCATGCCCGATAGGTCGCACCAAATTTCATCCGCGTTGGCGCCAGTGCCAGCATGGGCGCCAGCAGCCGCCTGACCGCCGGCGGGCTTCGCACATAGGCACCGCGCGCTACGTCAAGAAAATTCATGATTTTGCACCGGCCTGCCGTTTGCCGCCTCTTGCCACACACGGCATATCGATGCCGCGAACGAAGAAAGCTCCAGCCGTTCCCGGTGCACCGCCATGGCAGCGGAGCCAAGACGGGCGCGCAACTCCGTGTCGTCGACCAGTTCTGTCAGTGCCTCGGTCAGCGCCGCCACATCGCCGGGCGGCACCAGCAACCCGGTTTTCCTGTCGATGATGATGTCCTCTACCGCGCCGACAGGCGTGGTGACCACCGCGAGGCCGGAGGCCATTCCCTCGATGACCGAGACCGGGAGGTTTTCGGCGAATGAGGGGAGCGCCAGAATGTCGGCCGAAGCGATCAGCGATGCAACCTCGTTCGGACCCACCCACCCTGGAAAGGCGATACATCCGGCAAGCCCCAGCCCGGCCGATCTTGCCCGTACGGCCTCGACGTCACCATCGCCGGCGATTGTGGCGCGCCACTGCCTGACAGGCTTCATGCGATGCAGTGCGTCCAACAATTGCGGCACGCCCTTGCGGTCGCCGATACGGCCCAGGAACAGGATGTGAACGCTGTCTCCACCACCGACATGGGCCAGGGACGGGACTTCGGTGGCATTGGGCACAATCACTATGTTCGCGGCCGCGCCTGGCGCCCGTGCAGTGACGAAGTCGCGCCAGATACGGCCCAGAACCACGATCCGATCGGCATGCTCGAACATATGCCGGATGCGGCGGCTCATGAAGTTGCGGTTTTCCTTCCAGAACGTCTGGTATTGAGCTCCATGCAAATGCAGCACATAGGGGATGCCGAGCAATCGCGCGCACCTCGCGATGACCATCTTGCGGTAGGTACTGCCAAAGCTCGATACGTTGATGTGAACGACGTCGGCACGGCCGGCAACACGCGCGACCACCATCCGAAGGCAAAAGCCAATCATGTAGAGGACCGACAGCGCGACCGAGCCCGAACCGCGACTGGGAAGGAACCGCGCTTCGACCTTTCCGTCTCCCTGCCGTTGGAGTTCGCGATCGAGCGCCGCCATGATGCGATCGATGCCGCCCTGCCCCGACACACCCGACGGGGTCGCGACCAGGACATGTATTTTTCGATCGGGTAAGAGACTTTGCAGCATGGTATTCTGGATAGCACGGACCGCGTAACCACAAAGCAAACGTTCCCGGTAAGTTTACGGCAAATCTTTTAGTTCAAACTGAATCTGTTCACCCTTCGCCGCTGTCGCGCTGGATTTTCCGCCGGTCGACGGTTAGTCGAGGCGGAATTTTCCGGGGACAACCCTTTGCTGCTGCGCTCCACGCTCATCTACGCCCCGGCGATCCTGCTGACGCGGATTTCCGCGCTGCTCCTGCTGGTCATCGTGACGCGGCTGATCGACCAGACCGAGTATGGGCTGCTGACCCTGGTGGTGACCGTCGGCGAAATGACCGACATTGCGGTCACCAACTGGCTGCGCATCGCTTTGCTCAGGCTTGGCGGCAAAGGCGACGTCAGCCGCGGCAGCCTGATGCTGGCCGGGCGGGTATTGCTTGCCAGCACGGCGCTGGCGCTGATCATATCCGTGGTCGCCTCTGCAGTGATCGTGCCGGAGCGCTGGGTCGAGTTCGCGATCGCCGTCTGCAGCTACCTGATCGCCGGTTCCATCGGCCGCTACGCGTTGACGGTGCTGCAGATGCAGCAGCGTCATTCGGTCTATTCGATGCTCGAGTTTCTGCGCGCCGTGCTGCAGCTGGCGCTGCCGATCGGCGCCATCGTCGTATTTCAAGATTCCTTTCTGACGGTATCGCTCGGCTCGAGCCTCGGCGTTTTAATCGCCGGTATCGTGGCGGGCCTAATGGCATCCCGACGCGTCGTTGCCGGTCCACCACGTTTCACCCAAAAGGAGTTCTTCGTCCTCGGCGTGCCCCTGGTCCTCATGGCGCTGGTGGGCTTCGGCCTGCACAGCGCCGAGCGCGTGTTCCTCAAGATCTATTACGATGCCGGCGCAGTGGCGATCTTCGCCGCAGCCTATGCACTGGCCCGCCAGCCGATCGATATGGTCGCCAATTCCATCAACATGGGCGCCTTTCCCGAGGTGGTCAGCCGGTTCGACGACGACGGGCCTGCGGCATCGGGCCGGCTGCTGTCGCAATTGATGGCCTTGATGATGCGCCTTTGCCTGCCGGTTGCAGCGATGCTGGTCGCACTCAGCAGTGATATCACGCAGCTCCTGCTGCCCGCCGAGTATCACGGCCGTTTCGGCCTGCTCTTTCCGATCATCGCCTTCAGTGTGCTGTGTGCCAATCTCGCCAGCTTCGTCTATGGCACCGTGGTGCACGCACACAAGCGGCCGTGGCTGCTGATCATCGCCAATTCCTTCGGCTCGGTGGCGACAATCGCACTGTCCGTGCTGTTGATCCCGCCGATGGCGGAGGTCGGCGCTGCTTTGGCGCTGGCCGGCGGATCGCTGGCAGGCCTTTTAGCCTGCATCGTCATCAGCGAACGGCTCACCCCGGTGCCGGTGCCATGGCGCGACATCGGCATGTCGATCGTCATCTCGCTCAGCACGGGGCTGGCCGCCGGCCTTGCCAGCGCTCTATTCGGCGATATGCCGGCCATCTTCTCGCTCGTCGCGGGCGGCGCCGCTGGCACAGTGGTTTTCTTCGGGCTGACCTGGCTAGTCTATCCCGCCGCCGCGATGCAATTCGTAGCCAAGCTGAGGGCGCGGCTACGGCTCGCATAGGCCGCAACGGCATTTGCCGAATTGCCGTGCCATAGTCCTGAAAAAGCGGCTCGTTCGGACCGATGCAGCAGCCCAGGGTTGGCGCCCTGGTAAAGCTATTTATAGATCGACCTTCCGGCGTCCCCGACGGCCCCACAACTCCCGGCACAGCAGCGCCGCGTAGGCGGTGTTGGTGTCATAGTAGCGGCGCCACAAGCGTCGCGGCTCCTGTGCCACGCGAAACAACCACTCCAGACCGGCCGCTTGAACCAGTTTTGGCGCCCGGGCAACCTTGCCGCCATAGACGTCGAAACTGCCGCCCACGCCCATGACGAAACTCGGGGTAAGCTTATCACGATAGCGCTTGAGAAAGCGCTCCTTGCGCGGCGTCGGCATCGCCACCAACAGGCAGTCGGCCCCCGAAGCATTGATCGCCCCGACGATGCCGGCCTCGTCATCCGGTTCGAAATAGCCATTGCGCATGCCGGCGACAACGAGACCCGGATGATCCCTGGCAAGTCGCATTTTAACCGCATCGAGAACGGATTGTTCCGCGCCGAGGAGGAAGGGCCTGAAGCCACGCTTCGCGCAGAGGCTCAGCAGATTGATCATGATGTCGACGCCGGCCACCCGCTCCGGCAGTGCGAGACCGCAAAGACGCGCCCCCCAAAGCACGCCTATGCCGTCGACGTTGATCACATCCGCCGTCGCCACATCCTCCCGCAGCTCGCTATTGTTGCGCATGTTCACAAGCTTGGCGACATTCACCACCACATGATGCAGCGGCCGCCGTAGGCTCATCGCCTCATCGGCGATGGCCAGCGTCTCAGCCATGGTCAGCGCATGGATAGGCGCGCCGAGGAATTCCCGGCGCCGCGATGCCAACAGGCGATGCTGCGCCCATGCAGGGTCGTGCGCGTTCATGCGGCTTCCTCTGCACTTGCAGGAAGCGCCTCGAGCGCTGATTTCTTGCCTTCGATGCGGGCGTCGGGCTTGCGTGCCTTGCGCCAGGTCCACAAACCCCTGGTGTCGATGAGCTTCTTGTCCTTGAGCGCTTCGGGATCGACCAGATTGAACTGCCGATGGTCGACCAGCAGGACGACGATATCGCACTGGTCGATGGCGGAAAGCGCATCGGTGAAGACGATGCCCTTGCCCTCGAGCTCATGGGGCAGCCTGTGTGCGTTGGGTTCAGCCGCAATGATCCTCAGGTTGGGAATATCCGACAAAAGCTTCACCACCTCGACAGCCGGGCTCTCGCGCATATCGTCGATGTTGGGTTTGAAGCTGAGGCCAAGACAAGCGATCGTCTGCTTGCGGGACGGGTCGAGCAAGGCTTGTATATCCCTGACCACCGACAAGGGACGCTCGGAATTGATCCGGCGCGCCGAAGCCATCAGCCGCGTGCTATTGGGCGCGGCATCGATGATAAAATACGGATCGACGGCAATACAGTGGCCGCCGACGCCAGGGCTCGGCTGCAGGATGTTGACGCGGGGGTGCCGGTTGGCGAGATCGATCACCTCCCAGACGTTGAGCGACAAATCCTGGCACACCGCCGCAAGCTCGTTGGCAAAGGCGATGTTGACGTCGCGGAACGCGTTCTCGGTCAGCTTCACCAGTTCCGCGCTTTCGGCCTGGGTCGTGAACAGGTCGCCGGCAACAAAGGTCGAATAGAGTGCTGCGGTGCGTTCCGACGACTTGCGCGACAGTCCGCCGATCGAGCGATCGTTGTTGATCAACTCGGTAAGGACCTTTCCCGGCAACACCCGCTCGGGCGAATAGGCGACCAGGACATCGGCCTGTTCGCCATGCGCGAGAGGAAATCTGAGATCGGGCCGCAACTCGGCAAGCAGTCCCGTCATGATGCGCGTTGTGCCGACCGGCGATGTCGATTCCAGCACCACAAGGTCTCCCCGCTTCAGCACCGAGGCAATGCTGCGTGCCGCCGCGAGCACATAGCTCACATCAGGCTTGTGGTCCGCGGTCATCGGGGTCGGCACGGCGATGACAAAGGCGTCCGCCGGCTGCGGCGTGCTGAAAGCCCTGAGCTTGCCGTTGGCGACAACCTTCTGGATCAGACCATCGAGGTCCGGCTCGACGATGTGGATCTCGCCGCGATTGACCTTCTCGACCACCGCTTCGTTGACGTCGACGCCGATGACGTCGAGCCCGCAACTGGCGAAGATGGCACAGGTCGGCAGGCCGATATAGCCCATGCCGATAACGGAAACGGTCTTGATCTCAGCCATGATGCAGCAGTTCCTCAACGATCCGGTTACTGGCCCGGCCATCGCCATATGGGTTGTGTCGTTCCGCCATGCCGCGATAGGCCGCCTGGTCGTCGAGCAGGCTGTTGGCATTCAACAGGATCTTTTGGATATCGGTGCCGACGAGACGGGCGGTGCCCGCCGCGATCCCCTCGGGCCGCTCGGTATTCTCACGCATCACCAGCACCGGCTTGCCGAGCGAAGGCGCTTCTTCCTGCACGCCGCCGCTATCGGTCAGCACCAGATAGCTCTGCTTCTGCAGGAACAGGAACGGCAGATAGTCCTGCGGGTCGACCAGGTGGATGTTGGGCACGCCGCCCAGTTCTGCGTTGACCACCGAGCGCACATTGGGGTTGGGATGGACCGGATAGACGATCTGCACGTCCTCGCGCATTGCCAGCCCCTTCAGCGCCGTGCAGATACGATGGATGCCGCCGTCAAAATTCTCACGACGATGACCGGTGACGAGCACCATTTTCTTGGCCGGATCGAGGAACGGGAAACCGGCGGCGAGTTTTGCGCTCATCAGACTGTCGGCGTCGATCGCGCCGGAAAAATGCAACAGCGTGTCGATCACCGTGTTGCCGGTCACGAAGATGGTGCTCGCAGCCTTTCCTTCGGCGATGAGATTGTCGCGCGCCTGGATCGTCGGCGCGAAATGCCAGGT
Organism: Mesorhizobium sp. WSM4819; assembly: GCF_055811215.1. Taxonomy (NCBI): domain Bacteria; kingdom Pseudomonadati; phylum Pseudomonadota; class Alphaproteobacteria; order Hyphomicrobiales; family Phyllobacteriaceae; genus Mesorhizobium; species Mesorhizobium sp. WSM4819. The sequence continues at coordinate 98,366 of NZ_JBVVQO010000003.1, forward strand.
CGCGATATCGCCGGCAATCTTGCGGTTCAGTTCCTCTGGAAACGGAGAGTTAATATTGTGGCTGCGCAATCCGGCCTCGATATGGGCGACCGGGATGCGCTTGTAGAAGGCAGCCAAAGCCGCAGTCATCGCCGTGGTCGTGTCGCCTTGCACGAGGACGATATCAGGCTTCGCCTGCTCCAGCACTTCGGCCATGCCCAGCAGCACGCGCGAGGTCACGTCGAACAATGTCTGGCCGGGCTGCATGATGTTGAGATCATGATGCACCGGCAGGCCGGTCAGTTCGATGACCTGGTCGACCATCTCGCGATGCTGGCCGGTGATGCATGTCTTGGTGATGAAACCTGGATGGGCAAGCGCGGCACGCACCACCGGAAAGCATTTGAGCGCCTCAGGCCTGGTGCCGAACACGATCAGCAGTTTTTGCCTGGACGGCAGTTTTGGATGTGAAAGGATGTTCATTGCTGATCCTGGTCGCCAGAAGGCGTCGCGACCTGCCGATTATTCGCCACGAGCTATAATAGCGGCAGAAGCCGCCTCCGTGACCTTAAATCTTAATATATGATTAACAGCCAAGCCCACGTCCTCACCGGTAACTCTTATGAAAGCCTGAACCGATAGGTATCCTGGCAGAGTAGTCTTGAAAAAGAATATATTCGATTGACTAATATTTTAATTATCGGCCACACGGTCGGATCTCGGCGCTGGGAAAATGCGCTTCTGGTGCGGTTGAGCGCAGCCGGTCACGTGGTTTCGAGCGGCCGCGCGCCGACGCCTGCGCCGATTGCACGCGGCCTGGATGTTGTGCTGGCGATCGAGAGCCGGCGCTTCGGTCCCTCATTGGCAAGCCGCTCCGAGCCGTTGCCGTCTGGCGGTTCTGGTCCGGCCGACCTCATAATCGATCTCACCGGCACTGCCGCACGACGTGACGCGCCGGTTCTGACGCTCGAATTTTGCGGCCGCAGCACGTTCCCCGCCGGTGTGGCCGAGATGCTGACGAGCGGGCGATTGCCCGAACTTGCCGTTCGCCTCGACGGCGTCACAGTCGCCCGGGGCCGACCGATGCTCGGCGACCGGCTCTGGCTGTCTCGCAGCTGCAACGACCTGCTCGCTGGGGCCATCTCGCTGGTCGCGCAAAGCGTCGCCCGTTTTGCCGCGGGCGAACTTGCGCCGATAGCCGATAGCCCGGCGCCTATCCTGAGGATCGGCGGTTTTGTCCGGCACTATCTGCCATTTTTCTGCAAGGGGCTGGTCGATCGCGCCGTGCAAAAACTCAGGCTTGGACGGCGTCCCTTCTATTGGCAGGCTGCCTATCGGCTGATCGACGGGCCAGGTGTCGCCGAAACCGGGCAACTCGACGGTAAGCCGTTCACCGTCCTGCCGGACGACGGCCAGCGATTCTATGCCGATCCGTTCGTCCTCAAGCGGGACGGCCGCCACTATCTGTTTGTCGAGGAATTTCCCTACGCTACGGGTCGCGGCGTGATTTCTGTCGCCGAACTGGGTGACGACGGCAACTTCGGCGTACCGAGGGTGGTGCTGGAGGAAAAACACCACCTGTCGTATCCGCAGGTGTTCGCTCACGCCGGCGAGATTTTCATGATTCCTGAAAGTGCGGCGGCGCGCGAGCTTGTGCTCTACCGCGCCGCGCAGTTTCCAGATCGCTGGGTACGCGACACCGTGCTGTTGACGGACAAGGATTTCAATGACGCCACGCTGCTCGAATCGGGCGGCCGCTTCTGGCTGTTGGGGACGGAGCGGTTCGGTTATGGCAGCGCGTCGGACACGATGGCGGTCTATTCCGCAGCCTCGCTGCGCGGGCCGTGGGTTGCGCACACGCTCAATCCCATCGCCGTCGATCACTCGGCCGCTCGCCCCGGCGGCGCCTTTATCCGCCACGGTGACGCCCTGGTGCTGCCGGTGCAAAACGGATCGAGAGCTTACGGCGGCGGTCTCGGGTTGATGCGTCTGGACCGGCTTGACGATTTCGATGTCAGTTTTGCGCCGCCCCGCCCGATCGGCCCGGGGCCGGCATGGGCCCGCACGGGCATTCACACGCTCAACCGCGCAGGCAATGTCGAGGTTGTGGATAGCGCCGGCTGACGCGTCTGGAGCCTGCGCTATCCAGGCCGATTCAGTTTTGGCTCGGATGCAGCCGCGGCCGACAGTATGCTCGCCGGCCCGCTTCGAAACGGGGCGTTTCTATAGGCAAGCAGCAACACCACGATAATGGTGATCTCCGGCGATTTTGACGAAAGCGCGTTGTTCGACAGCGCAGCAAGCAGGAACGTCATAGTGCCGATCCATGCCGGCAGCGGCGCCCCGCGCAGCAACCGGAAAATGAACCAGAATACCAGCACGATAAAGAGCGCGGCTATGGGCAAGCCGAAGAGCATGATGATGACCACCGGCGCGCTCTCGATGTAGGGCAGATGCAACTTCTCGTTGACGATTGCCAAGAGGTCGTCGACGTTCATGCCAAACAGGATGTCTTTCCAGCTGACAAGTCCGAACACCTGGTAGATCGTCACCCGCGCCATGAAGTTTTCGTCAAAGATCGTGTTGCCGAATCGGTTCAGCAGCCCGCCCGAAAACAGTATGGCCACCAGCACTGCGCCGCCCGCCACGGCGAACAGCAGCACGACAGACTTGGCCTGCCGCTGATGCTTGAGCGACAGGCGCGGCCAGGGCACGAACATCAGCAGGATGAGGGTTTCTGCGGCAGCGAGCAACAGGGCGGCGCGGGCGCCTGATGCAGCACAGCCGACGAGCAATACGAAGATCGCCAGCACCCGCACCCATATGCGCCAGTTCGTCAGCGGTACGAACCCGATGGCTGTGGCGCAGAGCGCGCCCAGGGCCAGCGGGTGCGCCGATAGGCCGATCGGCCTGAACTGCAGTTCGTTGAGACCGTAGGGCAGAAATCGATGCTGAGTCACCGCTTCGATCGTGCCCATCATAGCGCTGAGGATCACCATCCCAAGCACGAGGTCGCCTAAAGCACGCCGCACTTGCGCGTTCAGGGCCAGCATCAACAGGCCTGCGGCGCCCGCCACCAGATAGGTATCGATGATAAACCCGGAGGAGCCGGCGCGGCCGGTGATGAACAGATACGGCACCAGCGCGAAAATCACTGCAGAATAGAGCAGCAAAGCCTTGAAGATTCCAATTTCGTCGCCCTGCAGCAGAAACGGTCGGCTGAAAAGGACGACAGGAAGCAGCAGGAAGATAGCATAGGTGCCGACATGCAGTTTCTCGTAGAACGAACCGCCGTCGGCGGTATAGTCGACGACCATGTTCATGATCTGCGGCGACACCGTGAAGCGGAGCAAGAACGCCAACGCAGCGCACAGGAAAAACAGAAGCGACAGCGCGTTCTGACGGCGCGCCTGGCTGGATCGTTCCGATACGGCAGCTGGATAGCTCATGGCCGATCCAAGTGAAGGTATTCAAACGCCATTCTGGCCAACGAGATCCATTCAAGGGACCGCTGAACGGACGTGGTGCCTGACTCGGCAAAATATGCCAACTTGGAAAATGACATGTTAACGATCTTTCTGTAGTGCTGGTCCGCGTAGCGAATAACCAGAGTTAGCACCATGTCCGCCGCTTCCGGCACAACCCCTCCCTCTGCAGCGGGTTCCGACGTCAGCGCGTTCGAGCGGATCGCCAATGCACGGCGCGCCAGCAGGGCAAGGCTGCAACAGGATGCTCCGGTCATGGCACGCCCCCCTGCCCCTGTCACTCCGCCCACGCCCGAGCCTGTCCCAACGGTGACGCTCGACAAGATCGGCGATTTCCTCGAGCTCGATTTTCGACGCCTGTTTGTCTGGCTGCGTGCCGGGCTCGTCTGGGCATTGATGCTGGCAGTAGCCGGCGGCGTCATCGGCGCCGCCTACGGGTTGCTGAGCAAACAGCGTTATACCGTTACGACGGAAATCCTCATCAATCCTGCCAATTTGCAGGTTGTGGAAAACGATGTCTACTCGCAACCGGGCCAGGTCGACAGCCAAATACTGAACGCGCGCAGCAAGCAGCGCATCTTGACCTCCGGCAACGTGCTTGCACGTGTGGTGGACGAACTCGGTCTCGCCAATGATCCGGAGTTTTTCGATCCGGACCAGACCGCTTCCACCTCTGGTGCTGCAGCGAGTGGCGGCAAGTCCGATCCGAAGCTTGTCGCCCAGAAAAGCCTGGCGCAGCGGGTCAGCGTCGCTGCAGATGAAACCTCGTTCGTCACAACCCTTGCGGTATCGGCAGAAACCACCGGCAAGGCGATCCTGATCTCGCAAGCCATGGTGAAGGCTTTCCAGGAAGAACTGGCCAAGTCTGAAGCTGCTGGCGCCGGCCGTGCCGCGGCTGCTCTTGAGGGCCGGCTCGGCCAACTCAAGCGCGACGTGCAGGCAGCCGAAGAGAAGGTCGAGAGCTACAGGCGCAGCCACAATTTGTCGGCCAGCAATGGCCAGCTGGTCAGTTCGCAGACGATGACGCAGCTCAATAGCGAAATTGGCGAGGCGCAATCGCGCGTCATCGCGGCGCAGGCAAGTTACGACGCCTTGGTTGCTTCCGGTGTCAATGGGGCCAATCCTGACCCCGCGGTTTCGGCAGCACTCTCAGTGCTGCGCGACAAGGCGAATGGCTTGCGGCAGCAGATCGATTCTCAGTCCATGACCTATGGTCCGCGCCACCCGACGATCGTCCGGCTCAGGACAGAATTCGAAACCGTCAGTTCTCAACTCAGGGCGGAGTTCTCCCGCACGGTCGGCACGGCAAAAGCCAACCTGGACAAGGCCAACGCCTCGTTGGCTTCTCTCACCGCCAGGATGAACGATCTGAAGAACAACGTTTTCACCGACAGCGAGTCCCAGGTCGCCCTGCGTGAGCTTGAACGCGACGCCGCCTCGAGAAGGGCGGTTTATGAAAGCTTCCTGTCTCGCGCGCGCCAAATCACCGAGCGCGAGCAGATCGACACCACCAATGTGCAGGTGATTTCCACCGCCGTGCCGCCACCGGGGCGCTCGTGGCCGCCCCGCACCCCTGTGACGGCAGGCCTGGGAGCTTTCGCCGGCTTTGCTCTGGGCATGCTGCTGGCCATTGCCATGGGTACCGTTCGCGACATGCGCCAGCCGCCGAACCGATCAGGCATCGGCGTCAGCCGAGCCTGAAATCCAGGCATGGCGAAGCGCATTGTCTTTCACATCGCCAGTCTCAGGGGCGGCGGCGCCGAGCGTGTCTTCGTCCTCATGGCAAACGAATTGGCATCGCGTGGGCACGATGTCACCCTTTTTACCTGGAATGCGCAAGGACCCAACGCCGCGCTGCGCTCTCCCGCCGTGCATCTGGTCGATTTCGACCTTCCCATCCGGGGCGAGGGTTACGGCAAGTGGGAGACGCTGAAAGGCATCGTGCGAAGCGCAGGTTTGTTCAGCCGCCTTGCTCCGCATGCGGTCTACAGCGCCCCGGAATTTGCCAATCTGGTCGTGGCCCTGGCGCTTCTCCTGGCGCGAAGCCGGGCGCGGTTCTTTCCAAGCTTCCACGCAGCCGCCTCACTGCCTTCCAGCAGCCTCGGCGCGAGAATAGCGGTCTGGCTTTCCGCGCTGGTTGCAGCGCGCGCAACCAAAGCCATCGCCGTCTCAGCGGGTGTCCGCCGCGACATTGCGGCCCGCGGCTTTCCTGAATCCAAGATTGTCGTCATCAACAATCCGCTGCCGCCGGTTGCGGCGCTCGAACAAGATTCCCATGTATGGCAGGCACAGCTGGCGACGATGGGCGATGGCCCGGTCATCGCCACCGCCGGGCGCCTGGTGCCGGTCAAGGACCATCGGACCCTGCTGCGGGCTTTCGCTATCCTGCGCGCCGGCCGCCGCGCTCGACTTGTCATCTTCGGCGAAGGTCCGCTGGCTGCCGAGTTGCGCGCCTATGCCGAGGAAACCAGTATCGGCGCGGACGTGCTCTTTGCTGGCTACGTCAACGACCCAGCCGCCTGTTATGCCGCAGCCGATCTGTTCGTGCTTTCCTCGACGAGCGAAGGCTTTGGCAATGTGCTGGTCGAGGCCATGGCTGCGGGCGTCCCGGTAATCTCCACGGATGCGCCACATGGCCCGCGCGAGATTCTCGGTGACGGTCGTTTCGGCGCCTTGGTGCCGGTCGGCGATGCCGCGGCTATGGCAAAGGCGATGGCTGACATGCTGGACCACCCCATTTCTGCCACCACCCTGAAAAGCAGGGCAGCGGATTTCGAAGTTGAAAAAATCGGGGATCTGTACGAAGCGCTGCTCTAATGCATGTCGCCCAAAAGTGCGCAGCGGTTTTGGGTCAACGACATGCACAAAAACAAAAGGCTAAAGCGCGTCGCAGACGCGATGCGCTTTAGCCAGGGAATTTCGCGCTGGCGCTGATTGACGCCAGCCGCTATCGCCATTCGCGCCGACATCGAAATCTGATAGCAGCGGATGAAGAAAAGCAGCAGGTCGGTCACCGCGGCAGGAGCGCGGGCAGCCGCGCGGCGATTCTTTTTAACGGAGTGTTCGAATGAGACATGTGTGGCGTTGGTTCGGCCCGGTCGACAAGGTGACGATTGCGGACGCGCGTCAAGCCGGGGCGCAAGGCATCGTCACGGCCCTTCACCACGTTCCTCACGGCGCCGTCTGGCTGCCCGCCGAAATCGAAAGGCGTCAGCGCGAAGTCGCGTCCTTGCCGGATGGAAGCGCAAGCGAACTGAGCTGGGAGATTGTCGAAAGCCTGCCGGTTTCCGAAGCGATCAAGACGCAGGTCGGCGAATGGCGCAGCCATCTAGCCAACTACAGGACATCGCTGGAAAGCCTGGCGCGAGCCGGCATTTCGGTCATCTGCTACAATTTCATGCCCGTGCTCGATTGGACCCGCACCGATCTTGCCTGGCGCCTGCCGCATGGCGGCACCACCATGAGCTTCGATCTGATCGACTTCGCCGCATTCGACATCCATATCCTGAAACGCCAGGCGGCGCCCGGCGACTACACACCGGAGATCGCTGCCGAGGCGGCGCGCCGATATGCGCAAATGGATGACCATGCGCGCAAGATTCTGGCAAGAAGCGTCAATTCCGGCCTGCCCGGCTCGACCGAAGACACGTCTCTCGACGGCCTCGCGGCTCAACTGTCAAACTATGACCGCATCGACGCAACAACCCTGCGCCGGCATTTCGTCGATTTCTTGGCGGAGGTCGTGCCCACGGCCGAACGCCTCGGCCTGCGACTCTGCTGCCACCCCGATGACCCGCCGTTTCCGCTGCTCGGACTGCCGCGCATCATGTCGACCGAGGCCGACTACAGCTATGTTCTGGACGCAGTCGACAGCCCGGCCAACGGCGCGACGCTGTGCACCGGATCGCTCGGCGCGAGACCCGATAATGATCTGCCCGGCATGATCGAGCGGATGGGGCCAAAAATCCATTTCGCCCATCTGCGCAATGTGCGCAAGGAAGCGGCCGGCACCCCCTGCTCGTTCCACGAGGACGAGCACCTTGCCGGCGACACCGACATGGTGGCGGTGGTGGCGGCGCTGCTTCGCGAGGAAGCGCGGCGCAAAGTGGAAGGACGCCAGGACGCCTTCATCCCGATGCGCCCCGACCACGGCCAGGATATCCTCGATGACCTGACGCGCGGGGCGCAGCCCGGCTATCCGGCCATCGGCCGGCTCAAGGGATTGGCCGAGCTCCGCGGCGTCGAACATGCGATTCGCAGGTCGACATCAGGAGAGCCGATCTCCACTTACACCGCATAATCCAGAGGGAAATGCCACAGGCCGGTCCGCGACCTGTGCACGTTAAAAATGCCATCTTCGACCGCTGGGCGTCCGGCAGTCCGCCTCCGGCTTGATGCCAGCTTTTCACCCATTTGCGCGGACTTGTGTATAATAGCAACATGCGGCTTGAGTCCGATTGCAATCCGCTGGGTTACGCTCGTTATTGGTCCATCCGCAGCCGGAGTTGAGAAGAACTCCAGGAGGCGGTTGGGAATTCATATCCTGGGAGGAAAACAAGATGAGAAAATTCGCCGCCGCTCTGGCCGCCGCCGCCGCCGTCACGCTCTATTCGTTCGCCGCGGGCGCGCAAACCTATCCCGAACGCACCATCACCGTGGTGGTGCCGTTTTCGGCCGGCGGCCCGACCGACACGGTCACCCGCCTCGTCGCGGAAGCCATGTCGAAGGATCTCGGCCAGCAGATCATCGTCGAGAATGTCGGCGGCGCCGGCGGCACGCTGGGCGCCGGTCGCGTCGCGAGCGCCGAGCCGGACGGCTATACGCTGCTCCTCCATCATATCGGCATGGCGACCAGCGCCACGCTATACAGAAAGCTCGCATACGACACGCTGAACAGCTTCGAATATGTCGGCCTCGTCACCGAGGTGCCGATGACCGTCGTCGGCCGCAAGGACCTCGAGCCGACCGACCTGAAGGGGCTGGTCGACTACGCCAAGGCCAACAAGGATACCGTCACCGTCGCCAATGCCGGCATAGGCGCGGCCTCGCATCTGTGCGGCATGCTGTTCATGAGCGCGATCGGCACGCCGCTGGTCACCGTGCCCTACAAGGGCACCGGCCCGGCCATGACCGACCTTCTCGGCGGCCAGGTCGACATCATGTGCGATCAGTCGACCAACACCACCAAGCAGATCCAGGGCGGCACGATCAAGGTCTACGCCGTCACCTCGGCTGAACGCCTCGATGTTCTGCCGGACGTCCCGACGACGACGGAAGGCGGTCTCCCGGAGGTGCAGGTCGGCATCTGGCACGGCCTCTACGCGCCCAAGGGCACGCCGGCAGAGGTCACCGAACGCCTGTCGAAGTCGCTTCAGGTCGCGCTGAAGGACCCGAATGTCGTCGCCCGCTTCGCCGAACTCGGCACCAAGCCATCGCCTGAAGCTGATGCGACTCCGGCCGCGCTGAAGGCCAAGCTGGAGGGCGAGATCGCGCGCTGGAAGCCGATCATCGAAGCCGCCGGCCAGTACGCCGACTGAGATTTTGAACGGGGCGCCCACCAGCGCCCCGTTTTTTTCACACCGGCCCCATTTTCACACCGGCATCGGCGCGCCCGCGGCGCGGGCCTGGGAGGACGTCATGAAACCCTTCACAATCGACACGACCAACGGCATATGCGCCGCGCTGTTCATCTTTCTCGGCGGATTTTTCGCGCTGCAGTCGCTCGACCTCGAAATCGGCACCGCCTTCCGCATGGGACCGGGCTATTTCCCGCTGGTCCTGGCAATCGTTTTGATCCTGCTTGGCGCCGTCATCCTCGTCGAAGCAGTGCGCTTCGAGAGCGAGCCGATCGGCCATGTAGCCTGGCGCGGCATGCTGTTCATCCTGCCTGCCCCGATCTTCTTCGGCCTGACCGTGCGCGGCCTCGGCTTCCTCCCCTCGATCTTCCTGACGGCGCTGATCGCATCCTTTGCCAGCGGTCGCATGAGGCCGCTGACCGCGCTCGTGCTCTCCGCCGGCCTGACGCTGTTTGCGTTCCTCGTCTTCAGCTATGCGCTCGGCCTGCCGTTCCGGCGCTTCGGCCCGTGGCTGCAGTTTTGAGGAGATGAACATGGAACTCCTCGACAACCTCGCGCTTGGTTTTTCGACGGCCTCGTCGCTGGCAAATCTCGGTTTCTGCCTGATTGGCGTCCTTCTCGGCACGCTGATCGGCGTTTTGCCCGGTATCGGCGCCACCGCCACCATCGCCATGCTGTTGCCGATCACCTTCCAGATCGGCGACCCGGTTTCCTCCCTTATCATGCTCGCCGGCATCTATTACGGCGCGCAATATGGCGGCTCGACCACCGCCATCCTCATCAACATGCCTGGCGAATCCTCGTCGGCCGTCACCGCCATCGACGGCTACCAGATGGCCAAGAACGGCCGCGCCGGGGCGGCACTCGCCATCGCGGCGATAGGCTCGTTCTTCGCCGGCACGGTATCGACCTTCCTCGTCGCCGTCTTTGCCCCGCCGCTGACGGCGATCGCGCTGGAATTCGGCGCGGCCGAGTATTTCTCGCTGATGATCGTCGGCCTCGTCTCGTCCGTCGCGCTCGCCCACGGCTCGATCGTCAAGGCGCTGGCGATGGTCGTGCTTGGCCTGCTGCTCGGCATCGTCGGCACCGACATCTACACCGGCACGCCGCGCTTCACGCTCGGCATCCGCGAATATGCCGACGGGCTGAATTTCGTCGCGGTGGCGGTCGGCGTCTTCGGCGTCGCCGAGATCCTGCGCAACCTCGAAAACGAGCACGAGCGCTCGGTGATGATCCGAAGCGTCTCCGGCCTGATGCCGACCCGCGACGACTTTCGCCGCATGGCGGCGCCGATCGTGCGCGGAACCATCATCGGTTCGGCGCTCGGCATCCTGCCGGGAGGCGGCGCGATCCTTGCAGCCTTTGCCTCCTACACGGTCGAAAAACGCATCTCGAAAAACCCCGGGGAATTCGGCAAGGGCGCCGTCGAAGGCGTCGCCGGACCGGAATCGGCCAACAATGCCGGTGCGCAGACCTCCTTCATCCCGATGCTGACGCTCGGCATTCCGGCCAACCCGGTCATGGCGCTGATGATCGGCGCGATGATCATCCAGGGCATCGTGCCCGGCCCCAATGTCGCGATCGAACAGCCGGCGCTGTTTTGGGGCATCATCGCCTCGATGTGGATCGGCAATCTGATGCTGATCATCTTGAACCTGCCGCTGATCGGGCTTTGGGTGAAACTCCTGACGATCCCCTACTACGTGCTCTTCCCGATCATCATGGCGTTCTGCTCGATCGGCGTTTACAGCGTCAACACCAACATCTACGACCTCTACGCCGTCGCCTTCTTCGGCTTGCTCGGCTATCTCCTGACCAAGCTGCGCTGCGAACCGGCGCCGCTGCTGCTCGGCTTCGTGCTCGGCCCGTTGCTCGAGGAAAACCTGCGCCGCGCCATGATTCTCGCGCGCGGCGACCCGACCACCTTCGTGACGAGGCCGATCAGCGCCGGCCTGCTGTTCATCGCCTTCGCCGTGCTCGTCATCGTCTTCCTGCCGGCGGTCAAGAAGAAGCGCGAAGAGGTGTTCGTAGAGGAGAATTAATGTATGTCACGCAAAAACATGCCCTTGGGCCTGACCCCGGGCCTGACCCGAGGGTGCGCAGCGGTTTTGCGACAACGACATGCATAACAAGAACTTAAGTCACGCGGCCGCCTGTCTACCGGCGCGGCCGCGAATGCGGGCCCCGGTTTCCGCATCGAACAGAAAGACGGCAGCATCCTGGAAGGTGATGCCGATCGGCTCATCCATATCGTAGTGCGCCGATTTATCGGCCTTGACGGTTACGGTGGCCCCACCGAACTGGCAGGTGATCAATGTATGATCGCCGATCAGTTCCACGGCATAGACTCGCGCCGCAATCTTGCCCTCCGATGGCGCCGTGACCCGGCAATCCTCGGGCCGAAGGCCGGCAGTGACCTTCTTACGGCTTTCGGCAACGCTGGTCGCAAATCGCCCTTCCGCGCAGGCGAAGCTACCCTCGACCAGCTCACCGTGGAGAAAATTCATCGGCGGCGAGCCGATGAAGCCGGCGACGAATAGGTTCGCCGGATCGTCGTAGATCTGACGGGGCGTCGCGATCTGCTGCACGACGCCGCGGTTCATGATGGCAACACGGTGCGCCAGGGTCATGGCCTCGATCTGATCGTGGGTGACGTAGATCGTCGTCACGCCCAGATCGGCCTGCAGGCGCTTCAGTTCCGAGCGCATGTGGCCGCGCAGCTTGGCGTCGAGGTTGGAGAGCGGCTCGTCCATCAGGAACACGCTCGGCCGCCGCACCATGGCGCGGGCGAGCGCGATGCGTTGCCGCTGACCGCCGGAAAGCTGCCGCGGATAGCGGTCGAGGAACTCCTCGAGATGCACCTTGACGGCGGCAGTGCGCACGGCGGCGTCGCGCTCAGTACGCGGCACGCCACGAAGCTTCAGCGGATATGCGATGTTCTCGGCAACCGTCATGTGCGGATAGAGCGCGTAGGACTGGAACACCATCGCCACATCGCGATATTTGGGCAGCACGTGGGTGACGTCGCGGTCGCCGATGAGGACGCGGCCGGAACTCACCGATTCAAGCCCGGCCACCATGCGCAGCGCTGTCGTCTTGCCGCAGCCTGAAGGGCCGAGCAGCACCAGGAACTCGCCGTCCTCGATCTCCAGGTCGAGCCCTTTGACCACCTCGACCGCGCCGAAGGACTTGTAGATATCGGACAGGGTGACCCGCATATTGACTAGCCCTTCACTGCGCCGACCAGCAGCCCGCGCGCGATGTGCTTCTGCAGGATGCTGGAGATGATGATCACGGGGGCGATCATCACGGTGATCAACACCGACATGTTCCACCATTGCGGCCCGCGGGTCGTGTTCTGTGCCGATACCAGCACCGGCATGGTCTGCGCATCGGCATTGGAGAGGAAGAGGGCCAGCAGATACTCGTTCCAGGCAAGGATCAGCACCAGCAGGAAGGTCGCGACCAGGCCGGACCGCACCAGCGGCAGCGCGATGGTGAAGAAAACGCGGAACTTGGAGGCGCCGTCTATTTGTGCGCTCTCCTCGAGGTCGAGCGGGATGCCGGCGAAGAAATCGCGCGTCAGCCACACCACGATCGGCAGGTTGATGGCGGTGTAGGTGGCGATCAGCGCCACCTGCGTGTCAAGCAGGCGCATCTGCTGGAACATCACGTAGATCGGCAATACGGCGACGATCGGCGGCATGATGCGGTTCGAGATGATCCAGAACTCAATGTCGCTGTTGCCGACCGCAAGCTTCGTGCGTCCAGCGAGCGTGAACAGCGCAATGACGAAGAGGGCTGCCGCCACGACAATAGCGATCTCCCAGCGCACGCCGAAAGTGGCCACCGCCACGATGATTGCGGTGAGCAGGATCAGGAAGATTGCAACGGCGGCGAGTTTCACCTGGAAGCGGATACGCACGAGCGCGTAGGCTGCCAGCGAGCCGATCAGGACTGCGAGCAGCGTGCTGGCGACGGCGACAACGACCGAATTCATGTAAGGGCGCAGCGTATAATTCTGCACGAGCATGAAGTCCCATGCCTGAAGCGAGGGAGCAAAGTCGACGAACGGAAGATAGAACGGCCCGTTGTCGACCTCCCCAGGCCCCTTGAAGGACGTGATGAACACCCAGTAGAGAGGAAGCACCACAACCAGCGTCCACAGGAACAGCAGCACATAGGTCACCACCCTGGCGACCGGCGCCTGGCTGTCGATCGAGGCCGGCTCGAACAGCCGGCGCGCCAGCGAGCGCGGCTCGGTGCTCATGCTTCGAACCGGCGCGCCGGCCGGACCACGAAGTTGAAGAACGAGACGCATACGATGGTCGAGATGAAGAGCAGCATGTAGCCGATAGCGGCCGAGCCGCCGAGATCCTGGGTGCGCCAGGAAATGAAGGAATGGAGCGTCATCGATTCCGTCGCCAGGCCGGGGCCGCCGCCGGTGAGCACGTTCGGCAGATCGATGATCTTGAAAGCCTCGATGAGCCGGATCAGCACGACGGTAGCGGCAATCGGCGCGATCGCTGGCCAGGTAATGTCGCGAAAAATCTGGAAGCCGTTGGCGCCGTCCAGCCGTGCCGCCTCGACCTGATCGCGCGGCTGGTTTTCGATGGCCGCCAGCAGCACGATGAACATGAACGGCGTCCACTGCCAGGTGTCGCCGACCAACACCATCAGCCGCGCCGACCAGGCCTCCGTGGCCCACGACCACTCGCTGATGCCGAAAGCGCGCACGAGCGGGGCGAAGGGCCCCTTCTGCATGTCGGCGAGCATGCGGAACGTGTAGGCGATGCCGACCGGGGTCACCATCAGCGGGATGAAGAAGAGGACGCGAAAGAAATTCCGGCCGCGGATCGGCTGGCCGCACAGCAGCGCGAGGCCGAGCCCCAGTGCGAACTGCACGGACACGCCGACGAACACGTAGAGAAGCGTGTTGACGACAGTCCCCGGCACGCCGCCCGGCGCCATGGTGGCCAGCGCAAGAACCGCCAGGCCCATCGCCATCGAGGTCGCCAGAAGCCGACCAACCGTGCCGACGACGGTCGGCCTGCCACGCAACAAGTAGCGGGCGAGGAGGAAAAACAGCCCTGCCGCGATCAAGGCCAGCAAAGCGAATTGGACAAAGCCGAACGTGCCAAACTTACCGAGCAGGTGATACTGCTGCGAGCCGACCAGCAGCTTGCGGAAGTTCAAAAGTCCGATGAATTTCAGCGTGAATCCGCCCGACGCGAGCGCAAAGCGCGAAAGCGCGAGATAGGCCGAGATGATGAGCGGAAAAATCGCGAAGCAGAGAAGCACGACGACGGCTGGCAGCACCATGATCCGGCCTGAGTGACCGTCCAGCCATTCGGCCCAGCTGCGGCGGTCGGCAGCGTCTGGCATCGTGTCGGTTGCGGTCATCATATCCTGAGAAAGTGGGGCAGGCATCAGACCCGGCGCGGACGATGCCACGCCGGGTTGTTTGCTTGGCTGCCTATTTGGCGCCGATGGTCGCCTTGTAAAGTTTGAGCTGCTCGTCTTTGCCAACCTCTTCGTTCAGCTCATTCCAGCCTTCCTCGACCGCCGCGACGGTCGCTTCCTTGTCGATTTCGCCGGCGAGGAAGCGCGAGACCGCCTCGTCGAGCACGACCTGCTGGTACTTCTGATTTTGTGGGATGCGCAGGTCGAGGATCATGTTCGGGCTGCTCATGCTGTCGTTGATCGCGCCCAGGTAGACTTTGGCCTCCTCCTCGCTCATGCCGGCCTTCTTCCAAAGGTCGCTGTAGCCGAGCTGCGAGGTGCGGTACGGGTTGAACCCGGTGCCGCCGACGGTAACGTCGGCATTCGATTGCGCTGGCTGCGTCATGAACGAGAAGTAGGCGTAGGCGGCGTCCTTCACCTTCGGATCGGCCGCCGCGTTGATGCCGCCGCCCCAGCCGCCAAAGGCGGCGAATGGTGCATGGTTCACGCCGTCGATCGCGTGCGGGCAGTTTTCTGCCGTGCAGGCTTCCAGCTTGCCGGTGTCCCAGTTCAGGACCTCCTTGGATCCGGGCATGATCGCAGCGCCCCATTTGCCCATCACCTTGGACTGCTTCGGATCGATCGAGATCGTACCCACATCACCCCAGTCGAGGTTCAGCGCGCAGCGGCCGGAAGCGAAAAGCGGCCTTGTATCGCTGACGTCGAGGTTCAGTTCGTCCGGCGGGCCGTACTTGGTCGATTCAGACAGGAAGTCGAGCGCCCTGCGGAAGGCGTCGTTGTTGACGAGCGGCGTCATGTCCTTGGTGTTGAAGAAAGTGCCCTGGCTGGTTCCCTTGGACTGGGTCATCGAGCCGACCACATCGGTAACGAACCAATAGCTCTGCGCGTTGCGCTTCTTGGCGATGCAGGAGCCGAAATCCGGCGTGCCATCGCCGCTCATGTCCTTGCCATGCGTGGACTTGGCGACCTCGAGATACTCGTCCCAGGTTTTCGGCACCGCCAGGCCAGCCGCTTCGAGCACGTCCTTGCGGTAGTACATCATGTGGAAGTCGCCATCGAGCGTGATCATATAGGTCTTGCCGCTGTACTTCTCGGAGAAGTCCCGGAAGAACGCGCCCACATCGTCCTGCTGGATGTCCTTGTCGGCCTCGACCCGCGGCGTCAGGTCCTCGAGGTAGCCGCCGGCAATGTAGTCGACCATCCATTGCGGGGCGAACACGCCGGCGTCGACCGAGTTGGTGCCGCTCGCCCAGTCGGTGAGAATCTTCTGATAAAGATCCGAGAAGGGCACCGCGATGACATTGATCTTGGCGCCGGTGAGCGCTTCGAACTCGGGCGCGCGCCGCTGTAGCGGCTCCTGAATCGCACCGGTCTGCGTAATGACGTTCACTGTAACCCCCGCAAACGGCTTGTCCTGGGCAAAGGCAGGCGCGCCAACCAGCGCGGTAAAAGCCGAAAAGCCGGCCAGAAAGACCCCAATTCTCATCAGACTTCCTCCCGTGTTGACCGGGACATGTTCCTGCGAACCAAGCCGCCGGTATCTCCCCGTCGGTTGCCGTCGCCAGAGCACGGCACCAACGCTTGCCAAGCACAATATCGGCATCGCGCAGCGAGTCCAGTGCCTTGCCGCGACGGAAGGTGAGCTGCCCCGCGGGCTTCCCGGCTAATGCATGTCGCCCAAAAACGCGCAGCGGTTTTAGCGCGGAGTCGCCAGAAGACCGCTCGATCTTGCCTGGGGAGTATTCCACCGCATCGACAATCCCCGTCACACCACCGTCGGCACGGGCGTCACTGCAAGTTGGTGTGGCGGTGCAACATCAGTCTGTGCGCGTCGCGGATCTGCTGGGCCATGAAGAGCACAATGCTGTCGAGCAGGATGAGGCAGGATTGCTCGAACAGGCTGCCGCCAAACTGTTTCGATTTCTCGACAGGGACATGCAGCGTGAGATCGGCAATGCCGGCCAGGGTCCCGGCCGGCTGATGCGTCAGCGTAACGACCTTGGCGCCCTCCGCCTTGGCGATGCGGGCAAAGCCTGTACTGACCGGCGTTTCCCCGGAGCCGGAGATGATCAGCAGCGCATCGCCCCTGCGGATCGATGGCGCCGATGCCTCACCGACGAAATGCACCGTTCGGCCAAGATGCATGATGCGCATCGCACCCATCTGCGCGACAAGGCCGGAGCGTCCCTGCCCGGAAAAGAACCATCGCTGATCAGGGTCATCGAACGCCTGCACCAGCCTTGCAAAGGCGTCGGCGTCGATCCGGCCGAGAAGGTCGGCTATCTCCTGTCCCACGGCCAGCCACGGCCTGGATTGGGCAATCTGTCGCGAATCCATCGTGCTACCTCTTTCGGACTTGCGGATTCCGTGATGGCGCTGCCAACCACGAGGATTTCGGGCTCGACTGCGATCACCGCTTGCAGCGTGTCGGGGCCGATCCCGCCGGCGAGCGAAACCAGAAAGCCGCGATCGTGCATCTTCCTGACTGTGTCGAAATGTGACGTGGAAATATTGCCGGCCAGCCGCGCATCGGTTGGCGAGTGGACCGCGACATAGCCGAAGCTTTCGGGGAAGACAGCATTCAAGGGAAGCAATTCTGCCTTGCCCATCTCGGTGATGGTGTCGACGATCACCGTCGCGCCGAAGGCTGCGGCACGTTTTCCCACCGTCTCATGCGTGGCGGACGAAGCACACGAAAGCACCGTCATGAACGCGGCACCGGCGCCGAATACCATATCAGCCTCGAACCGGCCGCCGTCGACGGTTTTGGTATCGGCCAACACCATGACTTCAGGGCAGAGCTCGCGCGCCGTGGCGATGGCCGAGAGGCCGAGGCGTTTCAGCAATGGCGTGCCGATCTCGATAATGTCGGCAAATTCCTTCATCTGCGCGAGCAGGGCCAGGTGTTCAGGCTTGTCGAAGGCGACTTGGAGGAGCAAGGCGGTTCTCTCGGATTGCTTAAGACAGCGGATGCGGCATGCCGCCCAACCCACTGTCGTGTGCTTCGTGGTCGAAACCTGCCATAATCCAGCAACCTCCAGGCTGGTCTGCATAGGGAGCAAATCGTACCCTGCAAAGCAAGTGGTCTTGTCGAAAGCAGGAGGTGCGGGCCAGATCAGCGCCGACGCCACCTGCAATGCAGTATGAGGTAGTCCTTTGACGAGACTGTTTGAGCCCATTGCATGCAAGGTCGACCTGTCGACTGGTGCGATGGGAAATGCAACCGGCAGCTACCAGAAGCGCTTCCGCGATCTGGACGGGCTCTATGCCGACGCCGCGGCGTTCGAAGCCATGCGCGTGACATGGGGTGAGCGCATCGTCTACGAGGTCTCCGAGTTCCGACCGACCGAGCAGTCGGGCGACCTGATTTTCGGCGTCACGCACATGGCGCCCGGCAAGGTCGGCGACGAGTATTTCATGACGCGCGGCCATATCCACAGGCAGGCCAACCGGCCCGAGATCTACTATGGCCAGAAAGGCCACGGTCTCATGCTGATGGAGTCGCCGGAGGGCGAGGTTCGCATCCTGCCGATCGACGCCCAGACCGTCTGTTATGTTCCGCCGTTCTGGATCCACCGCTCGATCAATGTCGGGGAAGGCGATCTGGTGATGCTGTTCTGCTACCCCGCCGATTCAGGGCAGGACTACGAGATCATCGCGAGATCGGGAGGCATGCGCTCGCGCGTGGTCGCCGGCGATGGAGGCTGGAGGCAAGTCGACAACCCGGATTGGCGACCGCGTGACGCAAAGCTGATCTCTGCCCTCTATGGGCAACAATCCGGCACGGCGCCGGCATGAAGGCTCGCTACGAGATCGCTGCTTCATTTAGCATTGCTGCACTGCGCGCGGAGAAAATCCGGGAGAATGGCAAATGAACCGCTATCGGCCGGCCACCCAGCCGACATTCTATTTTATCGGCGTCACGACGACGAGCAGCTCGATCATGCGGGTTTTCCCGGCATGGGCGCGCCACCTCGGGCTGAAGGAAGCGGTTCTCAAGGATGCGGTTCTCAGGGGCATCGACTTTCCACTCCATGCCGATCCGGAGGCCTACCGTGAGGTCGTCTCCTTCATAAAATCCGACCCGCAGTCGCTTGGCGCGCTGGTCACCACGCACAAGATCGATCTTTTCAACGCAGCGCGCGACCTGTTCGATGTTATCGATCCGCACGCCCGCCTGATGCACGAGACCAGTTGCCTGTCGAAGCGGGGCGGAAAACTCGTCTGCCATGCCAAGGATCCGATCTCTTCGGGCCTTGCGATAGACGGTTTCATTCCGGCGGGATATTTTGCGGACACCGGCGCGGAGGTCCTGTCGATGGGCGCCGGCGGATCGACGATAGCAATCACCTGGCACCTGATGCGCAAGCAACGTGGCGCCGACTTGCCTTCGCGCATCATTGTCAGCGACCGTTCGCAGCCGCGTCTCGATGAAATCGAGCGCATCCACAGAGACATGACGTCGACGGTCGAGCTCGAATATGTCCTGGCGGACCGACCAGAGATCAATGACGAGACGTTGGCGGCGCTGAAACCAGGCTCGCTGGTGATCAACGCGACCGGACTTGGCAAGGACGCGCCCGGCTCGCCGATTACCGATGACGGCGTGTTCCCCAAGCGCGGCATTGCCTGGGATCTCAACTATCGCGGCGACCTGATCTTCCTCGACCAGGCAAGGCGGCAGCAGGCCCGACAGCAGTTGCAGATCGAGGATGGTTGGACATATTTCCTGCATGGCTGGACGCAGGTGATCTCAGAGGTCTTCGACATCGCGATCCCGGTGTCCGGGCCGGATTTCGACGCGATGTCGCGCATCGCCATCGAAGCGGCGAAAGCCTGACGCCGTCGGTCTTGTCACACCGCGCTCGCTTTGACTGATAGACAGAGGATCACATGTTTGCCCATCTCAGGACTCTTCCGAAATGAGCGGCGAGCTTTTCCTCGCCATCGACGTCGGCACCGGCAGCGTCCGCGCCGCACTGATCAATGTCGCCGGCAAGATCCTCGAGCTTGCGTCGCGCGAGCACGACCAGATCGTGCCGGAATTCGGCTGGGCCGAACAGCGGCCGCTCGACTGGTGGGAGGGTGCGCGAGCCAGCGTCAAGACGGTGCTGGACCGCGTCGAAGGTGCCCGCGAAAACATCTCCGCCATCTGCGTCTGCGGGCAGATGCACGGGCTGGTCCTGCTCGACGCGCACGGAGCGCTGACGCGCGACACGGCACCGCTCTGGAACGACAAGCGCACCGTCGATCTCGTCCGTCGCTTCGAGCAAGCGAACCAGCCGGACAGCTACCTGCCCGAAAGCGGCAACACGCCGACCCCGGCATGGCCGGGCTTCAAACTACAATGGGTCCGAGACAACGATCCCGCCGCATACGCCCGAAGCGCAGTCACCGTCATGCCGAAGGATTACATCAACTACCGGCTGACCGGCGAGATCGCCATGGATACGGGCGACGCGTCCTGCAGCTTCCTGATGAACCCAGAGCGGCTCGACTGGTCGCCGGTGATGATCGAGCGCATGGGTCTCGATGCCGCCAAGCTGCCGCCGATCCGCAACCCGCTGGATGTCGTCGGCCACGTCACCGAACAGGCGGCGCTCGACAGCGGCCTGCGCTCTGGAACCCCGGTGCTGGTCGGTGGCGCCGACTATCCGGTGGCACTGCTCGGCTCAGGCGCCTGTCGCCCGGGACTGGGTTCCGACAGCACGGGCACCGGCGCCATCATCACTGTTATCGCGGAGAAGCCGCTGCTTGACCCGGAAATCTCGAACGTTGCGACGGTCGAAGGCAACTGGGCGCAATTCGTGCTGCTGGAGACCGGCGGCGACGGCATGGCTGGGCACGCCGTGCCTTCCACGGCAACGCGCTGTCCTATGACGAGATCGTCGCCCGCGCCGCCGAGGCGCCGGCCGGTTGCGACGCGCTGCTGTTCATGCCCTTTCTCACCGGCGAACGCCTGGGGCGCCATCGCAACGCCCGCGCACAGTTCTTCGGACTGGGCGCCGCGCATGGCATGGAGCATCTGCATCGCTCGATCCTGGAAGGCATCGCCTTTGCCATGACGCGCCACATCCGCATCATGGAACAGGCGTCAAACAAGCCGCTGGAGCGCGTCATCGCCGCCGGCGGCGGGGCGCGCGCCGAACTTTGGCTGAAGATCAAGGCCAGCGCCTTCAACATTCCGATCCTGGTTCCGCGAGAGCCCGAATGCGGCATTGTCGGCTGTGCCGCGATGGCCGCGACGGCGACCGGCCGCTTCTCGCGCGTCGAACAGGCGGCCGAGCGCTTCGTGAGCTACGGCGCAGAAATCCTGCCGGACCCCAGATGGGCCGAGACCTACAGGCGCACCCAACCCGTTTTCGACAAGCTCTACTATCACAGCCAGGCGCTCTACGACGACATCGACACGCTGGCGGCGGCGACGCGGCCGACGCAGCCGTGACGCATCTCAGGCCTGCCGAGCCCTGACTGCAGCGACAGATCTGGCAATCACGATGCATCCCGTCTGGGATGCATCGGACTATTGACTTTAGCTGTGGCGTATTTCCGTCCCCAGCACCTTCAGGCACTCGCGGATGAACGCGGCAAGTGCGGTCCAGCCCTTTGCCGAGACCATCGTCCCGTCGACATAGGCCTCGGTCGGCGACAGGTCGATATAGGTTCCGCCGGCCAGCGTCACTTCCGGCTCGCAGGCAGCCAGCGCACCGACCTTCTTGCCACGCACGACGCCGTCGACCGCGATCAGGATCTGGACGCCATGACAGATGGTAAAGATCGGCTTCCTGGTCTCGTGGAAATGGCGAACCATCGCCTGCACACGCTTGTCGGTGCGGATGTACTCGGGGCCACGGCCGCCGGCGCAATAGACGGCATGATACTGGTCGAGCTGTCTTTCCGCCTCCGAAAAGGTCTTGTTCAGCAACGCGTAGTGGCCGGGTTTTTCGGTGTAGGTCTGGTCACCCTCGATCGTGAAGCGACGTCTTGATCAGGTCGCCAGCGTTCTTGTCAGGACAGACGACATGGACGATGTGGCCGACCGCCTCCATCGCCTGCTGATAGACGAAGATCTCGTATTCCTCGGTGAACTCACCGGTCAACATCAGTATTTTCTTGCCTGGCATGGTCGGTTCCTCGTTTTGGAATGGAAGTCGGGCGGGCGTTGCACTCGCCGGCGGCGCGGGTCTCAATCGAACGCCGGCAACAAACGATCACGGGAATGCTCGATATGACGGCGCATCGCCTGTTCCGCCGCCGCGGGGTCGGAGGCGGCGAAGGCGGCCAGGATGGCCTGATGCTCGTCGAGCGCTTCCTCGGTGACGCGCGAATGGAACATCAGGCGGAAGATATGGAAGTGGGTATGCTGGAACGCGAGCGTCTCGCGCACGAGTTCATTGTTGGCAAATTCCATGATCCGGTCGTGGAAAATGGCATCCTGCCGCGCAAAATTGGAGTAACGCAGGCGTTCATCCTTGCCTTCGCGGCGCGCCATGCCGCCTGCGGACTCCTCAAGCACCGCAAGTTTCGTCTCATCCATCAATGCGGCTGCTTTGGCAGCCGCATGCGGCTCGAGCAGCAGGCGAAGCTCATAGAGTTCGTCAAATCGGCGCCTGGTTATCTGCGGCGCGGCGCGGTAGCCGATCAAATGTGTCTTCAGCACAAGGCCTTCGCCTTCGAGGCGGCCAAGCGCTTCACGGATCGGCGTGTGGGATACGTCGAGTTCCTTGACCAGGCTGTCGACGGTGATCCGTGAGCCAGGCGCGATCTTCAGCGCCATGAGTTGCGCGAAGATCGCTTCATAGACGTCCTCCACCAGGCTGGTGGATCGCTGGATGCGCCCGCTGGCGGGGTCGACTTCTCGGGCATTGCTTGCGTTCGTGACCTGCATCTTTTTTGCCCCTTGACAGGATCACTGGCTAACACGATGCTTCGCCCAACACAATCCTATATCCTATACGATTTGATAGAGGATACCTTGGGAGCTCGGCGAGATTTCGCCTTTCCTCCATCATCGAGGGACGCAAGACCATGAGCCTTTTCGCTGCAATAAGGCTGCCGCGTGAAATCCTCTTCGGCAAGGGTCAGCGCCATGTCATTGCAACCGTTGCGGCCAGGCTTGGCCGTCGCGCTCTCGTCTGTACGGACGAGCGCTTTGCCGCAACTGTCGCCTTCGCCGAGATCATCGCGGCGCTCGAGGGCGCATCGATCGCTGTGCTGGTTCACGATCGTGTGCAGCCGGATGTGCCGCGCGACACGGTTGCCGTCTGTGTCGAGGAGGCGCGGGAGTTTGCGCCCGACATGGTGATCGGCATCGGCGGCGGCAGTTGTCTCGACATGGCCAAATGCGCCGCGTTGCTCATCAGCCACGGCGGCCTGCTCCAGGACTACTACGGCGAGTTCAAGGTGCCCGGTCCGACGCTGCCGCTGATCGCGGTGCCAACGACAGCCGGCACCGGCTCGGAAGTGACCCCTGTCGCCGTGATCTCCGATCCGGATCGCACCATGAAGGTAGGCATCTCCAGCCCGCATCTGATCGCGGCAGCCGCCATCTGCGACCCGGAACTGACGATGACATGTCCCCCGGGGCTGACGGCGATCGCCGGCGCAGACGCGCTGACCCATGCGGTCGAGGCTTTTACCGCCGCCAGGCGCGGCACCGACCCCGGCCTGCCCCAACAGCATGTCTTCATCGGCAAGAGCGCGCTGACCGATCATTTTGCGCTGCTCGCGATCAAGCTGCTTGGCCGCAGTCTCGAGAAGGCCTGCCGCGCCCCGACCGACGAGGACGCTCGCGCCGATGTGATGATGGGCGCGCTTGCAGCCGGCTGCGCGTTCGGGACGGCCGGAACGGCGGCGGCGCACGCGGTGCAATATCCGGTCGGCGCCCTTACCCATACCGCTCACGGGCTGGGTGTCGCCACCATGCTGCCGTATGTCATGAAGTACAACCGGGCCGCCGCGGCCACCGAGATGACCGAGATCGGCCTTGCCCTTGGTCTCGACGGCAGGGACCGGAGCACCGCTGAGATGGCCGACGCGACAATCGACGAGATCGGCCGGCTGTTTGCAGCGATCGGGATTACGCCTACGCTGGCCAGGCTGGGGCTTCCCGCCGACAGGCTCGACTGGACGGCCGAACAGGCGCTCGGCATCGACCGTCTCATCAAGAACAATCCGCGTCCATTCGATCCGGCAGCCATGCGGCGCCTGATCCAGGCCGCCTATGATGGCGACCTCGCCGCCTGTGTCATGTGAGCAACCGAGGAGCAGGCCATGAACATATCTCATCAGATGCTGGAGGACGAGCAGGACACTGCCGGCTTCCATAGATTCTCCCACGGCTTGTATATTGGCGGCCAATGGCGGCAATCCGCCGACGGCAGGGAAATCCAGGTCGTCGACCCTTCCACGGAAGCGGTGATCGCCGCGGTTCCCGATGCGACGATCGAAGATGCCGCGGCCGCCGTGGAGGCTGCGGCCAAGGCCGCCGAATGCTGGCGCACGACGGCGCCCCGCAAGCGCTCCGAAATCCTCAGAAATTGCTTCGAGCTGATGACGCAGCGTTGCGAGACGCTGGCCACCCTGATCTCGCTGGAAAACGGCAAGGCGCTGCGGGACGCGCGTGGCGAGATCGCCTATGCCGCGGAATTCTTTCGCTGGAATGCCGAGGAAGCGGTTCGCATCACCGGCGAATTCGGGATGGCGCCTTCCGGCACCAACCGCATCGTCGTCGACTACGAGCCGATCGGCATCTGCGTCCTTGTAACACCCTGGAATTTTCCTGCCGCCATGGCGACGCGCAAGATCGCGCCCGCCCTGGCTGCCGGGTGCACGGTGATCTTGAAGCCGGCCAGCGAGACCCCGCTCACCGCCTACGCGCTCGCCGCGCTCTACCAGGAAGCAGGTGTTCCGCCAGGGGTTGTCAACGTTCTGACAACCTCCAATCCCGGTCCGGTGACGGCCGCGCTGCTGGCCGATCCGCGGGTGCGCAAACTCTCCTTCACCGGCTCGACTTCTGTCGGGCGCGTTCTGCTGGCCGAGGCCGCAAAGCACGTGGTTTCGTGTTCGATGGAACTTGGCGGCAACGCGCCATTTCTGGTGTTCGATGACGCGGATCTCGACGCGGCGGTCGATGGGGCGATGGTGGCGAAGATGCGCAACGCCGGCGAGGCCTGCACGGCTGCAAACCGCATCTATGTCCAGTCCGGCGTTTACGATGCGTTTTGCGAAAGCCTCGCTAGGCGGATGTCGGCACTCACGATCGGCGCCGGCACCGACGCGGCCACGGAGTGCGGGCCTATGATCACCAGGAAGGCCGTC
This sequence comes from Mesorhizobium sp. WSM4819, assembly GCF_055811215.1. NCBI lineage: Bacteria > Pseudomonadati > Pseudomonadota > Alphaproteobacteria > Hyphomicrobiales > Phyllobacteriaceae > Mesorhizobium > Mesorhizobium sp. WSM4819. Next base: position 123,189 of record NZ_JBVVQO010000003.1, read on the forward strand.
GACAAGATCGACCGCCTGGTCAACGATGCTGTCGCCCGTGGCGCGCGGGTGCTGTGCGGAGGCAAGGCAGGCTCGGGAACGGGATACTATTATCCGCCGACCGTGCTCTGCGACGTCCCGGCCGAGGCGGAGATGGCGCACGAGGAAATTTTTGGGCCGGTGGCGCCGATCTCGAGCTTCGAAACGGAAGCCGAAATCATCGCGCGTGCCAACAACACCGAATACGGTCTTGCCGCCTACATATACACGCGCGATCTTGCGCGGGGAATGCGGGTGGCATCCAGGATCGAAGCCGGGATGGTCGCTCTCAACCGCGGCTTGATGTCCGATCCGGCAGCACCGTTCGGCGGGGTCAAGCAGAGCGGCCTCGGCCGCGAGGGCGGCCAGCATCACGGCATTGCCGAGTTCATGGAGGCGAAATATCTCGCCATCAGCATCTGAGCGGAGGAAGAGTGCAAAACGATCCGTTCCGCATCCGCGACCATGTCGCCGATTTCGATCAAATCGTCCAGGACATCGTTCACCGCAGCGAGGCCGTCCGCGCAACCATCCCGATGACAGCGGACATTGCCTATGGGCCGGATCAGACCGAAACCATCGACCTGTTCTTTCCCCCGGGCAAACGAAGCCGCCTGCCGGTGCACATGTTCATCCATGGCGGCTACTGGAGGATGTTCTCCAAGCGTGACTATTCATATGTCGCGGCGACGATTACCCAGGCCGGTGCGATTGCCGCCATCGTCGACTATGCTCTGATGCCCAAGGTCAGGATGGCGACGATCATCGACCAGGTGCGCCGCGCCAAGCGGTGGGTTCTGGCCCATATCGCCGACCATGGCGGAGACCCGGCAAACCTGACCGTCAGCGGTCATTCGGCCGGGGCACATCTTTCAACGTTCCTGTTCAACAGCGAGCATACCCCCTCCAATGTGCGGGCAGCCCTTCTGCTCGGCGGGCTCTACGATTTGAAACCGCTCCAAAATTCCTTTCTCGCCATCGAGATTGCAATCACCGATGAGGAAGTCGCCAAGTTTACACCGCTTGCCTATCGGCATGATCCTCAAACCAGGGCGATGGTTCTGGTCGGAGCCAACGAGACGCCGCCTTTCCATCAGCAAGCAGATCGATTCAAAGTCCACCTGCTGCAGCAGGGTTTGCCGGTAACGTCGCTTGTTCTCGCCAACCGCAACCACATGGACAGTGTCAGAGATCTCGGCCTGCCGGAGAGCCAGGCGGGGGATTGCCTGACGAAACTGATTGCCAACGACGATCGTTGACCCAGCAGACATGCCGGCCATCATCCATCGCGGCTTACCGCAAGGGCGTCTGCAGCACGCCTCAGCGAGGGAAAAGAACCTCACCCATGCCAAGCACCGCGTTGTCGCCGCCATATTTCTGCGGCGCGTTGCCCAGCAGCGGCCGTTTCAAAATACCCTCGGCGATCAGATGGCGATCGATGACGGCGGCGAAGACGCTCTCCGGCGCGCCGCATTCGACAAAACTCGGCGACAGGCTTTTCGGCGCGCGATCGAGCAGGATCGAACCGCGACGCATCAGATAGCCGGGCATCTCGCCGGTGCCGCCGGCCACCACAAGCGTGCCGGCGATCATGCGGCTGCCGGCATTGTCGCCCAAGCCTTTCAGCACCGCGATCAGGCCGCGCCGCATGCGGTCGGCGGCAAAAGCGCCGGCTTTGCCCCTGACGATCAGCACGCCGCCATTCATGCCGGCCAGTTCGCCGGCGAGCGGCGCCCCAAGGTGATCACCGGCGTTGCCGGTTATTTCAAGCCTGCCGCCGCGCATGCCGGAGCCGGCATGCGGGCCCGCATTGCCTTCGATGGTGAGCGTGCCGCCGCGCATGGCGCGCCCGGCCTGGGCGCCGGCATCGCCGACGACGTGAACCGAACCGCCCCGCATGCCTTCCGCCACCCGGTCGAGGCGCGCGCTGCCGCCTTCGAAGACGATGTCCAGCAGATCGTTGCCGGCGACGCGAAAAATATCGCCGACCTTCGATCGATGTTTCGACATGCCGATCCGGATTTTTTCGAAATCGCGCCTTTCGATCCCGGCAAGCCGCTCCGCCGTCAGCAGCGACAGGTCAAGGCGCTCGGGCGGCTCGGCGACTAGGGTGAAGGTCAGCGCTTTCACGGCAGCATATCCTTCAGCGAATAGATGAACTTGCCGAGCTTGCCGCCGTAATTGCCGGCGCTGATGCGAACCGCGCCTCGCTTCGGCCCGAGCTCGATGACGGCCTTGATGCCGGCCTTCATCGCCGCGGCAACGGCATCGTTGGTCTCGCCGTCGATGACGATTTCCAGGACGGCGTTGATGTCGGCGCCGAGCTCACTCCTGACGACACCGCGCAGTGTCGGCGCGTAGGCTTCGTTGGCCGAGGCGATCATGCCCTTGTATTTACCGCCGATCTTGGAACCCGAACGGGCAATGCCGCCCGGAAACGGCACGATCGCGCCCGGCACCAGGCCGATCGCGGCAACCGCGGCCTCGGCGGCGAGCAAGGCCCTGGCGCTGGTTTCAGCCATGACGAAGAAATTGCCGCCGCCGACGGCAGCCTTGGTCAGCCCGGTCGTTGCTTCGCACAGGAATTCGCCGTCCATGACCGGAACGCGCCAAAAATGCCTGCCGCCGATTTTCTTGGAGATCTGCCAGCCGTCGCCGAAATAACGCAGCGCCGAACCGAGCTTCAACGCGGCGCTGCCCTCCAGTCCGGCGAAGCAGGCCGAACCCGGCGAGGTCAAAACGCACTGGCCGACGCGATTGAGCAGTTGTTTCTGCAGCTCGTCTGTTCCCATCGCAAAGATCATCACCCGGCAGCCGGGCCGGCCATCCGGTGTCGCCGATGGCGGCAGCTCGACATCGATTGCCGCTTCGCAGCCGCAGCCGATCACCGAGGTGGCGAAGCCGGTCATGGTGATCGCCGCCTGGCGCGCCCATTTCCGGTTCGGCGCGGTGATGATGATGGCGGTCGCGCGCATGCCGAAGGCCTCGGCAAAGGTATCGTCGATCACTATGCCATTTACGCTCACGTTCGGCATGCCACCTCGCCGAATGGGTGTTCGCGCGCGACCGCCGAATCCGGGAAATCGAACCAGTCCAGCGACAGGCCGTAGCGCTGCTGGTGATAATCCTCCAGGCGCCGCAGCATCGCCTTGTCCGGCGACGGATTGAGCCTGAGCGCCTTGCCCCAGCGGTAGTGGGTGATCTCTCCGTCCTGCACGACGAGATCGCCGTCCTTGAAGACATACGCCGCCTGCCCCAGCATTTTCGCGATGTTTTGGTCCCTGCGGTAGACAGCGATGTCGGCTGTCGCGCCGGCGCCGAGATGGCCGCGGTCCGTCAGCCCGAGCAGCCTGGCCGGGGCCGCGCGCGTCATGATGGCGATTTCCTCGAAATTGTATTCGCGGTCGATCGCCGCCAGCGTGGAGAGCGCCATGGCGGAAGGTGAAAGTCCGGCGATCATTTCGGTGCGCGCTTCCCGGCTCATCAGCAACTCGAACAGGGCCGGATAGGCGGTAAAGGGCGCGCCGTTGGGATGATCGGTGGTGAAGAAGACACGCCACGGATCGTCGATCAGGAGAAAAAGCTCAAGCCCGATCGCCCACTGCATCGTGCCATAGAAATCCTTGCCATAGCGGTAGGGCACGATGCCGCCGCCATTGCCGTCGCCGTCATGAATGACGGACTTCTTCGGCTGCGCACTGCCACGCGCCGAAAACTGCCGCATGACGTCTGAGGAGATGGTGACTGTCTGGCCGAACATCACCTGGCCGATATCGATGGTGACTTCCGGCGTCGCGTTGACCAGTTCGGCAAGGCGCGCCGCGGCCGAGGAAAACCTGCGCTTGCCTTCCGTGCCGTAGCCATAGAACTGGAGATGGGCGAGGTGCAGCGGCAATCCTTCCGCCGCCGCGATCGTCGCGGCCGCCGTGTCCGCCGATCCGGGGCTGCCCAGATTGTTGCAATGGACATGCAGCGGATGCGGGATGCCGAGACTGGCGACGGCGGCCTGCAGCGTCTTGACGATCTTGCGCGAGCTGACGCCATAGGAAGGCACCAAGTCGTCCAGCGAGAAGGTGCGGACGTTTTCCTTGAAGGCGGCCGCCGCGCCGGCATTGATCACCTTGACCCCAAGCGCCCGCGTCGAGGCGACCGTCCAGGCGACATAGTCCTCGATCATTTGCGAGGAGGCGTCGTCGCGGATCATCGACAGCAGGAAATCGTCGTTGCCGAGAATGGCGAGCGTCGCCTTGTCGATGATCGGGATGTCGGCCAGTTCGAGATGGGTGTGAAGCGCGGCTCCCGGCGACATCGCCGGCTCGACCACCGTGGTGAAACCCATCTTGGCGTAAAGGCAGCCGGTCTGGAAAGTCGACCAGCCGGCATTGGAGAGCGGCGTCGCCGCCGGCCGCGCCTGGTGCGCGGCGTGCTGCTCCGGCAGCAGCAGCCGTGCCGTATTCACGTTGCCGCCGCCGATGTGGGAATGGATGTCGATGGCGCCCGCCATGACGATGCAGCCGTCAGCGTCGATGGTCCGGTCGGCAGCGCCACCCGCCGGCGCCGCAACGATCTTGTCGTCGCTGATCCACAGGTCGCCCTTGCCGAGACGGCTGTTGACCGGATCGATGATGTCGCCGCCGGCGATTTTCGTCAGCATGGCAACGCCGCCTCGGCGGAGACATGACTGGCAACCAACCGGACAACGGTCGCAGCGGAGGGCAGTTCGGACGCCGCGCGCGCGTCGACCGACCGCAGCGATCCGGTGCGGCTGGAATAGACCACCGCCTGATGATCGACGCCCGCTTCGCCGATGGCGATGGTGACCGCAGCACCCGCCACCGGCTCATGCGTTTTCGCCAGGGCGATCAGCGCCATGCGGTTCCTTTTCTTCTGCGGCTGGCCAATCGAGGACGAAATCCGCAGGTGCAGGTCGGCTTCGCCGGCAGCGATCATGCGCGCGACATCGTAACGCCAGGGATCGAACTCCGGGAAGCCGCGCGCAAAGCCGGTGCGCAGCGGAAAACCGGTCATCCAGGTCGAGGCGAGCGCGCTTCCCCATCCGTTCTCCCTCGCCGGCAGATGCAGGCCGGATGCGCGTGATTTGCGGTTGAGATCGGTGATCAGCCCTTGCAGCATCTCCAGCGCCAGCCCGTCTGTTGCGTCGCCTGAAAACAGGAAGACGGGAAAATGCGCAGCCTCCAGGGCTTTGGCGAAATCGTCGAAATTCGACACCGGCTGCGATGTCTGGCGCCCCCTCCACTGCGCCCTCAGTGCCGCCAGCGTCGCGCCGAGGCCTGCCTCGCCGCAGGACAGCAGCGTCGCCGTCCGCCCGTTGCTCAACCGCGGCGCAGACGTTTCGTTCGACCCGACCAGAAAGATCTCGCGCTGATTCTTGGCCGAGAGATCGGGAACCGTCTCGGCAAGCTCGCCGACAAATTGATGGTGGATCTGCGGGAGTTCGCCGACGATCACCACGACGTCGGCGCGCCGGCGCGTCTCGCCGGGCGCGACGGTCATCGCGCCTTTGTCGGTAAAAAGGGCGGCCTCTCGGGAAACTGCCGCGCCATGGGCATGATCATATGCCGCGCCAACCCGCTCAGCCAGCGCGATCGCCGCCCTGGTGCCGTGTATATCCGTATCCAGGCTGAAAACCGGGCACCGGCTTGACCCCAACAGCGCGGCGGCATGTGCGGCCGCGCGCTCGACCAGCGTTTCCCGGTTGCCGATCCAAGCAACCGCCATTCACTACGCTACTTTCTGGTGCCAGCCCGATCCTAGACGAAACTGGATTGGCCGTGAACCCCGCCTGTCAGCAGATTAGCGAATGTTTTCTTACGCCATCAACAAATTCCGACCGCGCTTAATCATATTTGATGTAAGCGAAGCGCTGATCGGTCGGCGGAGTGCCTTCCAGCGCGCCGCCTTCTCGGGCCGGCTGCCACTGGACGACATCCTCGATCTTTTTGGCCAGCTCGAAGTCTTTGTCGGTGATGCCCTTGGCCGCATGGTTCATCAGGCGCACCTCGACCCAGGCATAGGACGCCGTGATGTCGGGGTGGTGCCATGCCGCCTCGGCGAGATGGCCGACCGTGTTGATGACCATCAGTGTCGATTTCCAGCTGTGGGTCTTGTATTTGCGCCGGATCCAGCCGTTCTCGTAATACCATTTCGGCAGTTCCTTCTCGAGCCGGTCGGCAATCTCGGCTTCCGAATAGACCTTTTCCCTCGGCGTCTCGTTCATCTCGACCTCCGCGAATTGCCCGGTCCGTTCTCGCGCCGAGCCAAAAGAAGATAAAACGAATGCACTCTCTGCGGCTTGCCCCTTCGACGAAAACAGCTATCATGGCGACGGGCACCTAAACTTCCATGATGCGTCTATGATGCACCCATCGGGGGGTAGATGTCGAATTCTGTCACCTTACAAGTGCCCGCCCGCCTGCATCTTGGCTTCCTCGATCTCAATGGCGATACCGGGCGTCGCTTTGGCAGCGTCGGGCTGCCGCTGAGCGAACCCGAAACAACAGTCACCCTGTCACGGTCCAGCGAGACCATCGTCGGAGGCGCCGAGAGCCGGCGCGCCGGCGAACATCTGGCGACGCTCTGCAGCCATCTCGGCATTCGCGGTCAGCACCGTCTGGTGATCGAACAGTCGATCCCGAGCCATGCCGGCCTGGGCTCCGGCACGCAGATCGCCCTTGCCGTCGCCGCGGCGCTGCGCACGCTCCACAAACTGCCGCTCGATATCGGCAGCGATGCGACCCTGCTCGATCGCGGCGGACGATCCGGCATCGGCATCGCCAGCTTCGAAAGCGGTGGCGTCATTGTCGACGCCGGCAAGGACGACAGCGGCAGGCCGCCTCCGGTCGTGGCGCGACTGCCGTTCCCGGAAGAGTGGCGCGTCATCCTGATCCTCGACCATGGCGGGCATGGACTGCATGGCGATGCCGAGATCGCGGCGTTTCGTTCGCTGCCGCCGTTCCCGGCATCCGGCAGCGGTGAGATCTGCCGGCGGGTGCTGATGGGCATCATGCCGGCTCTCGTCGAGCACGACCTGCCAGCCTTCGGCGCCGCCGTCGCCGCCATCCAGATGCTGATCGGCACCCATTTCGCCCCGGCGCAAGGCGGCGTGTTCACCTCCAGGCGGGTCGAGAGCGTTGCCCACGCTCTCAACGAAGCAGGCGCCGTCGGCATCGGCCAGAGTTCGTGGGGGCCGACAGGGTTTGCCTTCGCCCCATCGCAAGACGCTGCAGTCAGCTTCGTCAGCGCGGTTCAGCAGACAGTTGAGGACGGCATCGAGATCAGGATCGTCAAGGGCAGGAATTCCGGCGCGAAGATCAGTTCGACCAGACTGGATCTCGTCGGCAGCTGACGGCTGGGCAACACCATCAGGTTCAAGAAGAAAGGCGAGAAATGGCCCGCAAACACATCCTGCACATGCTGACGCCGTTGAAGCATATGAGCCCTTTCGACGTGAACATGGCGCTCGATGCAGGTTTCGACGCCGTCGTCCCCTATGTCGATGTAAACCTGGGAGAGGTGACAGGCCTCGTGCAGGACGCGATCTTCTCGCGCCCGCCCGATGCGGGCGTCGATACCGGCATTTTTATCGCCGGCAAGGATGCCTCGCTGGCGCTCGACATGTTCGACGCAGCGCGAAAAGCGATGGTGCCGCCTTTCCAGGTTTCGGTATTTGCCGATCCGGCCGGCTCGTTCACCACGGCGGCGGCGATGGTGGCCAAGGTCGAAAAAGCGCTGGAGAAGAAATTCGAGCGCGGGCTGAAAGACACCAGGATCGCTGTCTTCGGCGCCACCGGCGTCGTCGGCTTCTGCACCGCCGTCATCGCCGCCAGGGAAGGCGCGGGGGTGACGCTGGTCGGCCATGACGGCATCGAAAGGGTCAAGCAGATCGCGGCCGAGATCAAGAGCCGGTTCAACATCGCCGTCGATGCGGCTGACGGATCGAGCGACGCCCGCAAGACGAAGCTGATCGAGGCGAGCGAGGTGATCCTGGCGTGCGCCAAGGCCGGCGTCCAGGTGGTCTCGAAAGCCCAGTTGAAAGGCGACGGCCTGCTCATTGCCGCCGACGTCAACGCGGTCCCGCCGGCCGGCATCGAGGGCGTGGCCGTCAATGCCAATGGCGATCCGCTCGAAGCGGCAAAAGCTGTCGGCATTGGTCCGCTCGCCATCGGCAACGTGAAATACAAGGTCGAATTCGGCCTCTTCAAAAGAATGATCGAATCCGAAAAAACCATCACGCTCGATTTCCAGGAAGCATTTTCCCTTGCACGCGAGACCGCCAAATAACGCCGGAACTCTGCTGATCGCGGCTATTTCAGGCCGGGCGCTGGCTGCCGCCGCGCGCCGCGCCGGCTATCGTCCGCTGGTCGCCGATTTCTTTTGCGATACCGACACGATCGCGCTTGCCGAGCGCGCGACGACGCTGCCGGGCGACCTGCAAGGCGGCATCGACGGCGAGCGCATCATCGAGACGCTTCGGCACCTGGCCGGAGACGACCAGCCGGTCGCCATCGTCCTGGGTTCGGGCTTCGAGCGGATGACGGAGACCGTCGACGAGATCGCGCGCCATTTTCCGCTCGCCGGCAACAGCGGCGCCGCGATCCGCTGGATCAAGGACCCGCAATTGCTGGCCGCCGATTGCGCCGAACTCGGCATTCCGCATCCGGATTTCCAATGGGACCCGCCGCCCGATCCGGAGAACTGGGTGGTGAAGACCGCAGGCGGCGCCGGCGGCGCGCATATCAGACGGGCCGCTGGAGAAACCCCGATTTTACAGTGTCAGGCTCCTGGCGGCCGCTATTTCCAGCGTTTCATTGCCGGCCGCAGTGTCTCGGCCCTGTTCGTCGGCGACGGCCAAAGCGCTGACATCGTCGGCTTCAGCCAACAATGGGCGTCGCCTGCCCCGGCAGCGCCCTATCGCTATGGCGGCGCCGTGCGGTTGAGACGCTTCGATCGCAGCCAGGCGGCGATGATCCGCGGCTGGCTTTCAGGTCTGGCGCGCCGCGCCGGCCTGGTTGGATTGTGCAGCGCCGATTTCATTCGCGGGCCGGATGGCTACAAGCTCATCGAGATCAATCCGCGGCCCGGCGCCACGCTCGACATTTTCGACGATGCCGACGCGCCACTGATCGAAGCGCATCTGCGCGCCGCGGCGGGCAAGAAATACCGCCTGCCGCGCTTCGTCGATTCGATGGCGTCGATGGTGACCTATGCGGCGGCGCCGATCGCCCGCTTTCCATCGATTGCCTGGCCTGAATGGACTGCCGACCATCAGTCGCCCGGCACCCGGCTGATCGCCGGCGATCCGGTCTGCACCATCTTCGCGCGCGGTCCGAGCGCCGATCTGACCAGGCGGCTGATCAAGGGACAAGCCAGCCGATTGCAACACCAATGGGAAGGAGACCGGGCATGAAAAACGGTTCGGCATTCCTCAACGACAATGCGCAGCGCATCATCGACGGCATGATCGGCGACGCCGAACGCCTGCGTATCGGCGTTTCCACCGGGCCTTTGGGCGAGCGCCTGATCGACGCCGGCGCCAAGGCCGCCGGCGGCGTCGAGGCCGGGCTGCGCATGGCGGAAGCCGCGATGGGCGGCCTCGGCAGCATTTCGGTGTGCATGGACCGTGGGTCGCCAAAATGGCCGTTCACCATCGAAGTGCGGTCGTCGCAGCCGGTGCTTGCCTGCCTGGGCAGCCAGTATGCGGGCTGGAACCTGTCGAGCCAGGATTATTTTGCCATGGGATCGGGACCGGCGCGGGCGCTCGCCCGCGTCGAACCGCTGTTCGAAACACTTTCCTATCGCGATACCGCGTCGTCCGCCGTGCTGATCCTGGAGACCGCCAAACCGCCGCCCCAGGCGATCGTCGAGAAGGTCGGCAGGGCAACCGGACTGGCACCCGAAAAGCTCACCTTCCTCTATGCGCCGACACAAAGCCTGGCGGGCGGCGTGCAGATCGTTGCGCGCGCGCTCGAGGTTGCCCTGCACAAGACCAACGATCTCAAGTTTCCGCTGGACAACGTTGTCGACGGCATCGGCACGGCGCCTATCCCCGCCCCGCATCCGGATTTCCTGACCGCCATGGGCAGGACCAACGACGCCATCATCTATGGCGGCAGCGTCCAGCTGTTCGTAAAAGGCTCGGCGAAAGACGCCAGCGAGCTCGCGGAGCGGTTGCCGAGCCACGCCTCGCGCGACCACGGCCACCCCTTCGCCGAAGTCTTCAAGCGGTTCAAGGGAGATTTCTATGCCATCGATCCGCTGCTGTTCAGCCCGGCCGAAGTGATCGTCACGGCGATCGAGACCGGCGATACGTTCCGCGCCGGCGAGCGTGATCTGCAGATGCTCGAACGGAGCCTCGGCTAGACCATGGCGCTGCAAATGGAACCGTCTGTCATCCGCCTGCCGGGCCGCCGCGCTGCATCCCTCACCCATCGAGGCGCGACAACGCGAAATACCGGTATCCAAGGCCTGACATGATCCCTCGCATCCTGATCGTCAGCGACGTCTCGGACGCCCGCTCCAAGGGCCTGGCGGCAAGGCTGGAGCGGCGTGGCGCCGTGGTCGCAACCGTGCCGCTGGCGGCAATCGCGTTCGACACCGGCAGCCCGAGCGGACTGTCGATCCCCGGCTTCGATGGCGCGCTGCCCGACGCCGTGCTTGTCCGTTCGATCGCCGCCGGATCGTTCGAAGCGGTCACCCGGCGTCTCGGCGTGCTGCACGCATTCGGCAAGCTTTCCATTCCGGTGTGGAATTCCGCGCAGGCGATAGAACGCTGCGTCGACAAGTCGATGACGACCTTCCTCCTGAAGAATGCCGGTGTGCCGACGCCGCCGACATTCGCGGTCGAGGGTCTTGCCATGGCCGAAGCGGTCGCCAGACGCGAACTGCCGTTCACGCCGCTGGTGCTAAAACCGCTTTTCGGCGCCCAGGGCCGCGGCATCCGGCTGATCGAAACACTGTCCGATCTCCCCGCCGAAGAAGAAGTGGACGGCGTCTACTATCTCCAGCATTACGTGCCGCGCCCCGGCCCTCCTTTCCGCGATTTTCGCGTTTTCGTCTGCGCCGGCGAGGTTTTGGCGATGATGAGCCGCCGTGGCGACGACTGGATCACCAACGTCAATCGCGGGGCGGTGCCCGAACTGGTTTCGGGGCAGGTTTCGCTGCATGGCGAAACCGAACTGGCGGCGCTGGCACGGGCCGCCGCCGCCGCTATCTCAGCGGATTTCGCCGGCGTCGATATCGTGCCGGCGGCAGACGGCAAGCTGTTGGTGCTGGAGGTCAACAGCATGCCCGCCTGGTCCGGGCTTCAATCGGTGGTCGCGGTCAACATCGCCGATGCGATTGCCGACGCCCTGCTGAAATTCCTGGCTGATCGCCCAGCTGATCACCCAGAGGCGGCGGCGTCGCGACCCTACCGCCTCACCGCGCCGGCGAATTCGTGACCGACGGCATGGCGCATTCGCGAGAACGCCTCCGGGCTGCCTACAAGGACGCCTGCCGGATGGAGATCGAGGCGCTGAAACCGGGCAACGTCCATCTGTTCGCCGACGGGCACGGCATGTCCGCCGCCCAGTTCATGACCAGCGCCGAGGTCTCGTCCGTCCCGCTGACCGATCCGCGCCTGCCGGTCGGACGGCGCATGCTGGAAGCGGTCCGCGCGACACGCCTGGCGGTCCAGACCAATACCAATCTCGGTATTATCCTTCTGGCAGGGCCCCTGCTATGCGCCGCTGAAATGGCGGGCGCCCAACTGCCCGACAATCGACTGCCTGACAATCGCCTGCGTGACAATCTCGACGCGGTGCTGCGCGCGATGAGCATGGACGATACCAGGGCGGTGTTCGAGGCGATCGTCGCCGCCGCGCCGGGCGGCCTCGGAGAGGCGGCGAACGATGTGCGGCAGGAGCCGAAGGTTCATCTGCTCGACGCCATGCGGGAGGCGGCCGACCGCGATATGATCGCCCGCCAGTATGCTACCGGTTTCGGCGACGTGTTCGGCGTCGGGCTTGCGGCTCTGCAAGCCGCCTTGGCGCGCGGCGAAGGCGGCATGTGGCCAACGGTGTTCGCCTATATGGCGTTTCTCGCCGGCTTCCCGGACAGTCATGTGGTGCGCAACCATGGCGCTGAAGCCGCAAATCAGGCGCGGCAAGAAGCTCTTGCCGTTGAAGCGGCGCTGCATGGCAATGACGACGAGACGTCACGCATTCGTCTGCTCATGGAGTTGGACCGCCGGCTGAAAGCGAACAGCGTCAACCCCGGCACCTCGGCCGACCTGACCGTGGCTACTCTTTTAGTCCACACTCTCGGCGTTCAGCTTGCATAATCGCAACGTTGGTGGTTGACTTTCAGGAGCGGAAGCTGGGCTTCCGCGGCTATCCAGCCAACCGGTCCGGATCCCCGGGCGCTGCCAACAAGGATAGCTGTCCATCGAGCGCTCGCTCGGTTTGCGGCGTCTTTGGACACCATTAACTGTGTCTTGGAGGAAAATTGGCATGGCAAAGATCTCGAAAGTAATGGTCGGTGAATCGCTGGTAGGAGACGGCAACGAAGTGGCGCATGTCGACCTGCTCATCGGCCCACGGGGGAGCGCAGTCGAAACAGCATTTTGCAACGCGCTGACCAACAACAAGGACGGCTTTACCTCCCTTTTGGCGGTGATCGCGCCCAATCTTCAGTGCAAGCCCAACACCGTGATGTTCAACAAGGTCACGATCAAGGGCGCCAAGCAGGCCGTGCAGATGTTCGGCCCGGCCCAGCATGCGGTCGCCAAGGCCGTGCAGGATGCCGTCGCCGAGGACATCATTCCCGCCAACGAGGCGGACGATCTGTTCATCTGCGTCGGCGTTTTCATCCATTGGGACGCCGCCGACGACGCCAAGATCCAGAAATACAATTATGAAGCGACGAAAGAAGCCATCCAGCGCGCGGTCTCGGGAACGCCAACCGCCGCCGAGGCCACGGCCAAGCGGGATCAGGTGAAGCATCCGTTCGCGGCTTAGACAAGAGACAGCCCCGCACAGGCAAAACCCTCCGCGGAGCCGGATGGTCTGTTGCGTCGCCTGAAAAAGCTTCTGGGCCTTTAGAGCATCGGACCCCAAAACCTGCCCTCGGAATTGACCCGAGGGTTGGGAACCGGTTTTGGGAAATCCGATGCTCCAGCAAAGAGATAGAGCGGCGAGACGATCGACTTGAGAGTTCGCCGCTCTAGATCCAAGGCACGGTTTCCGAGACCGAAGTTCGAGGTTGCCGCGAATGTCAGGCGCCAAGCGTTGCGAGGTGCCCCGGCGTGAGCGTGCCGTCATGCAGCGAGGTCGCAACCAGCGCCGCGGCGATACCGAGCGATGAAAGGGCGCGAATGTCAGCCTCGTTGCGCACCCCGCCGGCCGCGATAACGGAGCGGCTTCCAGCCTTCGCCTTGATCGCCTCGAGCCGCGTGAAATCGGGACCGGAGGCGGAGCCGACCTTGGCCAATGTCATGACGATCACCTTTTGCGGCCAAAGCGCCGGCTCGTCGAGAACTGATGCCGGACCGCGAAACCCATCGTCGAAGAAATCCAGCGACAGGATAAGCTCCGGATGACCGCAAAAACGCCGCAATAGCGCTTCGTCCTGCTGCGATTCGGATCCCACGACCGGGCAAAGCCAAGGTTCGGCAAGTGCTGCCGAAAGTGTTTTCTCGTCGGCGAAACCGGCATCGACCCAAAGCTCGGGCGGCTCCGCCATCGCCTCCAGCCGGGCAAGCGCGGCACTGTTTGGCGTTCCGCCTTCGATGGCATCGAGATCGGCGATATAGAAGGTCGGAAAAGGGTAAAGCCGGCGCAGACCCTCAGCGACCGCAACGACATCGGAAGTTTGGCTGAGCGGCGTGACGATCGGCCTGTAGCGATCGCGTTTTCCTTGCTGGGCGCGCACCACCTCGCCGCCTTTCAGGTCGAGAACCGGGATGATACGCAACGTTCTTTTTTCTCGCTGACCAACTGCCCCTGACCAACTCTGATGAAAGCTTGAAGCGTGGAAAAAAGAAAGAGCATCGTTGCCGGCTTCGATATTGGCGGCGCCCATCTGAAGGTGACGCGTGCGCAAGACGGCCGCATCGTCGAGGCTGTAACGATCGCCACGCCGCTTTGGCTAGGGCTCCATACCCTGACTTCGGCATTCGAGGAAACGGCCCCGATCTATGCCGGCGCCGATCTCAACGCATTCACCATGACCGGCGAACTGGCTGATATCTTTCCGTCCCGCGATGCCGGCGTCGCGGCCTTGCTGGATGAGATTTCAACGCGGGTCCCAGGCGAAAACTTGATCTATGCCGGACCGTCCGGATTTGTCGGGGTCGAGCAGGCAGCGCGGCTGAGCGCCGACGTCGCCTCTGCCAACTGGCATGCGACAGCGTCATTGGTGGCGAAACTCGCCGGCGATGCCCTGTTCGTCGACATGGGATCGACCACCACCGACATCATCGCCATTAGAAATGGCGCCGTCGCCAATGACGGCTACACCGATGCCGGACGGCTGCTGAGCGGCGAACTGGTCTATACCGGCTTCACCAGGACGTTCCTGTTCGGCGTCGCCTCGTCGGCCCCCGTCCGCGGCAGGCTGACACCGCTGATGAACGAGTATTTCGCCTCGATCACCGATGCGCACCGGATCCTCGGGGTGCTCGACGAAAAGGACGACAGGCACGCTTCCGCCGACGGCAAGGAAAAGACCGTCGATGGCTCGATCGCGCGGCTGGCGCGCATGATCGGGCGCGACGCCGCCGAGCTGACCCTGCCGGAATGGCATGAAATCGCGCGCTGGTTCAGCGAACAGCAATTGCGCAAGATCCACGACGCAGCGTCCCTGGTTGCCGGGTCCCTGGTTGCCGGGGCCGTTGCCCAGGATGCGCCGATCGTCGGCGCCGGAATCGGCCGCTGGCAGATCAGGCGGCTAGCCGAACGCATGGAACGCCGCTTCGTCGATTTCGCCGAAATCATCCCCGCAGATGACACCGTTCGCAGCGAAGCCAGTAGCGTGGCGCCCGCGTCAGCGGTGGCGCTGCTGGCGGGATCTCAATCGTAGGTGCTCTATGATGGCCATCCGATCAATTGGGGAGATGAGATACCGCCGTGGAATTGGCCCGGCTTGAAAGATCTCAACCCGTACCAGCGCATCCAAAATCGGACCGCGCGCAAGCTCGCAACAGGGTGGAAAGCTGACGTTCGGCATCCGCTCGGCGCATGTCCGGTCCGCGCCTGATATCGGCCATTGAGGTGACCATTGCCACTGCCTGAAAGCAGACATTGTTGGCGACCATTCGGGAGGTCGCGGGTGCGCCATTTCTTGACATTCCCGGCGCTTCTCCGAAGCTGACCTTCGCGCAAAGGCTCGAGTCGACCCGTTGTGAAAGTTCGTTCGCCCTCGGCTGAACTCACGCCCATGACCCGCGCCGGTCATAGCTTGTGCCAGCGTGAAAGTCGCGAAACGAAGCAGATGAGACAGCAGCTGTGGGAGATCGGCGCCAGCCGGCCCAGTAGGTTTGCCCGCTATTCGGCTATGGCGGATTTTCCGCAGTCGGATACCTACCGTAAGCGTCGGTCGACACAGCTATATGCAAATGGATGCTATACACCGTAGCCCTCACTGAGCGCCCGCAAGCTCCAAAGCTCCAATCCAATGCTGCTTGTCCTCGGCAATCGCAAATTTCTCCTTGCGCTCGCGGTCCAGCGTCCAACCGGGCGTCATCTGCTGGGCTTCCTCAAGTTCGTGTTGGGCAAGGTTGAGAAACTTCTTCTTCTCGGGATCTTCGACCGTCTCGCTCAGGCGCGCATAGCTGGCGGCCAGGTGCAAGGGTACGCGCGGCTCCGGTTCTTTCATACTCAAAAGGGACGTTACCGACTGGCTGTAGTCACGCGCATGGAAATAGGCCGCGCCCAAACACCAGAAATACCATTCCGGGTGACCGGCATTCATCCGCATCGCCCGACGGATCTGTCCGGCCGCTCGCAGCGCTTCGGCCCTACCCAGATAAGCCAGAAGATCGGCATGGAGGACGAGCAACCCTGGGTCCGCGGGGCCGCTGTTTTTGTTCAACTTAAGCGCTTGGTCGTAAGTAGCAATTGCCTCGCAGAGAAGCTCATTGCTCTCCTCTGCCCGGCCATGAAATTCAGCGAGACCCGCCTTGGCATGAAGGACCATGGCATAGCCCCAGAGATTGTAGTAATCACGGGGATTTTCGTTCTTAGCCCTCAGGGCTTTTTGATCAGCAAGACGCAGCTGCTCATCGGGATGATCGCTCAAAAGGTCCTGATATCGGACAAGATGCACATAAGCGATATCGCCAAGGGCCTGCCAAAAATCCGGTTTCACCTCTAACGCACGCTCAAACTGTTCCTGCGCCATCTGCATCGATTCGCGAGTATGCCGGTTCAGGAACTCCCGCCCCTGTCTATAGTGCTCGAGTGCCTGGCTGCTTCTATCGGGTTTTGCTTTTGCTTTCGCCATTGGTCCTCTCCACTTACGAGTGAATGTTTGCGAGCTGGCCTCCGCGCGCGGTTGCACACGGTCTTGGGGGTGACCTGAGGGCCGCTAGGCGCCGGCTATTTGCAAAGCGCGGATCCAGTGCTCCTTGGCCTCTTGAGACGAGAACTTTTCCCGTTGCTCCCGCTCCATGGTCCAGTCCGGGCTCAACTGACGGAATGTCGAAAGCTCCTTACGCGCCTGGTCGAGAAGGGTAGGTTTGTCCTTATCCGCAGCGGTCTCGCTCAACCGCGCATAACAGGCGGCTAAATGCAGGTGCACGCGCGGCTGAGGGTCCTTCATCCGCAAAAACGTGGCCACCGCTTCGTCGTATTCGTGTGCGTGAAACAATGCCGCGCCCAACGACCAGAGATACCATTCAGGATGGAACGGGTTGATCTCCATTGCGCGATGAATTTGCTCGACACCTCGTCGAGCGGCCGCTTCTCCTTGATATGCGAGGAGGTCCGCGTGCATGACGAGCAGCCCTGGGTCGCTCTGGTTCGATTTGATCGCCAAGTCGTAGGTCGCGATCGCATCGCGCAGGAGTTGGTCGCTCTTCTCTTTTAATCCCTTCTGCTCGGCGGCGCCTGCGCGAGCGTGAAGAACCATTGCGTAGCCCCAGATGTTGTAATAGTCGTCCCTCGCAGCCTGCATCGCGCGGAATGCCATGTCGTTCGCAATTGCAAGGTCCCGATCGGGATCCTGACTCCAAAGCTCCTGGTATCGAACCAGATGCACGTAGGCCAGGTCGCTGAGCGCATGCCAATAGTGCTCATCCAAGGCTAATGCCTTTTCGAACATATCCTGCGCATTATCTATAGATTCCTTCGTGTATTCGTCTAAATATTCGCGGCCTTTCCAATAGTAATCTTTAGCAAGCAGGTTCGAAGTTTCCTTCTCCATTGCTTGCTCTTCCTCCGCGAAGCGCACCTCAACGGAGAGAGATGAAACAATATGCTGCAATATATCATCCTGAACGGAAAACAATTCTGTCATATTGCGGCTGTAGCGTTCGGCCCAGATATGTTCTCCTGTCGTGGCATCGATAAGCTGCGCGTTGACGCGGAGGCGGTCGGCATCACGTTGCACGCTTCCCTCAAGGATATAGCGCACGCCAAGCGCGTGGCTAATCTCTTGGGTCGTTGCCGTCCTATCCTTGTAGGCGTTGGCAGAGTTGTTCGCTACGACGAACAGGTTCTTGAACTTCGCAAGGTCGGTGGTCAGGTCGTTCGTTAGACCGGAACTGAAGTAATCATAATCGGGATTTCCTCCAATATTTTGTAGCGGCAGGACTGCGATTGAAGGGCGGTCGGGCCGCGAAGCCTGCGGCCTCATGACGCCAAATGAATCAAAGACTTGCGGGCGAAATAACAGTAGCGGCACGGCTATTGCCGCAACCGCGGCCAGTACCGCGCCGACAGCGGCTGCCCGCCGGACGGCCCGACGCGTGCGAAGTCTGCCGATCAGCCGCGGGCGCTCCATCAGCACCTGATAAACCTGCATCGGCTCGGCGATGTTTTTCAGTTTCCGGCGACCGAGGTCAAGAAATCCGACTTCAAGCTTGTTCCGCACCTGGCGGTAGACATCGCTCGAAATCAAGACAGTCCCCGGGCTGGCCTGAGCCTGAAGCCGGGATGCGATATTCACGCCGTCGCCCTGCAGACTGTCGCCTTCGACTACAACGTCGCCCAGATGGATTCCGATACGCAGGAGCATGCGGCGGCGCTCTTCCAACTGTGCATTTTCGCGCGTCAGACTTGATTGGATCTCCAGCGCGCAGCGGGAAGCCTCTACGGGGCTGGGAAATTCAGCGACAAAGCTGTCGCCCGCTCTGCCGAAGACTCGGCCCTGATGGAGTGCGACGAGGCGATGTACGATTTCCAGGTACGAATGGAGGAGCGCTAGCGTTGCTTCCTCTGCCTCCTCGACCAAGCGAGAGTAACCGACCACGTCGGCGGCAAGGATAACGGCGAGCTTCCGCTGCACCTGCTCCATGCGTGCCCCATAAGCACCACGCCTCCACAGGTGCGGTGCGGTGATCCCCCAGCCCGACTGCGGGAAATCAGCCAATTATAACTTTAGATGAAGCTTATACTCCGGCACAAAACGTTGCAAGCTGCGTAAAGGAGCGCCCCACGCCCTCCTCCTCCACGCCACCTTCTCGTGTGACGACAATCAGGACCCAAAGATCCTCGTCCCGAAGCACTTGAACGCCGGCCATGCCGCGACCCCATTGCACGCCTTTTGGTCCCTCGCAGCTACGCGGACAGGTCGGTTCCTACGTCCGCTCTGGCCAAAGAACCTGACTTCCGAGCGGATGGCTGCATAGGTCATGAAATGGCGCTGCCCGGCCGCGCGCCACAGATAGTGGCAAAAAGGCGCTGGTCCGCGCTGGATGGCTGCAAAGGGTGGTCGACTCCGGCCGCTGCGCAAGGTCCGCTGTGGAGAAGCGCCCTGAATGTCGCGAATTGGCGCGATCGAGCCGGCCGGTGCATCGCGCCAGCAAGCTGGATTGCGACGCCTGTGCCCTGAAGCCCCGCTGTTGCCCGAAGGAGCCGGCGCGCAAGGTGCTGCGCTCGATCTATGAGGGCGCGCGCGACATGGCCCGCGACATCGCCAAGACCGACGCCTACCAGATCTCACGCTATCAGCGGAAGAAGGTGGAGATGCTGTCGCGCACCTCAAGCGCATCCTGAAGCTCGATCGATTGCGATTGCGCGGCCCCTGTGGTGCCCGCGATGAGTTCCACCTTGCAGCCATCGCCCAGAACCTCAGGAAATTGGCCAAGATATGCACCCTCGGGACACCCATCCGAGCCACTTAGGGCGAGGAGGTCGCGTCGACCTTAATCAAGACGCTTCGGTGCGAGTGGATCCACGGCTTCATCGCCAACTTCTTCAACACTATCCGCCGATACCGTTGAAAAAGTCCGTGACCAAGCGCAGGATTGTTCGTCGTCTCCGCGTGGCTTGATCGCGGCGGGGGAAAGCCGCCCAGCTAGTCAACGTCAGGTCACGACGCGTTGAAGGCACTGGCAGAGGCCAGCACAAGCGAGCACTAAACCACGCTGCGGGCGACGAGCATACCTGCTACGCCGGCGCATCGACCGATCGCAACTGAACGGAGGTGAACAATGAGCACGACACGTCCAGCCGGGCCAATAGCCGGCAGAATGATGCTTCATGCGCTGGCGCGGAACTGGTGGCTGATCCTGCTGCGCGGCATCTGTGGGATTCTGTTCGGCGTGCTGACCTTCATCTGGCCGGGTATCTCGCTTGTGACGCTCGTCGTGCTCTACGGCGCCTATGCGCTCGTCGACGGCGTGCTGGCGCTCATTGCAGCCATCAAGGGCGGGGCGCCGGCGCCGCGATGGTGGATGGCGCTGGTCGGCGTGCTCGGCATCCTTGCGGGTCTGGTCGCGATGGCCTTGCCGGGCATGACCGCGATCGTGCTTGTCTTGTTTATAGCCGGCTGGATGATCGCCACCGGCGTCATGCAGATCATCGGCGCGATCCGGCTCAGGAAGGAGATCGACAACGAGTGGTGGCTGGTCGCGGCGGGAGCGCTATCCGTGCTGGTCGGCGCGATCATCGCGATAGCTCCGGGCGCCGGGGCGCTCGGTCTGCTCTGGGTCATCGGCGCCTATGCCATCGTCTTCGGCGTGATGCTGGTCGGGCTGGCGTTCCGGCTGCGCAGGCACAGCCATGAGGGCCACGCCCATGGGGCGGCCGCATAATGCCGGACCCGCTTCCCTCCCGGAACGAAGGCGTGGCGAAGTCGGCCGTCCGCGACTTTGTCGCGAGGGTGACGAAGGACGGCGGCCCGGACTGCGTGCCGCCGGCCGAACGCATCGCGCCAACCTTGACCGCTACCAGATCGTCAAAGGTTGGCTCGACAAGAATGGCAATCTGCACGAGAAAATCTACGACGTCGCATGGTCGGGCGACCGCAAGCCAGGCGGCGACGGCAAATTTCGTTCGGTAGGCAGCACCGTCGATGTGGAGAATGCGACCTGGACGAATACGATCGGCGCGCCCGAGCTCATCAAGGTGTGGAAAGACCCGGAGTTCGACCCGAGGTTGCCCGCCCTCTACTGCGACCGAGTGATCGAGATCCCGACGCCGCGCCGGACTGCCTACGATGCCAAGCGATATGGGGTCGACTCTCTGCCGGGGACAGCAATGACGATCACCGAGCGAGCCTACACATCGCCGATCTGGTACACGCCGCTGACCTCGCGCGGTGTCGCAATTCACCCCTTTCCAGACCTTCTTCCAACAAAACAGGAAGGCCTGGCTTGGGTCATGAGTGCTGGTTCGGCTGAACGTTCGTTTCCGAGATGCTTATTGGCGGCAGGAAGGTCCGGTCAGGGTCAGGAATACCGGTTCCGCCGAACGTCAGCTTTTGAGCAACATTTCGGCTCGGGAATGGCCGGTTAGGGGCAGATCACGACGATGCCCATTGTGAGCTGAATGTCCGCCCTAGAAGATCCGTAGCCAGAAGCTGAACGTCTCCTTCCGGCCCACTCCAGTCATCGTGCATACCGGGCTCAATGCCCGCAAAAGGATCGAACACCGCCGTTTGAGATCAGCGCCACCGCCACCGCGTACCATGCTAAAACGCGTCAGCCCGGACGCTTACCCTGGTTCAGCATATCCGGTTCACCCCCGCGCATCCTCGCCGCTGGCATCCTCGGCCGCGAGGTGATCGCAAACACGCTGCATCAGCCAGCCCCAGGCTTCTTTCTCGCCCTCGCCCGCAGTCTTTTCGATGGCAATCGAAAGGTAGGCGATTTCCGCCTCGATCTTGTCGCGCGGCAGCATGCCGAGCCGGCTGACCAGGATGGCCAGTTCCAGCACCGCCGCCTTGGCGCGGTTGAAGCCGGTGAACGGCGCATGCGTTTCCTCCTGCACCACGCGGCAGAAATGGCGAGGCCGCATGGCATCGTCGTCGACGCTTTCGACTTCGAGGACCGAATGCGCGAGCGCCGCTGCGAGACGCGGCACTGGAAACCCGTCGACGGCAACGGTCGGCCAATGCTTGCGGCCAGTCAGGCAGCCGGCAAAGATGCGGACGTCATCGGTGTAATTGGCAATGGCGAACGGCACTTCGGCGAGATTGTCGAGCGTGATGGACGGCCGGAACGGCGCGATGACCCAGCCGTCCTCCTCGGCGATGATGCCGATCGGCGCGATGTGGACGTCGCCGGCTTTGTTGACCGTAGTGATGATCGATTCGCGAATGAACGGCATGGTTTAGCGCTCTTTCTTCGCGCGGAGCGTGTGGCCCGGTTCCGCAAGACGGCTGCGGTCGGTTTCGGGAGCCGGCGCGGCAACGCCCCATGCGAGCGGCTCGTCCTGCACATAGCGCTTGCCGAGGCGCCACGCGATCTCGGACTTCATCAGTTCGGCGCCGAGATAGAACGCGTGTGCTCCATCCGCCTCAACGCCAAGCCCGGCAAAGAGTTCGAACGCATCGGTGGCAACCGCGTGCCCCTTGCCGTTGAAAACATGGATGCCGTCCTCGGCGGTCATAATGCGGAAGTTGGTGTCGCGCACCTCCGCCGCCAGTGCTGCGATATCCTCGGTCGAGGCGGTGAACGGCTTGCGGTCGTGAACCTGCAGCAGCCCTGGATGGTAACTTCGCGGCAGCGCACCGTCACTCTTGGCGGCAAACAGGATGCGGCGGGCAATGTCGTGCTCCTCGATGGTTCGCAGCGTGTGCGGGCTGACGTGCACGGCAAGCACGTTTCGGATCTGAAGTTCCGAGCAGAGCCCGGCCAGAACCGCGGTAACGCCGGAACTGTCGGCGTCGGTCAATTCGGTGAGATTGCCGGTGCCCATCAGCAGCTCGACCTCGGGCCAGCGGCGGCGCGCCTCGATGAAACGCGCGAGTGAGGCGGCAAAGCCGAAATGGATCGGGTCGAGCACCGGATCGGCGAGGAAGGCGATGCCGGCCTTTTGCGCCGCTTCGATGGCCCGTCCGAGCGAATCCAGGTCGCCGGGCGTGGACGGGATCAGCACTGGCACGGCCTTGTGGTCCAGGGCCAACGGCAGCGTGTTCTCATCGAGGCTGAGAAGAAAATCCGCACCGGCGCCTGCGCCGATCGACAGTTCGTCTGACCTGGCGGAATCGACGCTGACCAGATATCCCTGTGCCTTCAGTTCGCGCACCGCCTCGTCCAGCAACGGAAACGGTGTTTCCGGCAGGCAGCCGAGATCGATGACGTCGGCGCCGGCCGCGGCCAGCGTCCGTGCTCTCGCCACCAGCGCCTCGACCGACAGCATTGGCGCATCGACGATTTCGGCGAAGATGCGCATGTCGTGACGCGAAAGGTCAGGCGCCTCGCCCGTCCGGCCGAGAAAGGCCGGCAGATCGGCGATCTCGTCGGGCCCGCGCACGAAGGGCACGCCGAAATGCTCCGACAGATGCTCGATGTCGCCGCGATAGCGGCCTGGCAGGATGACGCGATCGGCGGCGCCTGCCAAGGTAAGCCGCCGCTTGATGATGTCTTCGCTCATCAGCGCCGCGACCTTGACGCCGATGTCGATGATCTCCCAGGCAAATTCGGTTTCGCCCAGTCCGGCCAGCAGCCTTTCCAGCCGGACTTTTGCCAGATGGCCGGTAAGAAAGACCAGCCGCTCAGCCATGGCTTGCGAGTTCGGCGTGGCGCCGCCTGACCGAGGCTTCGAGATCGGCAAGCGACTCGACCACCTGGGTTCGCTCAAAACTCTTCAGCTGGTTGGTATTCTCGAGGTCGATGCTGCGCGGATAGACCTTGACCAGCCCATGCGGCGCCATGGTTTCGAGTTCCGGCGCGGTGTCGCAGGCAAAGACGATGGCCGGCACCCGGCATTTTCCGGCCTGGGCAAAGACGTTGGTGGCGAGCGTGTCGGAAATGCCGTGCACGCATTTGGCGACCGTGTTGGAGCTGGCCGGCGCCACCACCACCGTATGATAGACGCCGTGATAGAATTCACCGACCGGGATCGCGCTCGCCGTCTTGTCGTGCAGCACGCGCGTCGTCTCCGGGAAATCGAGCTTGAGCTTGTACATGCGCAGCACTTCGTTGGCGGCTTTCGACACAAAGACATCGCAATGCTCGATCTGGTGGATGAGTGCAAAACTCTCCGTAAAAAAATGACCGGAACCGGTCAAAACCCATGCCCAGCGCGGCGTATGCAGCATCGCCATCGCCTACCCTGCTTTTCTTGCCGACCGGATCGAAGCCGCGATTGCAATGCCGGGCAGATTGCCCGCCGCGAGCAGCGCCCCGGCCTCGGCGACATCTTTCGGGCCGGCGAGATGGACATCGACACCGTCGGGCAGCGTGGCGGCGAACCCGGCGTCGACGATGCCTCTGACCGCCAGGCTGTCGATCGTGTCGCTGCCGGAGAAGGCGCCGGTCTGCTTGATCAAGAGCAGCGCGTTCGCGCCGAGCTTGCCGGCAAGCCAGGCGGCAAGCGAATCGGAGGTAACATCCCAGGACGCCGGAATGTCCGGCGCCGGCAGCGCCAATGACGACGGCAGCCACACCGGGATTTTCCCCGCGTCCAGCGCCCGCCGCATTTCTTCCAGCGACCGTGCCGGCGCCAGCCTTTCATCGCGGTCGAGGATGACCTGGGCGAACTGCTCCATGGCGAGGATCGCCATGGCGTGGGCGGCGGTGTCGGAAAAATCCATGTAAATCTGCGTCTCGCGCACCTGGTCGGCGAACAGGCCGCCGCCGGGCACGATGACGATCGGCAACTGGGAGCCCGCCAGCGCCGCGATCCAGCTTTCCAGTTCCGCCGCATGGACGGTGCTGCCGCCAAGCTTGACGACGGACGGCTTGACGGCGGCTCGCCTGATGGCCTCGGGCCTTTCCTGTCGCGGCCGGGAAACGGCGCCTTGGTCTTTTCGCCCGGCAGGGCCGGAGGCAACGCCGCGGCCTGCCGATTGGCGCTTGCGTTCAATCTCGACGCCGACGCCGCCTGGGCCGAGCTCGAGTTTTTCCACCCTTACCGTGACCCGCACGACACGCGGGTTCTCCAGGATGTAGGTCGCCACCTGCTCGGCCAGGGCCTCGCTGAGCTGGATGTGGCCCCGCGCAACGATGGTGCGAATGCCGTCCATGATGATGTCGTAGGAGAAGACATGGCGCATGTCTTCGGGATGGTCGGTGACTTGCAGTACGTCAGCGGTCACGTCGAAACGCACTTTTTGGGTATGGCCGTGCTCAAAACTGTAGGCGCCGATCTGGACCGGCAGGACAAAGTCCCGCACGAAGATCTTGTCGGTGCCCAATGTCGGGTCGGTGCCCGGCGAATAGCCCCTCGCCGCCAGCAGACGGTAGTCGACGCTCGACGCGCCGCCGGCCCGGGATGCTTCCGGGATCAGTTCGCGGATCTGCGCAACCGCCTCGGCGCTGATCGAACCCACGCGGCCGGAATCGCCGCACAGCGCCCCGCGAAAGCCGAGAAAATCGGGACCGAAGGGCAGCAGCCTCGGAATATCAGGGGCTTCCAGCGATCCGCTCAGCCCAACCATGAGGCCGAGCGATTTCGCTCGATCGATGAATCCCGGGATACGCTCGGGCGGCAGATGGTCGAGCAGCCGCCCGTTGGCCTTGTTGGCCGTGTCGACCATGGCGCCATGGAAGCGATGTTCGGCAAGCATCGGCAGAAGCTCGAAATCCGGCGTCAGGTCGGCGAAAAGCACGGCGATCAGTTTCGTTCGCGCGGCGAGCGGCGCGAGCGCCGCCGCACAAGCCGCAACATTTGCCGACGGAAACAAACCTATCTTGACGTAATCGGCGCCGGCGGCAGTGATCTCTTCGGCCCTGGCGCGGATCGTCTCCGGCTCCATCGGCAGGTCGCCGCAGACCGCGCTGACCGGCGCCCGGCCGGCGATCAGCGAAATCGTCCGGCGGATGGTCTGCGTGGACACCGCGCCCAGCGCTCCCGCCTTCGGATCCTTCAGGTCGACGATGTCGACGCCGCCAGAAAGCGCGATCTCCGCCTCGTCGACGCCGGTGACGCTGGCCAGCATTCTGGTCATTGACGGACTTTCTCCGGCATGAGGAAAAGGACGCTTTTGGGCCCGAATACCGAAATCCGCTCGGTCGCCGTTCGGGCGAGCAGGCATGGCACTAAAGCAGACGTGAGAAGTCCACTTTCAGGGTTTGATAAAATTTGCGGGTCAGCTAAGCTCATCACGGGCACCTTGACTTCGCGCCGCTCCGACAACAATCGGACTTTAGCGCAAGAACGGGTAATTTTATCGATGACGAGCGCAGTGCCGGGCACTCTGGCGGCCTTTTTGTGCTTTTTTTCCCTGACCGTCAACATTGCGGGCGCGCTCGCCCAGGAAGCGACGGGCAAGCAACCGACCGCAACGGCCAAGCCGGAAAAAAAGCTGACCGAGATCAAGATAGGCTATTTGCGCGCCTATGCGCCGCAACTGGCCTTGTCGGTGCTCGACGTCCCGCCGCGCGATGAAGGTGTCGCCGGCGGCAATGTGGCGATTGCCGACAACAACACGACCGGCAGCTTCCTCGGCCAGAAATTCAGCCTCGACGTAACCGAGGTGAAGCCGGATGCCGATGTCGTCCCGAATTTCCAGGAGATGATCGCCAAAGGCAACCGCTATGTGGTCGCAGACCTCTCGGCCAGGCAGTTGCTGTCGATCGCCGATCTTGCCCGCGACAACGGCGTTTTGATCTTCAACGCCGGCGCCACCGACGACAGTCTTCGCGAGGAGGAATGCCGCGCCAGCATCTTCCACACCATCCCGACGCGCAGCATGCTGGCCGACGGGCTGGCGCAATATCTGATCTGGAAGCAATGGCGGCGCTGGGTGCTGATCTACGGCTCGCACGAGCGCGACCAGCTTTTTGCCGAGGCGCTGCGCCGGGCGGCGACGCGCTTCGGCGGCGAGATCGTCGGCGAAAAGCTGTTCGAGGATACCGGCACGGCGCGGCGGACCGATTCCGGTGTCGTCCAGATCCAGCGGCAGATGCCTGTCTTCACCCAGGACCTGCCGGAGCACGATGTGCTGCTGGTCGCCGACGAGAGCGAGGTGTTCGGCACCTACGTTCCGTTCCGCACCTGGATTCCGCGGCCGGTCGCCGGCACCGCCGGCCTCACCCCGTCGGCCTGGCATCCGGCCAGCGAGCAATGGGGCGGCACCCAGATCCAGAACCGCTTCGCCAAGGCAAACGGCCGCCGCATGGTGTCGAAGGACATGGCGGCGTGGACCGCGGTGCGCATCCTCGGTGAGGCGGCGACCCGCACGCAGGGCGCCGACCCGCGCAAGATGGCCGATTTCATCCGCTCCGACGATTTTTCGATCGCCGCCTTCAAGGGGCAGAAACTGACCTTCCGCAAATGGAACCAGCAGTTGCGGCAGCCGATCTTCCTCGGCGACACCAGGTCGGTCGTCTCGACATCGCCGCAGGAGGGATTTTTGCACCAGCTGTCGGAGCTCGATACGCTCGGGGTCGACGAGCCGGAAACAAAATGCGTGCTTAAGTAGAAAAGATTGGGAGGAATTTCGGTGCAGAGACGAGCTTGCGCACTCGCCATCGTTGCGACCGGCTTCATGGCCGGTCCGGCGTCGGCCTACATGGCCTATGTCTCCAACGAGAAAGACAACACGATGACCGTGGTCGACACCGCGACGATGCAGGTGGTGAAGACCGTCAATGTCGGGCAGCGTCCGCGCGGCATCACCATCTCCCACGACGGCAAGCACATCTATCTCTGCGCCAGCGACGATGATTCGATCGAGGTCATCGACACGGCGTCGCTGGAGATCGTCGATACCTTGCCTTCCGGGCCCGACCCGGAGCTGTTCGTGCTGTCGCCTGACGGCAAGACGCTCTATGTCGCCAATGAGGACGACAATCTCGTCACCGTCATCGACATCGAGGGTAAGAAGGTGCTGGCGGAAATCCCGGTCGGCGTCGAACCGGAGGGCATGGGTGTCAGCCCGGACGGCAAGACCATGGTCAACACGTCGGAAACGACGAACATGGCGCATTTCATCGATACGTCGTCGCACGAGATCACCGACAACGTGCTGGTTGACGCGCGTCCGCGCTTCGTCGAGTTCACCCCCGACGGCAAGCAGGCCTGGGTGAGCGCCGAGATCGGTGGCACGGTTTCGGTGATCGACAATCAAACGCGCGAAGTCGTCCAGAAGATCACCTTCGAGGTTGCCGGCCTGAGGCCCGAATCCATCCAGCCGGTCGGTGTGCGCATCACCGCCGACGGCAAGAAAGCCTATGTGGCGCTCGGGCCGGCCAACCGCGTCGCGGTGGTCAACACACAGACATACGAGGTCGAGAAATACGTGCTGGTCGGCCAACGCGTCTGGCAGCTCGCCTTCACCCCGGACCAGAAGACCATCATCTCGACCAACGGCGTGTCGAACGACATCACCTTCATCGACGTGGCGACCGACGAGCCGGTGCAGTCGGTGACCGTCGGCGCGCTGCCGTGGGGCGTCGTCGTCTCGCCCAAATGACTCCGCCAAATGAACCATTGAATAAACCAAGTGAATCAAGCAGGCAGAAAAACAGCAGAAGGGCAGGAAATCATGCGGAAATTTCGGGCAGTCGCTTTCGCCGCGCTGGTGGGCATGGCGCTCACCCAAGGCCAGGTCTGGGCGCAGGACGGCGATGACGATGACGCCGCCGCCGGAGCGGCCAGCACGGAGGCCAGCCCGAAAGCCGAGAAGGCGACCCGGGCCAGCAAGGACATGCCGGAACTTATCCTCGGCAGCAAGGAAGACCAGTTCACCGCCAACCAGAAGGATTTTGAGCTGATCGCCGGCCAGGGCTATCGCTGGAAGATCACCGCGGCGGGCGGGCTGGAGTACAAATTCCACACCGACCTGTTCCGCAATGTGTGGAACAACCAGATCGTCATCAATGACCTCGAGGTGCACATGAACGGCGCACCCGCATGGCTCGAATTCGACGCCGACGGCACCATCCAGGTACAGTTCACCACCGTGAGGCCCGGCATCTACACATGGTCGGTGCCCGACCTCGCCGACAAGGGCATGAAGGGCACGATCACGATCAAGTAAGGTTTGAAAAGCAGGACCTGCGCGATCGCGCCCCGTGGGCTAGACTTGGGCCAAACTGTTGTCGACGACAAGGGAGCCAGCCGGCGTGCAGCATGTGAGGACAAGCGGACCGGGAGATCAGGTGGCGGCGCTCGACGTCGCCGCCGTCAGCCATTCCTATGGTTCGAAGCCGGCGCTCAACGACGTCTCGTTCTCGATCGCGCCGGCGACGTTCACCGTTCTTCTCGGTCTAAACGGCGCCGGCAAGACGACGCTGTTCTCGCTGATCAGTTATCTTTACGACACGCGCCGCGGATCGATCCGCATCTTCGGCCATGACGTCAGCCGCGCCTCCGGCGAGGCGCTCAGGCGGGTCGGCATCGTGTTCCAGGCGCGCACGCTCGACCTCGATCTCAGCGTCTACCAGAACCTCTCCTACCACGCCGCCCTGCATGGCATCGGCGGACGCGAGGCCCGGCAGCGCATTGCCGCGCTGCTCGATATCGTCGACATGCCGGGCCGTCAGCATGACAAGGCACGCAGCCTTTCCGGCGGCCAGATGCGGCGCATCGAGATCGCCAGGGCGCTGCTCCACCGCCCGTCGCTGCTGCTGCTCGACGAGGCGACGGTCGGTCTCGACATCCAGTCGCGCGCCGGCATTCTCGCCACCATCCGCAAGCTCGTCGAAACCGAGGGCATCGGCGTGCTGTGGGCAACGCATCTGATCGACGAGGTTGACGACGGCGACCATGTCGTCGTGCTGCGGCAGGGCGAACTGGTCGCCAAGGGCAAGGTGGCCGATGTCGTCAGGACGAGCGGCGCCGGCTCGATCCGCGACGCCTTTTCCAGGCTCAGCCGCATCGAGGCGGCCGGCACCGCGGGGATATCGCCATGAGCGCTCCTTCAATGCCCGAAAAAGTCGCCGGCATCATCCCGGCGAAGTTCGAAAAATTCGGCCTGCGCCACTATCTCATTTGCCTCAAGGGCGTCGTCCTGCGGGAATGCCTGCGCTTCCTGCACCAGCGCGAGCGCTTCATATCCTCGCTGGTTCGGCCGCTCATCTGGCTGTTCATCTTTGCCGCCGGATTCCGGCAGGTGCTCGGCGTGTCGATCATCCCGCCCTACAAGACCTACGTGCTCTACGAGGTCTACATCACGCCGGGGCTGTGCGGCATGATCCTGTTGTTCTCAGGCATGCAGTCTTCGCTGTCGATGGTTTATGACCGCGAGATGGGCAACATGCGCACCTTGCTGGTCAGCCCCTTCCCGCGCTGGTTCCTGCTGGTGTCGAAGATGCTCGCCGGCGTCTCCGTATCGATCGCGCAGGTCTATGCGTTCCTGATCGTTGCCTGGTTCTGGGGCGTCAAGGCGCCGCCGATCGGCTATCTCATGGTGCTGCCGGCGCTGTTCCTGTCGGGAATGATGCTTTGCGCGCTCGGCATGCTTTTGTCGTCGATGATCAAGCAGCTCGAAAATTTCGCCGGCATCATGAACTTCGTCATCTTTCCCGGCTATTTCGCCTCTCCGGCGCTCTATCCGTTGTGGCGCATCCAGGAGGCGAGCCCGCTGCTGCACAAGATCTGCCTCGCCAATCCGTTCACCTATGCCGTCGAACTGATCCGCTTCGCCTTCTACGGCCAGATCGAGTGGCTGTCGCTGGGCGTCGTTGCCGGCTGCACTGTTCTGTTCCTTGCCGCCGCCATCATCGCCTACGACCCTTCGCGCGGCCTGGTGACCCGCAAACAAGACACCGGAGGAAATGGCTGATGGCACGAATGAGCCTTGTTCGCAGCCTGGCTGCGGTTGCCATGCTCACGCCGAGCGTGAACGCCAGGGCGGCGAATACCGATCCGGACTGGCCCTGCATACAGCGCAAGGTACCGCAACTCTCGCTCGGCCAGATCTGGAACGGGCCGGAGCTTCCGCCAGCGGCGAAGGACTTTTCGAAGGACCCTGCCGTCTCCACCCTGGTCGAGGAGGTGGCGGCCCGGCGGATGCCGATCGCCGAAGCCCAAAAGAAGATCAAGGATTTCGCCGCCTCGCTGCCGGCCGAGCAGCTTGCGCCGAAAATGGCGATGCTGGTGCAAGGCATGTTCGATCACATGGACGCCGAGCGTTCGCAGGTGATCTCAGGCATTTCCCGTTACGCCCACAAGCAGCTCGAAATGGCCGCCGCCCTGCGCAAGGCAGCGTCCAACGTCGATGCGCTGCGGGCAAAGCCGGATGCGGATCCCGACGACATCGAACGGCGAACCGAGCAGCTGAAATTCGCAACGCGAATTTTCAATGAACGCGTCCAATCACTGACTTACGTCTGTGAAGTGCCGACGATCATCGAGCAGCGGCTTTATCAATTGTCCAAGGCCGTCTCGGAAACCCTCGCAGCGAAGAAGTAGACCCTCTATTTCCGCAACGGATCTTACGTTCCCCGGCCGGGCAGCACGCGCCAGCGCTGCACGAAATAACCGGGATGCGTCTCGATCCACTGGGCTACCAGCGGCTGCGCCTGCATGAAGGCGGTCCCTGGGTTCATCGCCAGGCCGTCCACCATCTGTTCGCGTTGTTCACAGGTCTGCGGCACATCCGTCAAGCAGACCATCATAACCAGCGTATAAAGCATTGCCCCATAACCCCCATCGAATCCCGAACCCCATGCCCGGGAGTTTCAGTGATACCGACCAGTCTGCAGGGTCGCACATACAGATCGCTTACGGGTGTGAAAGGACGTGCCCCCGCTCTTTCGCACCGCAATATAACATATCGCTTATCTAACACCAACAACCACCGGGCGTTGTTCTAGGCAATTGCTTCAGGTGGCGTTGCGCCAATGCGCCGCCGACGTTTCCGGCGTCGATGATTCCGATCTTCACGGGGTGTCTTCCATGTCCTCAGACCGGCAGCCCGTTCTGCTTGCGCAGGCTCTTGTCGAATGCGGATGCGGGGACGAAACGGCGCAGGAGACTGACCTGGCGCGCCATTTTTCCCGCGGCATAGCGCCTCTTCGGAACGGGATCGGTCGCAGCCGCCAAAACGGTCTTGGCGACCAATTCGGGCGAATCGCCTTTTTCCATTGCTTTCCGCACGATTGCGTTCATGCCAACGCGCGCAGCGTCATAGATATCAAGCAACTGGTCCGGCTTGGCGAGATTATCTTCAAACGACGTGCGGGTATAAGCGGGTTCGACCAATGCAACGCGAATCCCGAACGGGCGCAGTTCATGGTCGAGCGATTCGGAATAGCCTTCGATGGCATGTTTGGTCGACGCATAAAGTGCGAAATAGGGAGCTGGGATGAACCCCTGCACCGAACTCAGATTGACGATTCTACCCTTGCCTTGACGGCGCATTATCGGCAGGACCGCGTTGGTCACGCGGAGCACGCCGAAGACGTTCACATCGAACAGTGCCTGAGCCTGGACCATTGACGACTCTTCCGCGCCACCAAACAGACCCATGCCGGCATTGTTGACAAGCAGATCGATGCGCCCGGTCTCGGCCAGCACGTCATCGACCAGTTTCGCCACCGACGCGTCATCGGTCACGTCACAGGCCAGCATGGACAGGCCGTCGGAGTTTTTGGCGGCTGCGCGACGGCTGGTGCCGAACACGCGAAAACCGGCGTTTTGCAAGGCTATGGCCGTTGCGCGCCCGATGCCGGAGGACGCCCCCGTCACCAGGGCGATGCCAGGATTGGTCTTGTTCATGGAAATCATCTCTTTCTCTGGGGTTGGACTGATTTTGGATTGGCGTGGGGGAAGCACGAAAGGTCGGAGGCGTCAGTTATGAGCGCCTCTGGCGTTCGCACCGACGAGTTCATCGGTCCAGCGCCGGAACAGCGCGCTGGCGTTGACGCCGCCAAAGCCGAAGCCGTTTGAGATCGCGTAGTCCATTGTCATCGGCCGGGCCTGGTTTGCGACGAAGTCGATGCCGTCGCCGGCTGGATCCGGCGCGCCCAGATTGAGGGTTGGCGGCGCCACCTGATCCCTGAGCGCCAGGATTGCGAAGATGGCTCCAAGCCCGCCGGCGGCTCCGAGCAAATGTCCGGTCGCCGATTTGGTTGCGCTGACGGCGATGGTGGAATCTGCGCCGAAGAGTGTTTTGATCGCCGCCATTTCCCCGAGATCACCGACCGGCGTCGAGGTCGCGTGAGCATTGAGGTGGCGAACCTCACGCGGCGAAATGCCGGCCTGGGCCAGCGCGATCTGCATGGCTCGGCGCGCCCCGTCGCCATCCTCGGGACCGGAGGTGACGTGATGCGCATCCGCCGTCGTGCCGTAGCCGACGAACTCGGCGACCGGTTTCGCGCCGCGCGCCAGCGCGTGGCTCAATTCCTCGATGACCAGCACGCCGGCTCCTTCGCCCATGACGAAGCCGTCCCGCGACACGTCGAAAGGCCGTGACGCCTGAGCCGGCGCCCAGCTGAAGCCGGTCGAAAGAGATCGTGCTGCAGCAAAACCACCAAGACTGACGATGTTCATGCAGGCTTCCGTCCCGCCGCACACGGCGATATCGGCTTCGTTGGCGCGGATGAGGCGGGCCGCATCGCCGATCGCCTGGATGCCGGCCGCGCACGCCGTCACCGGCGCGCCGAGTGGCCCCTTGAAGCCATGGCGGATCGAGATGTGGCCCGCCGCGAGGTTCACCAGAAAGGACGGCACCGTAAACGGCGAGAGGCGGCGGACGCCGCGCTGGTCGACCGTGCGCACCGCCTCGGTGATGGCGGGGAAGCCGCCGATGCCGGAGGCGATGATCGTGGCCGTGCGCAGGCGATCCGCTTCCGAGACGGGCGCCCACCCTGCTTGCGCGAGGGCCTCTTGTGCAGCGGCGAGCCCGAAGATGATGAACCGGTCTACCTTGCGCTGGTCCTTCGCAGCCAGGACGGTATCCGGATCGAAACCAGCCTCCGGATCGTCTTCCGGCGAGGGAACCACCCCGCCGATCTTGGCCGGGAGGTCTGCCACCATAGCGTCCGGAAGCCTGCGGATGCCCGAGCGACCGGCCAGCAGCCGCGACCACGACGCTTCGACATCGGCAGCAAGGGGCGTGACGGCTCCCATGCCTGTAACAACAATCCGTCGCATCTGCTTTCCTATCGAGTTGGCTGCGTCGCCAGCGCTGCGCACGCCGTTCAAGTGGCGGCTGCTTCGCGAACCTGTCCGGTCGCCGCGTCCAGGAAGGCCTGGGCGAGATCCGGATCGTTGACGACGCGCGACAGCATCAGCGC
This sequence comes from Mesorhizobium sp. WSM4819, assembly GCF_055811215.1. Lineage (NCBI taxonomy): Bacteria > Pseudomonadati > Pseudomonadota > Alphaproteobacteria > Hyphomicrobiales > Phyllobacteriaceae > Mesorhizobium > Mesorhizobium sp. WSM4819. Next base: position 157,003 of record NZ_JBVVQO010000003.1, read on the forward strand.
GCCGACCATCGTCGAGAGAATTGCCATGGCCTTTCTGTCGGGCTCCTCAGCTTTGGCGTCGGCAATGAAACGGCCGAGGATTTCGAGATGCTCCTTGATCCCGGCTTCGAACGACGCTTTCACCTCGCTGCCCTGTCTGGCGGCATCCGAGCCGAGCGCGACAATCGGGCAGCCGTCCATCTTTTCTCCGCGATGGCCCATGCTGAGGTAGAATGCGATCACCGCGCCAAGCGGATCCTCGGATTTTGCCGCAGTCGCGGCCGACCACCGCAGCGTGGCGCTCTCCATCGCCCGCCTCGACGCCTGCACCGCCAGATCGTCCTTGGAGGCGAACTGCTTGTAGAACGCGCCCTGGGTCAGCCCGGCAGCCTGCATCAGGTCTTTGAGGCCGATGCCGTCAAAGCCGCGCTCCCGAAAAAGCCGGCTTGCCACATTGATCACGGTTTCGCGGTTTTCCGCCGCCTGAATGCGACTCACACGCATGTAGACCTCCTTAAATTAGCTTGTGTTCGACATCTATAACAGATATAGAGTACGAACGCAATCCAATTTGGAGGAGAGGTCAAATGCTATACAGTCATATCGTCGAGAAATCGATCCGGCAGAGCTTCGACCACGTCAACAACCATCGCTGGGACGAGGCGGTGAAAGCACTCGTGCCGCATGTCCATCACCGCGTTTCCGGTGACCATGCGCTTGGTGGTGAGCGCCACGACAAGCAGGCCGTGCGCCGCTGGTTTGAGCGCCTCGGCCGCGTCCTGCCCAATCTTCATCTCACGGTCAACCACGTCTGGGTGAAGGGCTGGCCGTGGCACACCACCGTATTTGCCCAGTGGGACGGCACCGCGACGCTGCTCAACGGCGACGCCTCCTACATCAACAGCGGTCTCCACGTGTTCACGCTGCGGTGGGGCAAGGTCTATGCGCTTGAGGAATTCTACGATTCACAAGCAGCGGCCCGCGGTCTTGCCGCCCAAGCGGCAACTGGCCTCGAAGAGGCTGTCGCCGAACCAATTTTAGGCTAGCAGAAGCGCAGTCAGCGGCCCGCAGCGTAACCGCGGGTACGCTAGCCCGTGGCCATGCCGACCCCATCAGCGCGTGCTCGACGGCCGCTTGCGGGAACCGCTTCGACAGCCGCTCGTCGTTGACGGTCGCGAGAGGAGCACCGCGCCGGCCGTTGTCGAGAGAATGGCCTTGCAGTTGGGCTCCTTGCCCTGCCCTCGCCAACCCAGCTATCGAGCATTCCAGAGTATTCCCTGATCCCCGGCCTCGAATGATGCCTCACGTCGGCGCCCTGCCCGGCGGCATCCGAACCGAGCGCGTCAATCGGGCAGCCCTCCATTCTGTCTGCGCGATGCGCCATGGGACTCACATGCATCAAAAATTTCCATTTTTTAGATTGCATTCGTAATCTAACTTAGTTATAGAGTTCGAACGAAATCTAAAACGAAGGAGATACGAGATGATTCGCAACACCCTGAGCGCCTCGGTTTTGGCCACGCTGTTTCTTGCCGCCCCGGCGTTTGCCGAGGAAGCCACCATAGGAAGCCCGATCGAAGCCGGCAGCCTGCACGAGGGCCACCTCGACATGGTCGTCTATTACGTCCCGGCCGAGGGCGACCTCCTGGAGGTCACCGCCACCTTCGCGCCGAAGACCGGCGGCGATCCGCAGCGCGTCGTCATGGGCCTCGCCGACGGCGACTCCGTGGCATTTTCGATGCCCGGCCACCGCGGCCCGCTCTACGCGTTCTCGCGGTCCGGCGAGGAGGTGACGGTGTCGTCCGAGACAGGCATGCGCGCCGATGCCAATGCACCGACCCGCCTTGCAGACGGCAGCCTGCGTGCTGGGCTCGCGTCCGTCGGGCCGATGTAAAGGTCAAACCCAATCTTTCTTGAGAGGCGACGAACGTGAAAAAGAGACCCGCTGTTGTACTGGGGAGCATGCTGATCGCGATGTCAGGAGCGGCGGCATTTGCCATACTTGCCATTCCTACGCAGGGAGCCTCCGCCGTAGGCGACCCGAGGCAGGAACCGCCGATCGTCAGACTGGTGACGGCAGCGCCGGTGACCGGATCCGAACGCGGCTTCACCGGTATTATCGGGGCGAGGGTGCAGAGCGATCTCGGCTTTCGCGTCCCCGGCAAAATCGTGGAGCGGCTCGTGGATGTGGGTCAGGAGGTCAAAGCTGGTCAGCCACTGATGCGCATCGACGACACCGACCTTCGCCTCGCGCTCACGGCGAAGCGCAACGCCGTTGCCGCAGCGCGCGCAACAGTCGTTCAGACGGAACCGGATGAACGGCGATACGCCAGTTTGCTCAGGGATGGATGGGTCCCCCGACAGCGCTACGAGCAGGCGAAGGCCGCGGCTGATACGGCCGAGGCGCAACTCGCCGCCGCCGAAGCCGAAGCACGGGTCGCCGAGAACGAGGCGGTCTACGCGGTCCTGCTGGCCGACGCGGATGGAACGGTGGTCGAAACGCTTGGCGAGCCGGGGCAGGTCGTCTCCGCCGGCCAGACAGTGGCCCGGATCGCCAAGGCCGGCTCCCGCGAAGCGGTGGTCGCGCTTCCCGAAACTATCCGGCCGGCGATTGGGTCGGCGGCCGAGGCCAGCGTGTATGGCGGCGATGGGCGTCGTTACACGGCACATCTCCGGCAACTATCGAACTCCGCCGATGCCCAGACCCGTACCTATGAGGCCCGTTATGTGCTCGACGGTGAGGCCGCGGCAGCACCGCTTGGCGCGACGGTAACCATTCGGCTTGCGGGCCAGGCACGCCAGCGGGAAGTCCAGGTGCCGCTGGGAGCCGTGCTCGATGACGGCGAGAAGACAGGCGTTTGGGTCCTGGACAGCGCCACCTCGACCGTACAGTTTCAGCCTGTCAAGCTTGTTCGTGTGACCAGCGAAACCGCTGTGGTCTCCGGACTGAACTCCAGCAATCCGATTGTTTCGCTCGGCGCCCATCTCCTGCAGGAGGGCGCTCGCGTCAGGACTGCGTCCGAAAGCAGGGGCAAATGATGATGAACCTAAATCTCTCCGCGATCGCCGTTCGCGAACGCGCCGTTACCCTGTTCTTCATCCTCCTGCTGGTGGCCGCCGGCGCTTACGCTTTCGTCATGCTCGGGCGGGCGGAGGACCCCAACTTCACCATCAAGACCCTGACGGTCACGACGGCATGGCCGGGCGCAACGGCGCGCGAGATGCAGGACCTCGTCGCCGAACCGTTGGAGAAGCGGCTTCAGGAGATGACCTGGTACGACCGGGTCGAGACGACCACACGGCCGGGTTACGCGTATATGACGGTCACGCTGAAGGACAGCACACCGCCATCTGTCGTGCAGGAGGAGTTCTACCAGGCTCGCAAGAAGCTCGGGGATGAAGCCCGCAACCTGCCGTCCGGCGTCTTCGGGCCCTTCGTCAACGACGAGTATTCGGATGTAAGCTTCGCCCTTTACGCGCTGAAGGCCAAGGGCATGCCGATGCGTGAGTTGGCGAGACAGGCCGAGGCGATCCGCCAAGACCTCCTGCACGTGCCCGGCGTCAAGAAGATCAACATCCTTGGTGAACGTCCCGAACAGATATTCGTCGAATTTTCCTACGCCAAGCTGGCCACCCTCGGCGTGTCGGCGCAGGACATCGTCGCCGCCTTGCAGCGGCAGAACAGCCTCACGCCGGCAGGCTCGATCGACACAAAGGGGCCGCGGGTCTTCATCCGGGTCGACGGCGCTTACGACAGCGTTCAGGCGATCGCCGACACGCCGATTGCCGCTGCGGGGCGGACGCTGAAGCTCTCAGATATCGCCGAAGTCCGGCGCGGCTATGAAGATCCCCCCACCTACCTCATTCGACGTCAGGGTGAGCCCACCATCATGCTCGCGGCTGTCATGCAGGAGGGCTGGGATGGTCTCGCGCTCGGCAAGGCGCTGGAGGACAGGACAGCAGCCATCGCACAGACACTGCCTCTCGGGATGACGCTCGACAAGGTGACCGACCAGGCCGTCAACATCACCTCTGCGGTCGACGAATTCATGATGAAGTTTGCGATGGCGCTCGGTGTGGTGCTCTTGGTGAGCCTGTTGAGCCTCGGCTGGCGCGTCGGCATCGTGGTGGCGGCTGCCGTCCCTCTGACGCTTGCCGTCGTGTTCCTCATCATGCTGGAGACCGGCCGGTTCTTCGACCGCATCACGCTCGGCGCCCTGATCCTGGCGCTCGGTCTTCTCGTGGACGACGCCATCATTGCCATCGAGGTGATGGTGGTGAAGATGGAAGAAGGCATGGACCGCATCAAGGCGGCGGCCTATGCGTGGAGCCACACTGCGGCGCCGATGCTGTCCGGAACGCTCGTGACGATCGCCGGCTTCCTGCCGGTGGGCTTCGCCCGCTCGACGGCCGGCGAATACGCCGGCAACATCTTTTGGGTCGTAGGGTTCGCCCTCATCGTCTCCTGGATCGTCGCGGTGGTCTTCACACCTTACCTCGGCGTCAAGATGCTGCCCGCGATCAAACCGGTCGAAGGCGGCCACCACGCGATCTATGACACACCCAATTATCGGCGCTTGCGGCGGCTCATCACCTTCGCCGTGCGCCACAAGTTCATGATCAGCGGTATCGTTGGCATCACCTTCGTGCTTTCCGTTGTCGGCATGGGCTCTCTCAAACAGCAGTTCTTCCCGACATCCGACCGACCCGAAGTGCTGGTGGAGGTTCGCCTGCCGGAAGGCACCAGCATCGAGACGACGACCGCTACGGTCGAGAAGCTCGAAGGCTGGCTGGACGACCAGGCCGAGGCCAAGATCGTCACGAGCTATGTCGGTCAGGGCGCACCACGCTTCTTTTTCGCAATGGCGCCGGAACTGCCTGATCCTGCCTTCGCCAAGATCGTCGTGCTGACCCCGGACGCCGAGGCGCGTGAGGTGTTGAAGCACCGCCTGCGCGAGGCGGTGGCAGAGGGGCTTGCACCCGAGGCCAATGTCCGCGTCACGCAACTCGTGTTCGGCCCCTACACGCCATTCCCGGTCGAGTTCCGGATTATCGGACCTGATCCCGCGCAACTCTACGGCATATCCGAGAAGGCCCTCGACATCATGCGGGGCGTCCCGGACGTGCGTCAGGCCAACCACGATTGGGGCAATCGCACACCCGTGCTCCGCTTCGTCCCGGATCAGGATCGACTGAACCTCATCGGCCTGTCGCCGGCGGAAGTGGGCCAGCAACTCCAGTTCTTGCTTACCGGCATCCCCGTTACGCAGGTTCGCGAGGACATCCGCAACGTCCCCATCGTCGCACGCAGCGCCGGCGGCGAGCGGCTGGATCCGACGCGTTTGGCGGATTTCTCCCTGATGAGCCGGGACGGTCGCCCGATTCCGCTCGACCAGATCGGCCATTCGGAAATCCGTCTGGAAGAGCCGATCCTGAAGCGTCGCGATCGCACGCCTGTCATCACGATCCGCTCGGATATCAACGAAGCGACTCAGCCTCCAGAGGTTTCCAAGGCGATCGTGAAGGCCCTTCAGCCGCTGATTGCATCCCTTCCGGCCGGCTATCGCATCGAATTGGGCGGATCGATCGAGGAGGCTGAAAAGGCCAACACCGCGCTGGGCAAAGTCTTTCCGGCAATGATCGCCGCCATGCTGATTGTTATCATGCTGCAGGTGCGATCCTTCTCGACGATGGCCATGGTCATGCTGACGGCGCCGCTTGGCCTTGTCGGCGTCGTGCCGATGCTGCTCACCTTCAACCAGCCCTTCGGGTTCAACGCCATTCTGGGCATGATAGGACTGGCCGGCATCCTGATGCGCAACACGCTGATCCTGACCGAACAGATCAAGGAGAACCGAGCTGCCGGCCTTAATGACTATCACGCCGTGATTGAGGCGACGGTGCAACGCACGAGGCCCGTGATCCTGACGGCACTCGCCGCCGTGCTGGCCTTCATCCCGCTCACGCACTCCGTCTTCTGGGGATCGATGGCCTATACGCTGATCGGCGGCACGGCGGCCGGCACGGTGCTGATCCTGCTCTTCCTTCCCGCGCTCTACGCCGCGTGGTTCGGCATCAAGCCGACTGCCGACGAGGTCCGTGAGGGCGCGGCGGAGGAACTGGAAATGCACACGGCAATTGCTGCTGAATAGGGCCCTGTTGTCGAGCAGGCGGATCAAGATTTCGCCGCTGGCTTTGCCTGAACATACGCGGGGCCAGTCGCACGACCTTACCGCTTGCAAATGATCGTTCAGGGCGAGCCCGGCAGATCCATCATCAGTTCTGGAGACATCCATGAATCATCCGGTCGGAACGCGAACGGATCCCGACGAGGTGCGCGCTCGCATCCTGGAGGTGGCGGAGGCGCATTTTCGCCGCATCGGCTACCATAAGACGTCGGTAGCCGACATCGCCTCCGAACTCGGCATGAGCCGGGCGAACGTCTACCGTTTCTTTTCCTCCAGGGATGCAATCAACGAATCCATCTGCAGGCAGGTCGTGAACGAGGTCGCGGACATCGCCGTTGCGATCGCACGCACCAACGCGCCGGCCTTGGAGAAACTCGACCGGCTCCTGACCGCCGTTCACCAGCACAACAAGACGAAATTGATCAAGGAAAGAAGCATGCACGACTTGATCGTCGCCGCCCTGCGCGAGAATCGGGCGGTCATCAAGTCGCATGTCGAGCGAATGTTGGAAATCCTTGAGGCGATCATTCGCGAGGGGACCGAGGCGGGCGAACTCAAGGTCGAGGACCCGGCAGAAGCGGCGCGTTGCGGCGCGTGCGGTCAACGCCGCGTTCACGCCGTTCTTCCACCCGATTCTGATCGAGCACTGCGTTCAACACGGCGAAGACACCGAAGCGGGCCTGCGCACGCAGATTCGCTTTGTCCTGAAAGCTCTCGGCAAATCGAACTAGCCGCCCTGGCAGGTGGCTGCCAGCGACGCATTCCGCCCTCAATTCAGGCGCGACCTCCAATATTCGGTCCTTCGTGCGGATAGAGCTTGCCGAACAGGGGCAGATACATCGCGCCCTTGCGCATCAGGAAATCGTGGAACGTCGCCATCGCCGGCGAGATCGCGTGATCGCTGCGCATCACCGAAAACCATTGCCGGCGGATCGGCATGCCGACGACGTCGAGGATGACCAGCCGGCCGGCTTCGGTTTCGGCGGCGATGGTGTGGGCAGAGATGAAGGCAATGCCAAGCCCGGCCATCACCGCCTGCTTGATCGTCTCGTTCGAGCCCATCTCGACGCCGAGATCGTCGATGCGGCCGGGCACGTCGCTGAGGAATATTTCCAGCGAGATGCGCGTGCCGGAGCCGGGCTCGCGGATGAGGAAATGCTCTTCGGAGATCCGCTCCTTGGATATCTCGCGCGCCGACGCCAGCGGGTGGTCGGGCGGCGCGATGATGACCAGCGGGTGATCGCCGAAGACCGAGGCACGCACCGGGACTTCCCTCGCCGGGCGTCCCATCAGCGCGATGTCGATGTCGTGGTTCTTAAGACTGTTGATGGTTTCGGCGCGGTTGCCGATGGCGAGCCGCATGTCGATGTCGGGATGTTCCTTCATGAAGCCGGCCATCAGCCGCGGCGCGAAATATTTGGCGGTGGAAACGACGCCGAGCCGCAAGCTGCCGATACGCACGCCCTTGATCGCATCCATCTTGTCTTCGAGCAGGCGAAGCCTCTCCTCGATCGCCTGCGCCGTCTCGACGAAGGCCAGACCTGCGGCAGTCGGACGCATGCCGTCCGACGTCCGGTCGAACAAGGCCAGCTGGAACTCCTCCTCGACCTGCCGCAACTGGATCGTGACCGCTGGAGGAGACAAGCCTAACACCTTGGCGGCGCTAACGATTTTTCCATGGCTGATGATGGCCTGGACGGTCTTGAATTGCTTGAGCGTGAGGTTTCTCATGCGCCATACTAAATTTTTTTTAGCATGAAAGTAAAGTTATTGAATTTTACTTATCCATGGCAGTTTGTTCTCATTCCCCAATCCGGCCGGAGGAGTTTGCGGCTGGATCGGGAGGTTACGATGCCAGCGGCAACGCTCGACGCATTTCTGAATTCCTATCTCGGCCTGCCCGACGAACTGCGTTCGGCAGTCGTCGCGACCGTCCGTCAGCTGACGCAGGCCGCCACCAAGGTCCGCAACACCATCAATCAGGGAGTGCTCGGCACCGCCTTTGCCGGGACCCGCAGCGCCAATGCCGACGGCGACATCCAGAAGGATCTCGACATCTTCGCCGACGACATCTTTCTCGACGCCATGCGCCACGCTCCGGTCGCGCTCTACGCCTCCGAGGAACTGGAGCAGCCGGTCCTGCTCGACGGCCAGGCGCCTCTCGCCATCGCCATCGACCCGCTCGACGGCTCTTCCAACATCGACACCAACGTGTCGATCGGAACGATCTTCTCGCTCCTCCCTGCAACTGGCGCGCCGGACGAAAATCCGGCCGCCTCTTTTTTGCAGCCGGGCGTGAAGCAGCTGGGCGCCGGTTTCTTCATCTACGGGCCGCAGCTGGCACTGGTCCTGTCGCTCGGCAGCGGCACGCATGTCTTCGTTCTCTCGACCAGGCTCGGCACCTTCGTCCAGGCCTACGAGAGCCGGATCATCCCGCAGCGTACCCAGGAGTTCGCCATCAACGCCGCCAACTACCGGCATTGGGACGAGGCGGTGCGGCTCTACATCGACGACTGCCTCGAAGGCACTGAAGGCCCACGCGGAAAGGACTTCAACATGCGCTGGATCGCCTCCCTCGTCGCCGACTGCTACCGCATATTGATGCGCGGCGGCGTGTTCCTCTATCCAGGCGACAAGCGCAAGGGTTACCGCCAGGGACGGCTGCGCCTCGTCTATGAGGCCAACCCGATCGCCTATCTCATCGAACAGGCAGGCGGCGCCGCCACCGACACCATCACCCGCATCCTCGAAATCGAGCCCGAGGGCCTGCACCAGCGCGTGCCCGTGGTGTTCGGATCGGCGCGCGAGGTCGCGCGCATCACCCGCTACCACACCGAGCCCAGCGCGATCGGCGAGCGTGCACCGCTGTTCAGCCGCCGCGGCCTGTTCAGGGCCTGAGCATCATGTCGGCAAAGCACCCCATCATCACCATCACCGGGTCGTCAGGCGCCGGCACCACCTCGGTCAAGCGCATCTTCGAGCTGATCTTCCGGCGTGAGAACATCGACGCCGCCTTCATCGAAGGCGACGCCTTTCACCGCTACGACCGCGCCACGATGAAGGTCAAGGTGGCCGAGGAGGAGAAGGCCGGCAATCCGAACTTCACCCACTTCCATGCCGAGGCCAACGAGCTCGCAATCCTCGAAGAGGTGTTTGAGGAATATGGCCGCCGCGGAACCGGAAAGACCCGCACCTACATCCATGACGAGGACGAGGAGAAGCAGTACGGCACGCCGCCCGGACAATTCACCGAATGGCGCGAATTCCCGCCGAGCGACCTGCTCTTCTACGAGGGCCTGCATGGCTGCGTCGTCACCGACAAGATAGACTTGGCCAGGCATGCCGACCTCAGGATCGGCGTGGTGCCGGTCATCAATCTCGAATGGATCCAGAAGATCCATCGCGACCGGGCAACCCGCGGCTATTCCACCGAGGCGGTGATGGACGTCATCCTGCGCCGCATGCCGGACTATGTCCGCTACATCGTCCCGCAATTCTCGCAGACCGCCATCAACTTCCAGCGTGTGCCGATCGTCGACACGTCCAACCCGTTCATCGCGCGCTGGATCCCGACGCCCGACGAATCGATGCTGGTCATCCGCTTCGCCAATCCCCGCGGCATCGATTTCCCCTACCTGCTTTCGATGATCCACGACTCGTTCATGTCGCGGCCGAATTCCATAGTGGTGCCAGGCAACAAGCTCGATCTTGCCATGCAGCTGATCCTGACGCCGCTCATCCTGCAATTGATCGAACGCAAGAACCGTGTGTCGTGAGGAGGACGCCATGAACAGCCAAGCAGCAGCCCTGAAGCCCGTCGCCGCCGTCTCGGAGCGCGACATGGCGAACGCCATTCGCGCGCTGGCGATGGACAGCGTCCAAAAGGCCAATTCCGGTCATCCGGGCATGCCGATGGGCATGGCCGACGTCGCGACGGTGCTGTTCGGCCGCTTCATCAACATCGATCCGTCGGTGCCCGACTGGCCCGATCGCGACCGCTTCGTGCTTTCGGCCGGGCACGGCTCGATGCTGCAATATGCGCTGCACTACCTGCTCGGCTACGAAGACATGCCGATCGAGCAATTGCAGCGGTTTCGTCAGCTGGGCAGCCGCACCGCCGGACATCCCGAATATGGCCATGCGCTTGGCATCGAGACGACGACCGGTCCGCTTGGACAAGGCATCTCGACCGCCGTCGGCATGGCGCTGGCCGAGCGCATGCTGGCTGCCCGCCACGGCGCCGATCTCGTCGATCATTTCACCTATGCGATCGCCGGCGACGGCTGCCTGCAGGAAGGCATCAGTCACGAGGCGATCGACCTTGCCGGTCACCTGAAGCTCGCCCGGCTGATCGTCTTCTGGGACGACAATGCGATTTCGATCGATGGACCGACGTCGCTGTCGACATCGATGGACCAGCCGGCACGGTTCGAAGCCGCCGGATGGCATGTGCAGTCGGTGGACGGCCACGACACGGAAGCCGTCGCTGCGGCAATCGAAGCGGCGCAGCAGTCGGACCGGCCGTCGCTGATCGCCTGCCGAACGGTGATCGGCAAGGGCGCGCCCAATCTGGGCGGCTCGGAAAAGACGCACGGCGCGCCTCTGGGCGATGCCGAGATCGCCGCGACGCGCGAGAACATCGGCTGGGCCTGCGCGCCGTTCGAGGTGCCGGACGACATCCTGTTCGCCTGGCGCGAAATTGCCGAGCGCGGGCAAGCGGCGCGGCACGCCTGGGAGCAGCGGTTTGCCGCCTCGCCGCAGCGCCAGGCCTTCGAGAGTGCGGTCGCCGGCACCCTGCCCGACGCGGTCTTCGAAGCGCTCGCCGCTTTCCGCAAGGAGCATGTCGAAAAGGCGACCAAGGTCGCAACGCGAAAAGCCTCCGAAATGGCGCTCGGTGCCATCAACGCCGCAACCGAGCTGACCGTCGGCGGCTCCGCCGACCTGACGCATTCGAACCTGACGATCACCAAGGGCATGGATCGCATAGCGCCTGGTATCTATACCGGCCGCTACATCCACTACGGCATCCGCGAGCATGGCATGGCCGCGGCCATGAACGGCATCGCGCTGCATGGCGGCTTCGTGCCTTATGGCGGCACCTTCCTGTGCTTCGCCGACTATGCCCGCGGCGCGATGCGGCTCTCGGCGCTGATGGGCCAGCGCGTCATCTATGTGATGACCCATGATTCCATCGGTCTCGGCGAGGACGGCCCGACCCATCAGCCGATCGAGCACCTGGCGATGCTGCGGGCAACGCCCAACCTCAACGTCTTCCGTCCGGCCGACATCATCGAAACGGCGGAGTGCTGGGAACTGGCGCTGAAGAGCAAGAACCGGCCGAGCGTGCTGGTGCTCTCGCGGCAGAACCTGCCGATGCTGCGCCACACACATAGCGACGAGCCACACAGCGACGAGAACCGGTCGAGCCAGGGCGCCTACATCCTGCGCGAGCCGGCCGGGCACCGCGCCGTGACGCTGATCGCCACCGGCTCGGAGGTCGAGATCGCCGTTGCCGCCGCCGAACGGCTGGAGACCGAGCACGGCATCGCCGCCGCCGTCGTCTCGATGCCGTGCTGGGAGCTGTTCGAGGAACAGGATGCCGACACCCGCAAGGCAGTCCTCGGCTCGGCGCCGCGCGTCGCCGTCGAAGCCGCAGCACGGCTCGGCTGGGACCGTTGGATCGGCGACACCGGTGCTTTCGTCGGCATGGCCGGTTTCGGCGCCAGCGCCCCTGCCCCGGATCTCTACCGGCATTTTGACATCACGCCCGAAGCCGTCGCCGCAGCGGCGCTGAAGCTCATCATCTAGGAAGGACCCCAAAATGGCCCGCATCACCCTTCGCCAGCTTCTCGACCATGCCGCCGAGCACGGCTATGGCGTTCCGGCATTCAACATCAACAACATGGAACAGGGCCTTGCCATCATGGAGGCGGCCAGGGCCTGCGACGCACCGGTCATCATCCAGGCCTCGCGCGGCGCCCGCTCCTATGCCAACGACATCATGCTGGCCAAGATGATGGAGGCGTTGACCGAAATGCATCCGGCCATTCCGCTCTGCATCCATCAGGACCACGGCAACAACGAAGCCACCTGCCTTTCGGCGATCCGCCACGGCTTCACCTCGGTGATGATGGACGGCTCGTTGATGGCGGACGCCAAGACGCCGGCGAGCTACGACTACAACGTCGCCATCACCGAACGTGTCGCACGCATGGCGCATTGGGTCGGCGCTTCCGTCGAAGGCGAGCTCGGCGTGCTCGGCTCGCTGGAAACCGGCCAGGGCGAGGCCGAGGACGGGCATGGCGCCGAAGGCGCGCTTTCCCACGACCAGCTTTTGACCGATCCCGATCAGGCGGTCGACTTCGTCACCGCCACCCGGGTCGACGCGCTGGCGATCGCCTGCGGCACTTCGCACGGCGCCTACAAATTCAGCCGCAAGCCCGACGGCGGCATCCTCGCCATGCAGGTGATCGAGGCGATCCACGAAAAGCTGCCCAACACGCATCTGGTCATGCATGGCTCTTCCTCGGTACCGCAGGAACTGCAGGACGTCATCAACCGATATGGCGGCGAGATGCCCCAGACCTTTGGCGTTCCGGTCGAGGAGATCGAGCGCGGCATCCGTTACGGCGTGCGCAAGGTCAACATCGACACCGATTGCCGCATGGCCATGGCCGGGCAGTTCCGCCGCGTCGCGACGGAAGACCCGCGCGAATTCGATCCGCGCAAATTCCTGAAACCCGCCATGGATGCCCTGCGCGACCTGTGCCGCGATCGCTTCGAGCGCTTCGGCACCGCCGGCAACGCCTCGAAGATCAAAGTCATCGCCATGGACGAGATGGCCAAACGTTACGCCGCGGGAAAGCTCGACCCGCAAATCGCAACCGCGAAAGCCGCCTGAGCGGCAAACAGGAGACCTGTCATGAACAAGATCGACATGCCGTCAGCTGGCACGCTCAAGGAAGGCAAGGAACGCTACAAGTCGGGCGTCATCCCCTACAAGAAGATGGGCTACTGGGAGCCGGACTACCGGCCCAAGGAAACCGACCTGATCGCCATGTTTCGGATCACGCCGCAGCCCGGCGTCGACCACGAGGAGGCGGCCGCCGCCATCGCCGGTGAATCCTCCACCGCGACATGGACGGTGGTGTGGACCGACAGGCTGACCGCCTGCGAGCTCTACCGCGCCAAGGCGTTCAAATCCGAGCCGGTGCCGAACACCGGTCCCGGCACCAAGACCGAGCAGCAGTACTTCGCCTACATCGCCTACGACCTCGACCTGTTCGAGCCGGGCTCGATCGCCAACCTGACTGCATCGATCATCGGCAACGTGTTCGGCTTCAAGGCAGTCAAGGCCTTGCGGCTCGAGGACATGCGCATCCCGGTGGCTTACCTCAAAACCTTCCAGGGGCCGGCGACCGGCATCGTGGTGGAACGCGAGCGGCTCGACAAGTTCGGCCGGCCGCTGCTCGGCGCGACGACCAAGCCGAAGCTTGGCCTGTCAGGCCGCAACTATGGCCGCGTCGTCTACGAGGCGCTGAAGGGTGGCCTCGACTTCGTCAAGGACGACGAGAACATCAACTCGCAGCCCTTCATGCACTGGCGCGACCGCTTCCTCTACTGCATGGAGGCCGTGAACAAGGCGTCGGCCGCCACCGGCGAGGTCAAGGGCCATTATCTCAACGTCACCGCCGGCACGATGGAGGAGATGTACGAGCGCGCCGAATTCGCAAAACAGCTTGGCTCCTGCATCGTCATGATCGACCTGGTCATCGGCTACACGGCGATCCAGTCGATGGCCAAATGGGCACGCCGCAACGACATGATCCTGCACCTGCACCGCGCCGGCAACTCGACCTATTCGCGCCAGAAGAACCACGGCATGAATTTTCGCGTCATCTGCAAATGGATGCGGATGGCCGGCGTCGATCACATCCATGCCGGCACGGTGGTCGGCAAGCTGGAAGGCGACCCGCTGATGATCAAGGGTTTCTATGACACGCTTCGCGAGGAGCGCACGCCGCAGAACCTCGAAACCGGGCTGTTCTTCGACCAGGACTGGGCCTCGCTCAACAAGGTGATGCCCGTCGCCTCGGGCGGCATCCATGCCGGCCAGATGCACCAGCTGATCCATTATCTCGGCGAGGACGTCGTCCTGCAGTTCGGCGGCGGCACGATCGGCCATCCGGACGGCATCCAGGCCGGCGCAACGGCCAATCGCGTCGCGTTGGAAGCGATGATCCTCGCCCGCAACGAGGGCCGCGACTATCTGCGCGAAGGCACCAAAATCCTCGAACAGGCGGCCAGATGGTGCACGCCGCTGAAGGCGGCCCTGGAGACCTGGAAGGACGTCACATTCAACTACGAATCGACCGACACGGCCGACTTCGTGCCAACCGCAACGCCCAGCTTCTAGACGAAAGGAACCGTCGCCATGATGACCAATCCGGGAAACAAGGTCACGCAGGGACAGTTTTCGTTCCTGCCCGACCTGACCGATGAGCAGATTTCGGCGCAGATCAAATACGCGCTGAAAAACCACTGGGCGGTCAGCGTCGAGTACACGGACGATCCGCATCCGCGAAACACCTATTGGGAGATGTACGGCAACCCGATGTTCGACCTGAAGGACCCGGCGGGCATCCTGCTTGAAGTCAACAATTGCCGGAAAGCCATGCCCAACATGTATGTCCGGGTCACCGCCTTCGATTCGAGCAAGGGCTGGGAAGCGCCGCGCATGTCGTTCATCGTCAACCGGCCGCCCAACGAACCCGGGTTCCGGCTGCTGCGCCAGGAGCGCGATGGCCGCAGCCAGGGCTATTCGATCGTGCCTTATGCGACCGACAGGCCCGAAGGCGAGCGGAGCTAGCCGAAACCATGCTGGACGCGATAGCAAAGGGCACTGCCGCGCCGGACGAATCGGTCGATCTGCAGGCCGAGTTCGAGGCGTCCAACATCGATGAGGTGCTGGGCAAGCTCGACCGCGAACTCGTTGGCCTGAAGCCCATCAAGACCCGCATCCGCGAGATCGCGGCGCTGCTCCTGGTCGACCGGCTTCGCCGCAAGTTCGGCCTGACCTCGGGCGCGCCGACCCTGCACATGAACTTCACCGGAAACCCCGGCACCGGAAAGACCACCGTGGCGCTCAGGATGGCCGAAATCCTGCATCGTCTCGGCTATGTCCGCGAGGGCCACATGGTCGCAGTGACGCGAGACGATCTCGTCGGCCAGTATGTCGGCCACACCGCGCCCAAAACCCGCGAAGTGATCAAGCGCGCCATGGGTGGGGTGCTTTTCATCGACGAGGCCTACTATCTCTACAAGCCCGAGAACGAACGTGACTACGGCCAGGAATCGATCGAGATCCTGCTGCAATGCATGGAAAACAACCGTGACGACCTGGTTGTGATTCTTGCCGGTTACAAGGACAAGATGGACCGCTTCTTCAACAGCAATCCCGGCATGCGCTCGCGCATCGCCCACCACCTCGACTTTCCCGACTACGGCGTCGGCGAGCTCAAATCGATCGCCGAGATCATGCTGGCGGAACAGAATTACCGTCTCAGCGAGGCGGCGGCCAAGGCGCTCGAAGAGTATCTGCCGATCCGCATGCGGCTGCCGCATTTCTCCAACGCTCGCTCGGTCCGCAATGGGCTCGACCGGGCGCGGCTTCGCCAGGCCAACCGGCTTTTCACGTCGCGAGACCGGGTGTTGACGAAGACCGACCTTATCACCATTGAGGAATCCGATATTCGCGGCAGCCGCGTTTTCGCAGAAGGCAAGCTCGAAGGCGAACCGGAGACGAAGGCGCGCTGACAAGACGCCGGTTTGGCGTGCAGCGATCGAACGCAAGACAGAATGGGAGCCGACCATGGGTACCAAGACAATCATCGCCCCTTCGGTGCTTTCTGCGGATTTCTCGCGGCTTGGCGACGAGGTCGAAGCAGTCGTCCGGGCGGGCGCCGACTGGATCCATCTCGACGTGATGGACGGCCATTTCGTGCCCAACATCACCTTCGGTCCACCGGTGATCAAGGCGATTCGTGACCGAACCGACAAGGTCTTCGACTGCCATCTGATGATCTCGCCGGCCGACGCCTATCTCGCCGCCTTCGCCGATGCCGGCTGCGACATCATCACCGTGCACGCCGAGGCCGGGCCGCATCTCGACCGTTCGCTGCAGGCGATCAGGAATCTCGGCAAGAAGGCCGGCGTGTCGCTGAACCCGTCGACGCCGGAAAGCGTCATCGAATATGTGCTCGACCGGCTCGATCTGGTGCTTCTGATGACGGTCAATCCGGGTTTCGGCGGCCAGGCTTTCATTCCGGCGGTCGTCGACAAGGTCAGGCGGGTCAAGGCGCTGATCGGCAATCGCCCGATCGACATCGAGATCGACGGCGGCGCCACCCCCGAGACCGCCCCGCTGGTCACCGCGGCCGGCGCCAATGTGCTGGTCGCCGGCTCGGCTATCTTCAAGGGCGGCAGCGAGGCGGCCTATCGCGCCAATATCGGCGCCATCAGGTTGGCAGCCGACGGCGCGATCCGGAAAGCCGCGTAAACCATTTCATCGGAGGACGACATGGGGGCAATCCCACCTGTCTGCGATTTCGGCTGGCCAGCCAGCGATGCCGTCTTGCCCGGTGTCGACGGCAAATCGCATTCGATCTTCAGCCACGCCGGCCCGAACGGGCTGGTGGTGGCCTTCATCTGCAACCACTGCCCTTACGTGAAGGCGGTGATTTCCCGCATCGTCCGCGATGCCAACGACCTCAAGTCCGAAGGCATCGGCTTTGTCGCGATCAACGCCAACGATGCCGACGCCTATCCGGATGATTCCTTCGACAACATGAAGCTCTTCGCCAAGGCGAACGGCTTCACTTTCCCCTACCTCCACGACGAGCGCCAGACGGTGGCGCGTGCCTATGGAGCCGTTTGCACTCCGGATTTCTTCGGGCTCAACAGCGAATTGACGTTGCAATATCGCGGCCGGCTGGACGCGGCGCGGCGCGACGCGGGACCGCCCGGACTGAGACGCGACCTGTTCGAGGCGATGAGACAGATCGCCCGAACCGGCGACGGACCGCTGGACCAGATCGCTTCGATCGGCTGCTCGATCAAGTGGAAGGACGCCGCATGAACGTCGGCATGAGTAGGCCGTTTCGATCGCCGAAGGCGATCCTGTTCGATCTCGACGGCACGCTGGTCGATTCGGCGCCCGATATAACCGCCGCGGTCAACGAATTGCTGGCTGGTCGCGATCTGCCGCCGCTGCACCTGGAACAGGTCAAGGCGATGATCGGCGGCGGCGTCAGGAAACTGGTCGAGCGAGCCTTCGCGGCATCCGGCGCGCCGCTCCTCGGCAGCGCCCTCGACGAGGCCAACCGTGCCATGGCGCCGATCTACCGCAGACATCTAACCGGCCTGACGACGCTGATGCCCGGCGTCAGGGAGGTTCTCACCCACTTCCATTTGAGCGGAATAGCCATGGGCGTGGTGACCAACAAGCCGCAGCTGGCGGCTCGCGAAATCCTGCTGCATTTCGGGCTGACGGACCATCTCGGCGCGATCGTCGGCGGAGACGCCGTGACTTGCCTGAAACCGGCGCCCGACGCTCTGCTGCTGGCGCTCGACCAGCTTCAGGTCGAGCCTCGTGACGCGCTGATGGTCGGAGACAGCGGCGCGGACGTGGCCGCCGCCCGCGCCGCCGGTATGCCCGCTATCCTGCTGCGTGGCGGCTACACCCAAATTGCCGTTGAAGCGCTTGGCGCCGACCTGGTTTGCGACGGCCTGCTCGATCTGCCTTCCGCCATGCGCAGGCTGCAAGACGCCGCGTGACCGGCGCCACCAGTGCGGGCGCGCCGGCCGAGCGCAGTTTGCGAACGGCCGGCGAAGTTATTTCCTGCGGAAAAACCGGGTTATTTCCTGCGGAAAAACCGGGTTATTTGGAGTATTGCTTCAGATAGGCGATGACGTTGGCAAGATCCTCGTCCTTCTTGAGGCCGGGAAACGCCATCTTCGTACCCTTGATCATGCCCTTCGGGTCGCGAAGATAATTCGTCAGCGTGGCTTCGTCCCATTTGACGCCGGATTTACCCGCCTCGGCCATCGGTTTGGAATATTTGAACCCCGGATGCGTGCCGGCCGTCCGGCCGATAACGCCGCTCAACGACGGACCGATCTTGTTCTTGTCCTCGTCGACGACGTGGCAGGCCTTGCATTTGGCGAAGACCTTCTCACCCGCCGCGGCATCCTGTGCCTGCGATTGGTTCGTAATAAACGTCGCAACGGACACGACGGCGAAAAATGCGACTGCACGCATGGCATTTCCTCATTGATCGTCAAGGTGCCCTGGACGATTTGCGCATGCCTTTGTCTGATCATCGGCATGCATCGTTTTGTGCAGAGCGACAACGTCTCCCTTGTGGAGTTGCAGCGCCTGCACCCTGGAAGCTACCCGGCAGATGAGCGATGTCAACCACTACCCGAGTTCAAGGCAGTCGCTTCAGGTTTGCGCTGCCTTCCAGCGTTGATGGTTGGCGAAAGCCGAAGCGACATCCAATCTCCCCCCTTGCGGGGGAGATGTCCGGCAGGACAGAGGGGGGTGGGAAGGATCGCCAACTTTCGGCTCTATCCATCCCAACCGGAATCAGCCTGAGGGCGTGGCTGTAATTGGTCGACAGGTCGGAGGGACAGCACCCCCCTCTGCCCTGCCGGGCATCTCCCCCGCAAGGGGGGAGATCGGCAGCTTCACCGACGGCGCGATTGACGGCCATCGGGCGAACGCGTAGCCTCAAACCATTCCGGTTTTCCATGGGCACCTCGGGACTCCGGCAGTTGGCGATTTTGTCCAGGCTCGCGGATCGGGCCGGAACTCGCCAAAGCGGGCGTCTTCAAGCGCGCAAGAGGTGCTGAATGGATATGGTCGACCTCATATTGACGGTTTGCCTGATTGCCAATCCGGGCAATTGCCGAGACGAACATCTCTATTTCGAGAGCCGCGGCTCTCTGTTCCAATGCATGATGCTGGCGCCCACCGAAATCGCGAAATGGTCGCAGGAACACCCGACCCTCAAGGTCAAGCGCTGGAAATGCGCTTTGCCGAACAAAGACCGTGCGATCTGATCGGCGCCCCGGCCCGTTACGGCCCCGGGAGGAGACATCACCATGATTTCGCGTCGAGGAACGCTCCGGCTGGCGGCTCTTGGAACAGCCGCGGCACTTGTCCCAAAGCCCTCCTTCGCCACGAACAGGATTCGCATCGGTGTGCTGAAATTCGGCACCGTGAGCTGGGCGCTTGACACGCTGAAGCACCACAAGTTCGACACAGCCAACGGCATCGATCTGGAGGTCGTCGATTTCGCCGGCGAGGATGCAACCAACATCGCCATGCTGGCCGGCGCGATCGACATGATCGTCTCCGACTGGCTGTGGGTCTCGCGCCAGCGCTCCGAAGGCGTCGACCTCACATTGGTCCCCTATTCGACCGCCGTCGGGGCGATCATGGTGAAGGAGGGAGCGCCGATCCGCACGATCTCCGATCTCAGGGAAAAAAAGCTCGGCGTCGCCGGCGGACCGCTCGACAAAAGCTGGCTGCTGATCCAGGCGCTGGCCAGACGCGATCACGGCCTCGACCTGGCGGCAACCAGCGACATCGTCTTTGGCGCGCCGCCGCTGATTTCGGAAAAGGCGATGCAGGACGAGCTCGATGCGGTGCTCAATTTCTGGCATTTTTGCGCCCGCCTCGAGGCCAACGGCTTTCGTCGCCTGATCGGCGCCGATGCTGCGGCGAAAGCGCTCGGTGCCTCGGGCGCCGTATCGGCGCTCGGCTATGTCTTTCATGACAAATGGGCGAACGAACATCCGGACGCTATCAGGGGCTTCATCAAGGCTTCGGCGCAGTCCAAGGACTTGCTGGCCCGATCCGACGATGAGTGGCTGCGCCTTGCGCCTGATATCCGCGCGCAAGGCGAGGAACTGGCAAAACTGCGTGACCGCTATCGCGAGGGCATTCCCAGACGCCCCGTCGCCGAGGATGCGGCCGATGCAGGAAAACTCTATCGCGTGCTGGCCGAGATCGGCGGCGAAAAGCTGGTCGGCCGCGCCCCCGAAATGGCGCCCGGCACGTTCTGGCAGGTAGCCAAGCAATGAGCGCACCTGACACCGGCGATCGCCCGCCTGGCGCTGCGGCCGGCATGGCCAGCCAATCCGGCCTGGCAGCGGCGCTGACACCGGTGCTGACGGTCGCGGCCTCTCTGCTCGGGCTTTGCCTGCTGTGGGGTCTTGCGGCACATGCCTGGCCGAGCCGTGCCTTTCCAGGGCCGGGACTGGTCTGGCAGGTGCTGCTCGCAGAGGCGGCGAACGGCGATCTTTTCTACCATCTCGGCGCGACGCTCGGCCGGGTTGCCGCGGCCTATGTCGTCGCGATGGTTGTTGGCTCGGTCATCGGCGTTCTCCTCGGCAGCCACCGCAGCGCAGACCGGTTCTTCGCTCCCTGGGTGGTCCTGTTCCTCAACATTCCCGCACTGGTCGTCATCGTGCTTGCCTACATCTGGTTCGGCCTCAACGAAGCGGCGGCGATTGGCGCGGTTGCCGTCAACAAGATCCCGAATGTCGTGGTGACGATGCGCGAGGGCGCCAGGGCGCTTGATCCGAGTTACGCCGAAATGGCCGCCGTCTACCGCTTTGGTTTCCTCGACCGCGCCCGCCATGTCCTGCTGCCGCAACTGCAGCCCTATCTTGCCGCCGCCTCACGATCCGGCATCGCCCTCATCTGGAAGATCGTCCTGGTGGTCGAACTGCTCGGCCGCTCCAACGGCGTCGGCTTCCAGATCTATCTTTATTTCCAGCTCTTCGACGTCGCCGCCATTCTTGCCTACACCCTGGCTTTCGTGGCGGTGATGCTTGTCATCGAACTCTTTCTGGTGCAGCCCGTTGAACGACATGCAACCCGTTGGCGGCGTCGTCCCGCTTAGGGTCGACATCGCCGAAAAGATCTTTAGGTCCGCGCAAGGCGTCTCGATCAAGGCGCTCCAGGACCTTTCCTTCGAGGTCCGGCAAGGCGAATTCGCCTGCTTGCTAGGGCCGTCCGGCTGCGGCAAGACCACGACGCTGCGCATCCTGCTTGGGTTGGACAAGGACTTTTCCGGCTCGTTCCAGCTGCCTGAAGGCGGCTCCGACCGGATCGCCGCCGTGTTCCAGGAGCCGGTCTTGCTGCCGTGGCGGACGGTGGAGCAGAATGTCAGGCTGGCGCTGCCGAAAAGCCTGAGGACGAAAAATCTCGACGGGCTGTTCGACACGCTCGGCCTCGCCGGCATGCGCTCGCTCTATCCGGCCGAGCTTTCGCTCGGCCTTGCACGCAGGGCAGCGCTTGCCAGGGCCTTCGCCACCGAACCGGCGGTGCTGTTCCTGGACGAACCCTTTGCCTCACTCGACGAACGGACCGCCGAGCGGCTTCGGCACCTGCTTTTGACCGTGTGGTCGGCGCGGCCCACGACCGCCCTAATGGTAACCCACAATCTGCGCGAGGCCCTGATGCTGTCGGACCGCATCATCGTGCTCGCGCAGCGGCCGGCGCATGTGCTCGGCATGTTCGACGTAAGGCTGCCGCGGCACTATCGCAATCCACAGGTGATGAGCGACCTTTTGCGGTCGTTCCAGCAAAAATTTCCGGGCGTGGCCTGATCGCCTTGCAGTTCGGAATCGGGAGGAAGCCATGCCTATCGACAGGATACGACGCAAGCTTGTGAACGGCTTCGCCTGCACCGCGGTCAGCGCCGCGATGCTGCCCTGTTGCCTCGGGCGGGCCGCTCTCGCCGCAGCCCACGGCCTTGAATTCAAGCTCAGGAAAGTCGCCGACGGCGTCTTCGCGTTCCAGGGCGTCGATGAATTGATGAGCGCCGCCAACCAGGGCGCGATCTCCAACCTCGGCGTCGTCGTCGGCGCCGACGCCGTCGCCGTCATCGACAGCGGCGGCAGCCTGATCGAGGCGAACGCCCTCATCGCCGCGATCGGCAAGATAAGCGCCAGGCCGGTCCGCTACCTGATCAACACCCACATGCACCCCGACCATGTCTTCGGCAACGCGGCGTTCCGGCAGATCGGCGCCACCATCGTCGGCCACCACAATCTGCCGCGAGCCCTCGAGGCACGCGGCGCGTTCTACCTGCAGAGCTTTCGCGAACAGATCGGCGACGCGCTCATCAAAGGGATCGAGATCATACCGCCGACCATGCTGGTCGACGACCGCCTGCAGCTCGACCTTGGCGGACGCGTGCTCGAATTGCAGGCATGGAAGGCGGCTCACACCGACAACGACCTGACCGTCTTCGATAGCGCGACCCGCACGCTGTTTGCCGGCGATCTGGTTTTCATCGGTTCCTTGCCGACGCTCGACGGATCGCTGCTCGGCTGGCTCCGCCAGATGGATGGGCTCGCCGCGATTGGCGCCGCGCGCGTCGTGCCGGGTCATGGCCCGGTGCCGGCCGACTGGCCGGCGGCGCTGACGGGAGAGCGGCGCTATTTCGAAATTCTGGCGCGCGATATTCGCAAGGCGATCGCCGACGGGACGCCGCTCCGCGACGCCGTCAAGACCGCCGGCGCAAGCGAACGGAGCAATTGGCATCTGTTCGACGACTACAACGAGCGCAATGCAACAGCCGCCTTTGCCGAACTCGAATGGGAATAGGTCACAGCGACGAACGCTGGACGTGGCGGATCGATTTGCCAAACGCATCGTCAAGGGTCTATCCTCGACATCGGCCTGGGCACCACCTCTCTGACATTGGTGGAGGCATCGAAATGCAGAACCACGCTTACCGGAGCCGGCAGCTCGGCTTGCCGCTCGCAGCCATCTTCGCCGCGATCATCCTGGCCATCGGCGCGCTCTTTGGCGCCTCCGGCGCCGCCAACGCCCAGCAGACAACCGCCTCTTCGGACAGGATCTGGCAGGATATGAAAGGCGACGTGTTCGGCGATCGGGCAATTCTGGTCGATAGCGGCGTCGTCAGGATCGAGGCGCCGAAGCGGGCGCAGGATGCCGCCATCGTGCCCGTCGACATCTATATCGACCCGGCCAAGGCGCCCGCCGGCATCAAATCCGTCACCTTGATCATCGACGTCAATCCAGCGCCGGTAGCGGCGACGTTCGAGATCGGCAAGGACGCCGGTGTGACACATCTGTCGACGCGCGTGCGCGTCGACGACTATTCCTATCTGCGTGCCATAGCAGAGACGCAGGGCGGCGAGCTTCACATGGCCCAGACCTTCGTCAAGGCGTCAGGCGGATGCTCCGCCCCGGCGCTCAAGAACCAGGACGAGGCGATAGCGACGATGGGGCAGATGAAGCTGCGCCAATTCCCGCCGCAAGAGACGATGACAAAGGCGCAGGAATTGCAGCTGATGATCCGCCACCCGAACAATTCGGGCCTGCAGCGCAACCCCTTGACCCAGTATTTCATCCCCGCGCATTTCGTTCAGAAACTGTCGGTCTCGCAGGCAGACCGGCTGATCCTGTCGATGGAAGGGGGGATATCGATTTCGGAAGATCCCAATTTCCGGTTCGATTTCACCGCGCACGGCACTGGCCAAATCCAGGTCGAAGCGATCGATACGGACGGCAAGGTATTTCGCAATCAATGGCCGCTGGAGGCTACGGGGCTTTGAAGCCTCGAAACCGTATGCAGCCGCCGTCGGCGGTCTTACACAGCGTCTAAAAGCAGCGCACGTCGGCTTCCGCCTGCGCGCGCTTCAGTCCCGTGCTTGCGGCTTTTGCCGGCGCGCTTTCGCGGAACAGTCCCGAACGCTCCCCTGTCGTCAGGGACATGCTCTTGAAGGTCTCGGCCCTTTCATAGTCCTCGAAGGGAAGGATCGAGGCGATGACGTCGATCGAGCAGGAACAGCTCTCCAGCGCCCGACGTGTCTGGCCATTCGTCTGCATGCAGCCGAGCACATAGTCGACAACCGTCACCGTCGGATAATCTGAGGCGGCGCCGGCCGGATTGGCGAAGGCCAGGGCCGACGTGAGCAACAGCGGCAAGCTCGAAAAGCCGACATATCTGATCATGGGGAACCTCCGATTGGCCCGGAACGTGACAGATCGAGCCCAATGGATCGAGACGGATCACCGCACCAGTTGGCCTCCTGTCGCCACGCCCGTCAAGTTCTCATGCAGGCCATATAGTACCAAAGGACAGGGCCGTCCCGGCCGGCAAAAGGCCTCCCCGACAGCACGAACATCGGCTCCGAATCCTGGTGCTGAGCTTGATTTCAGGTCTCCTCCACTATCGGCACCCGAAGCTACGCGCGCATACTTAAAATCATACGATCCAGCGAATATTCCCAAATAAAAATCAATACATTTTGCCCAAAAAATACGTAAAATTTAGCCACTTATATAAATCGCGCTTCATCCACAGTCGATCAATAGCTTTCAGTCCGGATTTTTTCATATCTATTTCTCTATATTGCAGTGCAACATAGATGGAAGTGATTTTTCTTGCCTTCCTTCTGGGGATGACATAGCTTCATCCTGTTTCCGGCTTCAAGGGCGTCACCGTCAATTAGGGAGCGGCGACAGTCTTTCGTAGGCCAGGTGGGATGGGCAGTAACGGTGCCCTCTGCTCATTCGGCTTAGGTCGTGACACGCTGCCGGAAATACTTCCCCCACATGAATCGCTTGGGCAAGCCCTGGTGGGCTCAACGGACGATTCGTCATTGTGCACCCTGGGAGGACTTTGATGCGTGTATTAGCGAAAACTGCCTACCTACTAACGACCGCGGCGCTCATGTCGTTCGGCGCGGTCCACATGACGTCGGCCAATGAAGAACTGATGAAAATGGCCGAGAACCCCAAGGACTGGGTGATGCAGACGGGTGACTACGCCAACACCCGCTTTTCCAAGCTCAACCAGATCACCAAGGACAATGTGAAGAACCTGCAGGTCAAGTGGACCTTCTCCACTGGCGTGCTGCGCGGCCATGAAGGCGGGCCGCTGGTCATCGGCGATGTGATGTATGTCCACGCGCCGTTCCCGAACACCGTCTATGCTCTCGACCTCAAGAATGACGGAAAGATCCTCTGGAAATACGAGCCCAAGCAAGACCCGAATGTTATTGGCATCATGTGCTGCGACACGGTTAACCGTGGCGTCGCCTATGGTGACGGCAAGATCATCCTCAACCAGGCCGACACCACCGTCGTGGCGCTCGATGCCAAGTCCGGAAAAGTCGTCTGGACGGTCAAGAACGGCGACCAGATCGACGGCGGAAAGGGCGAATCCGGCACGTCGGCGCCTGTGGTCGTCAAGGACAAGGTTATCGTCGGCATCTCTGGCGCCGAATATGGTGTTCGCGGCCACCTCTCGGCCTACAATCTTTCGGATGGCAAGCTTGCCTGGCGGGCCTATTCGACGGGACCCGATGCAGAAACCCTGATCGATTCCGAAAAGACCACCCATCTCGGCAAACCAGTCGGCGCGGACTCGGGCACGAACACCTGGGAAGGCGAGCAGTGGAAGACCGGTGGCGGCACGACTTGGGGATGGTACGCCTATGATCCCAAGCTTAACCTGATCTACTATGGTACCGGCAATCCATCGACCTGGAACCCGGTCCAGAGGCCAGGCGACAATCGCTGGTCGATGACGATCATGGCTCGCGATGCGGATACCGGGATGGCCAAGTGGCTCTACCAGATGACCCCGCATGACGAATGGGATTATGACGGCGTCAACGAGATGATCCTTGTCGACGGCATGGACATCAAGGGCGCCAAGCGCGATGTGCTGGTGCACTTCGACCGCAATGGCTTTGCCTACACCATGGATCGCGCCAATGGCGAGCTTCTCGTCGCCAAGAAATACGATCCGGCAGTGAACTGGGCGACGGAAGTCAACATGGACCCCAGCAGCGACCAGTACGGCCGCCCGCAGGTGGTCGCCAAATATTCGACCCAGCAGAACGGCGAAGACACCAACTCGACGGGCATCTGCCCGGCCGCGCTTGGAACCAAGGACCAGCAACCGGCGACCTATTCGCCGAAGACCGGTCTGTTCTACGTGCCGACAAACCATGTCTGCATGGACTATGAGCCCTACAAGGTGAGCTACACCGCCGGTCAGCCTTACGTGGGCGCCACCGTGTCGATGTATCCTCCCGCTGGAGCCGACCACATGGGCAACTTCATTGCCTGGGATGCTGCCAAGGGCGAGATCGTCTGGTCCAAGCCCGAGAAGTTCTCGGTCTGGTCGGGCGCGCTGGCGACCGACGGTGACGTCGTCTTCTACGGCACGCTCGAGGGCTACATCAAGGCAGTCGATCATGACGGCAATGAACTCTACAAGTTCAAGACCCCGTCCGGCATCATCGGCAACATCACGGCCTATGAGCATGGCGGCAAGCAATACATTGCCGTTCTGTCCGGCGTCGGCGGATGGGCCGGTATCGGTCTGGCAGGCGGACTGCTTTCGCCCGAAAACGCCGCTGCCTGGCATGGCGCCGTCGATCAGGGCCGTGCGCAAGGCGACGAGGCTGCGGTCGTTGGGACTGCTGGTCTGGGCGCGGTCGGTGGCTACGCAGCACTTGCCGACTACACGACGCTGGGCGGCCAGCTCACCGTCTTCGGTCTCCCGGACTGAGACACGGGAACCATAGGCACGCCTCGGTTTTTTGAGAAGACCAAGGCTTGAAAAGCGAGAGCCCGGATCACCGGGAAGCCAGGACCGGGCTCTCAATTTCGCCGCGCACCCACATCGATCCATGCCGCTTCACGACAGCAATACCGTGTGCAGGCGAAATCAAGAAATCAAGGAAGTAGCTGAATGTCCGTTCGCATTGTAATTTCCGCTCTCGCCCTGGCGCTGCCTCTGGCAAGTTCAAGCCTCGCGCATGCCCAGGACAGCGCTGAAAAAGCCAAGGCCGTGACGGAAGAAGGCGGCAAGCATTTCGACGCGGAGGGAAATCCGACCTTCAAGATCGAAAACGGAGCCGTCGACTGGTACACGTTCAGCGGTTACCGCCGGTATCACTCCGATTGCCATGTCTGTCACGGACCGGACGGCACCGGTTCGAGCTATGCGCCGGCCTTGCTCAACAGCCTGAAAACAATGGATTACGCCACTTTCATCTCGATCGTCGCCGAGGGCCGCAAGAATGTCGGCGGCGGCAAGGAAAATGTCATGCCTGCCTTTGGCGACAACAAGAACGTCTATTGCTACATGGATGATCTCTACGTCTATCTGCGTGCCCGCGCCGACGGTGCGGCGCCGCGCGGCAGGCCGCCGAAGAAAGCAGACAAGCCACAGGCAGCGAAGGATGCCGAAGCATCCTGCATGGGTGGATGATATGATTGGCCGTGACGCGTTGAAGCTGTGTTTTGTCCTGCCGATGCTCGGCGCACTCGCCTTGCTGCCTGCGAACGCCCAGGCGCAGGACGCCGGCCTTGGTGCCGCGGGCGAACTGGTCGACCCGGACATTCTGCGCGTCTGCGCCGATCCTTCGAACATGCCGTTCACCGACGAGAGCGGCGAAGGCTTCGAAAACCGGCTGGCCGACCTGGTTGCCGCGAAAACCGGCCGAAAGTCCGTCGCCTATACATGGTTTCCTCTTGTCGCCGGCTTCGTGCGCAACACGCTGGCGGCCAACCGATGCGACATCATCATGGGCTATGCCCAGGGCGATGAACTGGTGCAGAACACCAACGCCTACTATCGCTCGTCCTATGTGCTGGTGCACCCGAAGGGCAACGGCATGGAAGGCGTCGAGACCATCGAGGATCCGAAACTCACCGGCAAAAGGATCGGCGTCGTCGAAAGCACACCGCCGACTGCCAACATGGCCGCCAACAAGCTCATGCGAACGGCCAAGATCTATCCGCTGGCGGTGGATACCCGCCTCACCCCTTCGATGGGGGAAGTCATGATCAAGGACATGCTCGCCGGCAAGATCGATGCGGCGGTCATGTGGGGACCGATGGCAGGCTACTATGCCAAGCAACTCGGCGCCGATCTCACGATCGTTCCGCTGGTGAAGGAGAAAACCGGCTCGCGCATGTCATACCGCATCACCATGGGCGTGCGTCCATCCGACCAGGAATGGAAGCGGACGCTCAACCGGGTGATCAGGGAAAACCAGGCGGAGATCACCAGGATCCTGCTGGACTACGATGTGCCGCTGATCGACGAACACGATAACCCGATCACGCAATGACGAGAAACGCATGAAGGGAAAGGAGACGATTTTGCTGGTTGCAGCGGGCCTTCTCGGTCTGACCGAACCGATGTTGGCTGGCGATATCGCCGAGCCCGGTGGCTACCGGATGGACGACTATCGGGCGCCGGTGCCGCAGACGCTGCAGGGCGCGAAGGTCGTGACGACGGCGGAGGCGGAGGCGCTGTGGCGGGAGAAGAAGGCCGTGTTCTTCGACGTCATGCCGAACACGCCGAAGCCGGCCAATTTGCCGGCGGGAACGATTTGGAGAGCCAAGATCAGAAAGGACATCCCAGGCAGCACCTGGCTGGCCAATGTCGGTTACGGTGCTATTTCCGAGGAGACCGCCAACTATTTTCGCCAAGGCCTCGCGGCCGAAGCCGGTCGCGACAAGTCGCGTGCCATTCTGTTCTATTGCATGACGAATTGCTGGATGTCGTGGAATGCCGCGAAACGGGCCATCGAATGGGGCTACAGTTCGGTGATCTGGTATCCGCCCGGCGCCGATGGATGGGAACGTGCCAACCTTCCGCTGGAGGAAAGGAAGCCTTATGTGATTAGCAATTGAGGATGAGCATTGTTATTTTCTTGTTTTTCGACTTTTCAGGACCTGCCGTTTCATTTGTCCATTTTGAGAGCTGATGGACGAGCCATTGCAATGGTGCCCAGCAATGGTTGACTGAGAAAAGGATCGGCCCCTTCGGGCTGGTAGAAGAGGAGATATGCCATGAAGAAGAGCTGGACAAAACCGACCATGTGCCAAGTTGCTGCGGGCTTCGAGATTTCGCGGTATCTGCCTGCTGAAATTACTCCCAAGAAGTAGGCCGCAGAGGTGCGTGTCCCCGGCAACGGGGACACGCACTGCCATTTCGCGCGAGGTCTTCGTGAAAGGCTTTGATGCGTTCAATGCGGGCGCGAAGCCATTCGCGGTCGAAAATTTGCTGTTGGTTGAACAAGCCGCAGAGCGGGCATTGCAATGCGCTTGAAGATCATCGGCTCGGCGGCAGGCGGCGGCTTCCCGCAGTGGAATTGCAACTATCGCCTGAGCCGCGCGGCTCGCACCGGGATGGCTGGCGTGCATTCGCGAACCCAATCAAGCATCGCCGCCTCAGTGGATGGGGCCGGCTGGGTTCTCTTCAACGCCTCGCCCGATATTCGCCAGCAGATTGCGCAAACGCCTGAATTGCAGCCGGCGCAGGATGCGCCGTTGCGTTCGACGCCCATCCGCGCGGTGGTGCTGACCAATGCCGATGTCGATCATGTCGCCGGCCTACTCAGCCTGCGTGAGCGGCAGCCCTTCGCCATCTACGCAACGACACAGGTGCTGGCGACGCTGGAGGCGAATTCGATCTTCAATGTCGTCGATCCGGCGCTCGTGCCGCGACGCACCTTGCCGCCGGCGGAAGAACTGGCGATTTGGGACGCAGACGGCCACGACACCGGCGTGACTGTCGAGAGTTTTCCCGTGCCCGGCAAGATAGCCCTCTATCTCGAGGAAAGAAGCCGGCCGGAAGCCAATTTCAGTTCCGACGCCGGCGACACGATCGGCGTCCGCATCGGCGGTGCCGGCAGTCGCGGCTCCGTCTTCTATATCCCGGGTTGCGCGCGCATCGATGCGGCCCTGCGCAAGCGCCTGGCCGATGCCGCCTGCGTCCTGTTCGATGGCACGGTCTACACCGACGACGAGATGATCGCCGCCGGCGTCGGCCAAAAGACCGGTGCGCGCATGGGGCATCTGGCCATGTCGGGAGACGATGGGTCGATCGCCGGCCTTGCCGCGTTGAGGATCGGCCGCCGTGTCTTCGTCCACATCAACAACACCAATCCCGTTCTCGACGAGAATTCCGCCGAACACGCAGCGGTCAAAGCGGCTGGCTGGGAAGTCGCCCGCGACGGCATGGAGATGGAATTTTGAGCGATTTCCACGACGCGGCCAGGAACGGCTTGTCCTCCAGCGAGCTCGATGCCGTGCTGCGGCAGGTCGGCGCCGAGCGCTATCACAACCGCCATCCTTTCCATCACAGGATGACCAGCGGTGCGCTGTCGAGGACCGAGATGCAGGCCTGGGCGCTGAACCGCTATTGCTACCAGGCCGTCATCCCGCGCAAGGACGCCATGATCCTCGCACATGCGCAGGATCCGGCGTTTCGCGCCGCCTGGCGCAAACGCATCGAGGACCATGATGGCGAGGACGGCTGGAGCGGCGGCATCGCGCGCTGGCTGCATCTGGCGACCTCGCTCGGCCTCGATGCCGATGACGTGAAGAGCGAAAGGCTGGCGCTGCCGGCGACACGTTTCGCGGTCGGCGCCTACCTCGCCTTTTGCACGAACCGGACGCTGTTCGAGGCGGTCGCATCGTCGCTGACCGAGATGTTCTCGCCGCTCATCATCGGCGAACGGGTTCCAGCGATGCTGGCCAAATACGATTACATCACCGAGGATACGCTGGCCTATTTCAGCCGACGGCCCGAACAGGCCTCACGCGACGCCGACTTCGCCCTCGCCTACGTGCTCGGCCATGCCGACACGGCGGAACGCCAGCAGCAGGCGATCGATGCGCTGGTGTTCAAATGCGATATACTGTGGGTCATGCTCGACGCGCTTCAACACGCCTATGGCGAGCCCGGAAACATCCCGCCCGGCGTCTTCCGTCCGGAGCCAGCCCAATGATGGCGCTGCGCGAAAGAGCTTTGGTGTCGTCGCGATCGGTGCCGTCGCTGCCGAAGCACGTGCGCATACAGTACGATCCCGTGCGGCAGGCGTTCGCCGTGCTCTCGCCGGAAAAGGTGTTTTGGCCGAACGACATTAGCCTCGATATATTGCGCCGCTGCGATGGACGGTCCACGGTCGGCCACATCATCGCCGAGCTTGCCGCGGATTATGACGCCGAACAGGAGGCGGTGGCGGCCGACGTCGTCGCCTTCCTGCAAGAATGGTCGGACAAGCTGCTGGTAAAACTATGAGCGAGCCCCATCTCCCTCCGATCGGCATGTTGGCGGAACTGACGCATCGCTGCCCGCTGCAATGCCCGTATTGCTCCAATCCGCTCGAATTGCTGAAGGCCAATCGCGAACTCGATACGCAGACCTGGCTCGATCTGTTCTCGCAGGCCGCCGATCTCGGCGTTCTCCAGGTGCATCTGTCGGGCGGCGAACCGACGCTGCGCCGCGACCTCGAGCAATTGATCGCCGGGCTTTCGGCGCGCGGCGTCTACACCAACCTGATCACCGCCGGCGTCGGCATTGCCGAAGGCCGCATCGAGGCGTTTGCCGAAGCCGGGCTCGACCATCTGCAGCTGAGCTTTCAAGGCGCACGGCCGGCGACGACCGACCGCGTCGGCAATCTCAAAGGCGGCCACGAAAAGAAGCTGGAGACGGCACGCCGCGCGCGCGCTGCCGGCCTGCCGCTTACCATCAACGCGCCGATCCATCGCCACAACATCGAGGAAGTGCCGGAATTCATTGACCTGGCGCTTTCTCTGGGCGCGGAGCGGCTCGAGATCGCCAACGTGCAGTATGCCGGCTGGGCGCTGACCAATCGCGATCAACTGATGCCCGAGCGTGCTGCGGTCGACCGTCAGGCAGAGATCGTCGCGGCGGCGCGCGAACGGCTCACCGGCATCATGAACATCGATTTCGTCACGCCGGATTATTTCGCCATCTATCCCAAGCCGTGCATGGGCGGCTGGGCGCGCGACGCCTTCATGGTGGCGCCGGACGGCACCGTGCTGCCATGCCATGCCGCACAGACCATCCCGTCGCTCAGTTTTGAGCGTTTCGGCCCGCGCAGCCTGGCCGAAATCTGGACCGATTCGCCGGCATTCAACGCCTTTCGCGGCACCGACTGGATGCTTGAGCCCTGTCGCAGCTGCGAACGGCGTGAGATCGACTGGGGCGGTTGCCGCTGCCAGGCGATGGCGATTGCCGGCGACGCCGCCGCGACGGACCCGGCTTGCGCGAAATCGCCGATCCATGCGCGCATGGCCATGCTGATCGACGAAGCCCAGCGTGCTGCGGCAGTTCCTTCGAACGACGAACAATTCGTCTATCGGCGGATTGGCGTCGTCACCGAGCCCGCCTGATCTCTTCCCCGGTCTCGCGCTCGCGCACCGCGTCGGCGAATGCCAGTGCGTCGCGATTGACGGCAATGTTGTGCACGCGAAAGATCGCAGCGCCCTTCAGCCGCAGGATGACGCTTGTTGCCGCTGTGCCGACGTCTCGCCCCTCGTCACTTCCGCCGACCAGGTGACGGGCAAGGCGCTTGCGTGACGTGCCGACGAGCAATGGAAAACCGAGCGCGCGCAATTCACCGAAGCGAGCCATGAGCTCGAGGTTTTCCTCGCCGTCCTTGGCGAAAGCGAAGCCGGGATCGAGCACGATCCGCTCGTCCGGGATGCCGGCGTCGCGCGCGATCTCCAGCGATCTGTTCAGGAACAGGAACTGGTCGGCGATCACATCCGCCAGTTTTTCGCGGCCGCGCCCGGTGTGCATGATGACGAGGCCGGCGCCGGTTTCCGCCGCAACCTGGGCGATGTCGGGTTCGCGCTGCAGGCCATGCACGTCGTTGACGATATGCGCGCCCGCGGCGACCGCCAGCCGCGCCGTCTCGGCCCTGTAGGTGTCGACCGAAACCAGGCTGCCGCCGTCGGACGACAGCGCCTCGATGACCGGCAGGATGCGCGCTTGTTCCTCGCGCGCCGAAACGGCGCCGGCGCCGGGCCGGGTGGATTCGCCGCCGACATCGATGATCGCCGCGCCCTCGCCGATCATGCGCCGCGCCTGCTGCAGCGCCCGCTCCGGCCGGTCGAATTCTCCGCCGTCGGAAAAACTGTCCGGCGTGACGTTCAAAATCCCCATCAGCAACGATCGCGCGTTAAGATCGAGATGCCGTCCATGAGCAAGCTGCCAGCGCCTCATGCGTCAACCTTTTTTCATCTCATTTTCATATCAGATGCAATTCGCGACAAGATTGTCACTCACACGAACCCGGTTTCCCCATCTACCTATGCTCGCGAAACAAAAGGAGCGTAGCAATGACCAGGGAAACGATCAGCTTTACTTACACGACCTATATTGTCTCGACACCGGGAAAGGTGTTCGAGGCCATAACCAAACCGGAACTCGCACGGCGCTACTGGGGCCACGAGAACGTCTCCGACTGGAAGCCCGGCTCGAGCTGGCAGCACATCCGCGCTAATGACGAACGGACCGTCGAGCTCGTCGGCAAGGTCGTCGAGGTGTCGCCGCCGACCCGTCTCGTCATCACCTGGGCAAACGCTTCGCAGGCGTCCGATCCGGCGAGCTACAGCCGGGTGACCTTCGAGCTCGAGGAATACGAGGCCATGGTCCGGCTGACCGTCAGCCATGACGACCTCGAAGCCGGCAGCGGCATGGCGAACGGCATCAAAAAGGGTTGGCCGATCGTCCTCTCCAGCCTGAAATCCTTCCTCGAAACCGGTCAGGCGATCGATGCCTTCGCCAGGCCGCGCGCGTCCGAACTGGCGCCCTGATCCAGAACAAAGGACCGAGCAGATGAGCACTCTCTACACCGGCGGATGCGCGTGCGGCGCGGTCCGCTACGAGGCAAAGGCAGCTCCGATCTTCGAGAACCACTGCCAATGCCACGACTGCCAGAAAAGAAGCGGCACCGGTCATGGATCCTATCTGACGTTTGCGTCGCGAGCCGACGTGGCCATCACCGGCACGACGACGGACTGGCGTGTTGCGGCGGACAACGGGAATGTCAAAATCCATTCCTTCTGCCCGGTCTGCGGAACGCCGACCCACCTGACATACACTGCCATGCCGGACGCGATCACGGTCCATGCCGCAAGCCTCGACGATCCGGGCCGGTTCAATCCGACCGTGGTGACGTACGGTATCCGGGCCCTCCCCTGGGACAAGATGGAAACCGGGCTGACGACGTTCGAGAAAATGCCATCAGGTTGACGGCCCGGCGGGCGGACGCGCACTATTGTTCAGGAGGCGGATCTGCGCCCCTGCGACATTCAGCGGTTGCCGTACTCGTCGTGGCGGCGCCACCACGCCTGGGGGAACTCGAGCCCGTCCTCGTTCCTTCCCCACGGAGCCAGGTCGAGTAAACGGTAGACCCCCATAAACGCCTCGGTGCCACGGGCGTAGGTCGAGTAGGTGTGGTAGACGGCACCGTCCTGGAGCGCAAAGACGCTCATTCCCTCCTTCTGCGGCTCGGCCCTGTCGACATGCTGATAGTTGTAGTCGGCGCCGTCTCTCTGCTGCTCTTCGGTGAAGGCGGCGCCGAGGTCGTATTTGAAATCGCTGCCGAGCGACGAAACCCACGGAAAACGCCAGGCCATTTGCTGCTTGTAGTCCTGGATGTCCTGCAACGGGGCGATCGATTCGCAAACGAGGGTAATGTCGCGGCCGTTCAAGTGGGGGATGACGCAGTCGAAGTGATCGGCGATCAACGAGCATCCGGTGCATCCCTGGCGCTCATCGGTGAGCCGGTATCCGTAGCCGAACATGAAATGATAGACGAAGAGTTGCGAACGCCCCTGGAAGAGGTAGGCGAGCGAGGCGCTGCCCTCCTCGGTCTCCAATAGATACTCCTTATCGATCCGAACCCAAGGCAGCTCCTGTCGCTGTCGCGCCAGCTCGTCGCTCTGCCGCATGAGCCGTTTCTCCGCCTCGAGCAGTGCGAGCCTCGCTCCAAGCCATTCCTCGCGTGTTCCGGTCTTGTGTTTCCTCATCGCTGCTGTCTCCTTCCTCGGGGATTTCCTTTCCGTTTCTCGAAACGACTTGTTGCGTCAGGCGTTAAACCTAACGCCGGAGGCGAAATATGGTAGCCAGATGTGGGGCGGGACTGTCTGATCCCTGCCCGCTTGTTGCGGCGCGCCCGTTGCCGGCGCGGGCGCCTCGTCGAACCATTTGCGTCGTTTGGAGGGCAGCATGAAATCGCCGACAGTGAGAGTCATGGCCGCGGCCGATGAAGATCCGGCGATCGGAACAATCGTGCTGGCGTTTGCAGCCGATCCCATGGCGCGATGGACCTGGCCGCACGCACACCAGTACCTTGCGGCCATGCCGCGACTGGTCCGCGCCTTCGGGGCCAGGGCATTCTCAAACGGAAGCGGCTTTTGCACCGATGGCTATGTCGGGACGGCGCTGTGGCTGTCGCCCGGTGTGCATCCCGACGAGGAAGAGCTTGGTGCGCTTGTCGAGGGCACGGTTGCGCCCTCTCTTGCCGCTGAAGTCACCGCTATATTCGAGCAGATGGCGAAATACCATCCGTCCGAACCGCATTGGTACTTGCCCGTGATCGGCGTCGACCCGGCGCATCAGGGCGAAGGTCTCGGCGACGCCTTGATGGCATACGCGCTCGCGCAGTGCGATCGCGATCACGCGCCCGCCTATCTGGAATCCTCGAACCCGCGCAACATTCCCTTCTACCGGCGCCACGGCTTCGAACCGCT
Source organism: Mesorhizobium sp. WSM4819 (assembly GCF_055811215.1). Lineage (NCBI taxonomy): Bacteria > Pseudomonadati > Pseudomonadota > Alphaproteobacteria > Hyphomicrobiales > Phyllobacteriaceae > Mesorhizobium > Mesorhizobium sp. WSM4819. The sequence continues at coordinate 192,823 of NZ_JBVVQO010000003.1, forward strand.
CGGCGCGATCCAGGTCGGGTCATCGCCGACGCAAGTCCCGATGCTGCGGCGGCCGCGTTGAGCCAGGCAGGGCAGACGAGCGAAGCGTCAGCCGCCATCCCGTGGTGTCGGCGCAAGGGTATTTCGGTGAAGGGCATTTCGGTGACAGTGGACTTTTTGCCGTGCTCGGCCCGCCACGCCATCTGACAGAGGCGGAATTGGGAGAGGCCCGGCAACGCATTGAACCGCTCGTCCGGGCCGCCCAATCGAGCTTGGACCGGCTCTATCTTGCGGTGGGCGATGTCGGATGCTGCGTCCTGCTCGCCGATCGTGACGGCGTGCCGGTCGAACGGCGCGGTGCGCCTGTGGATGACGAGGCTTTTCATTCCTGGGATGGCTTCGGCTTCTCACCAGTCTGCCTGTTGCGGTGTGTCTGCTGGGCAACGCTGTCCGCCTGCACTTCCGTCTCGTAGGGCGAAGGCTGACCGCCACCGACGTCGCCCGCATCGGCGACACGCCCGTCTGGTTCTTCCGACGTTTTTTCTTTCGCTTCGCGCTGGGGTGTCGTCTCGGAACTCTTCCATACCTCTTCCGGGTCAGTCGGATCATCGGCGTCGGGCATCGACTTCAACGGCATCGTGGGCGGCAATATAGGCCCCGGCGAACGATCGGTTCTACCCTCATCGGCCACAGCTCGACTGTCGTTCCGCCTGGTTGGTGGTCAGCGACCGGAACATATCCGCGCCTTGTTTCGAAACTTCGTCGAGGCTCGCCTTCCTGCCGGCTGTCAGGTTGTGTTCGAGGGGGCCGGCGGGAACGGTGACGAAGCCAGCCCCTACATCGCAGCCACGGCGCGAGCGCTTGACGCAGAATGGCCAGAGCCGACGCTGATCAAGGGAACAGGCGGCACCGTTCCACTGATCGGGCTCCTCACCGACCGCCTTTGCTTCAATTGCATCGTCACGGGCTTCATCCTCGCCGACGATGCCATTCATGCCCCTAACGAGCGGTACGGTGTCGATCGGCTTCGCAAGGGAATACGCGGTTGGGTGCGCATCCTGTCGGAATTGCGGTAACATTACTCGGTTCGGTTCAGAGTCCGTGCCGAGACTCGTAAATCCCCATTTGGAGCACCGACAACATCCGATCCAGGACAGCAAGCATCAGCTTGTCATCGGGTGACGTGCGTGTGCTCCGTTGACCACGCATGTGATATAAAACACCGTGGCGCCGTTTTTGCGGTGCAATGGGAAGTATCGTCGGCAATGAAGATCAGCGATTGCGATGAAATTGCCACCTGGCTCGCGGAGGCTGGGCTGCTTGGCATCCGCAGCGAGGAATCGCTTGTACAGGCCTTCTGCGAGCGTTGCGTCGAAGCAGGGCTGCCGCTGGGCAAGGCGTTTGTGATGATCGACACGCTGCACCCGATGCATGAGGCACGCGCCTTCTTCTGGGACGAGGACGAGTCGATCAGCTTCCGCGAAGAAGAATACCCGTCGAGCCGTGAGGGCAAGGGAGCGGAGTTGTGGAAGCGCAGCCCGTTTCTGGAGATGCTGCGGCGGCGTGAATTGACCCTACGTTGCCGGCTCGAAGCAGGCGAAACGCGCGGCTTTCCGGCGATCGAGGAGCTGCGCGATGCCGGCCAGACGGACTATCTTGCGATCGTCTATCGTATCCGGCAGGCGATGAGGGTCGAGGATGTCGATGCATTCTACGCCCGCTGGACCACAGCGCGCCCGGGTGGATTTTCGGAGGAGGAAGTCGCTGTTCTGTCCCGGCTTACACCGCATCTGGGATTGGCGGTTCGTTCGGCTGCGCAGACAAGGCTCACCAAGACGCTGGTCGAGGCATATCTCGGCCGGGGGCCTGGTCGCCAGGTGCTGAGCGGCGGCATCCGCCACGGCTCGGTGAAGAGGATCAACGCCGTACTCTGGTTCTCCGACATTACTGGCTATACGAACCTGTCCGAGTCGGTTCAAAACGATCAACTCGTGCCGTTGATCAATGACTACGCCGAAGCGGTCATCGGCGCAGTGAAGGCCGCCGGCGGCGATGTGCTAAAACTGATCGGAGATGGAGTCCTGGCCATCTTCACCAGTTCGCGGCCCGAATATTCCTGTCGCGCCGCGGTGGAGGCAGAACGCGACATGCGCACACGGCTGCTGCAGCTTGCCAAACGCCGCAAAAACGATGGCCTTTCTGTCGCCGACATTCACTTGGGCCTGCATGCCGGCAGGGTCTTCTACGGCAATATCGGCACTCCGGACCGTCTCGATTTCACCGTTGTCGGCCCGCCGGTCAATGAGGTCAGCCGGATCAGCTCCATGTGCGAGTCGGCCGGTCGCAATATGCTTTGCTCATCGGAATTCGCCGAGCTGCTACTCGGCGAGGAGCGCAAAAAGCTCGTTTCAGTCGGCCGTTTCGCGTTGCGTGGCGTCGGACGCGCGCAGGAGCTCTTTACCCTTGATCCCAGCCTGAGCCTGGAAGGCTCGCAGCCTTTGCCTGGTCCGCGGCGCCGGCAGGGGCGGGGCTAGTCGGAGGAAGGTGGACAAGCATGAATTCCCGGAACTCCGGAACTTCAGATCAAGTCGAACACCGTGCCCAGCGACGCGTACAGCACGGGGTCCTCGAGCCGGACGGCGTCGAACCCCGGATCGCTCAGGCGGAAACCGGCACGGTACGTGCCCGTTCGATGAAGCCACTGAATTCCACCATGAAGGTCTTCAGGAATTCGGCTGTGGATTCGCGCGACACTTCGCCATCATCGCTGATAAGGTCCGGCGTGAACTGGATGTAAGCCTCCGGCGCGTTCATCTGCGGCGAATCGCAGAAGCCGAGGACAGTGCGCAAGTGCTGCTGGCCGACGGCGGTGCCAATCAAACCGGGAGACGTTCCTATCACCGCCGATGGCTTCCTCGTGAACGCATTCTGCCCGTACGGCCGGCTAGCCCAATCTATCGCGTTCTTCAACGCGCCGGGTATCGAACGATTGTACTCTGGCGTAACGAAAAGGACGGCGTCGGTATCAGCTATGGCACTCTTGAAGCGATTTGCGACCTCTGGATAATTGGAGTCATAATCGTAGCTGTAGAGCGGCAGATCCCGGATGGGGATTTCCCTGAGCCTCAAATTCGAAGGAGCGAGTTTGACGAGCGCGAGCGCAAGCCGTCGGTTGATAGATTGAGACGCGAGGCTACCAATAACGTAGCCGACCTCAAATTTAGCCATTTAATGATCCTTTTCAGTTCTCAACTCAGCCACGCCCGCTTCTGCGCGGCCATCAGGCTATCAATTGCGGGCTCACGAGTTCAGCCCGTTTAATCGGGTCGCCGCTAACGGCTCCGCAGCGCGTAGCGCGCCGGGACCAACTCGTCAGGCTCCGGCCTACCGGGGTGTGAGGTGTTGTCCAAAGCTCATGTTTGTCTCCTGCTGATCGCCTTACCCACGGCCGTATCGGCCACCTCCGCCGCTGGCCCCCGTGGGTTGGCATGCGCCTCCATGGATGGCCACCTAGTGTCTGCGGAGGAGATTGCGCCGCCTCGGTCCGCGCGACTATCGAACGGCAGTGTCGGTCAGGCGATGCGAAGGTCTATGGTAGACCCGTTGCGAGCATGGGGTTATCTCCCGCAAAGCGTCAGAGGATGCCGCTTTGAGCAGCGAACAACGGCTGTGTCTCTTGCCTGTCGCCGGTACACCCAGCGCGGGGAGATTCTGGGACGTGATGCCTTAGAGCGCATAGCACAGACGGATGCCGTCCGAGCCGCGGCCGCGCTCAAGTGGGACGAGGTCAGCCGATCGACGGATTATTGAATGGAGGGTGTAAGGGCCACACGTGCTCTCCCAGACGCCGGTAATGTCTGGTTTTGGGCAGTGGCAATGGTACCCGGAATGACCAAGATCGGGCGCGAAGCTGCCGTTCACGTCGCGGTTTGCGTAAGTCGCTCTCCGGCCATCAGCGCTGGTTGCCACGAATGTCGGCTATCGGGCAGCAAAACGGGTTGCTGAAGGTCGGCTTGGGGTCATGATTCCGGTTCATCGCCGCTGCAATGACCGATGGATCACAGACGCTCGGCATTTCGCGTTAGACTGCAGCTACGGCATTTTCGATCATACACTCAACCATCCTATTCGCACGTCGTTGCCGCCGTTCGCCGCACCTACCGATCGGAGGCCTTCCTGCGTGTAGTTGAACGCACGGCTCGACTAGCATCGCCGCGCTGCCGATGTCGGCATCTGAACGGCCGGAGGGCGGCGAACCACTTCTGGACCGGATTGCCGAGCAAACCGGAAAAGCCGTGAAATCGGGAAAACGCGGCCAGGCGGGGAAAGAAAATAGTGCACTGTCACCGTAATTCCAGGACGCTGGCCAAGGCGCAACAGGTCCGACAGCGCGGCGCGAAGTTGCGGCCCAGGAATTACGATCCTGACGCCAGACCAAGCGTTTGGCGCGCCTCGTTGACGGTGGCCACACGCCGGCCAAACTTCCCGACTGAGGCCGCCGCGATTTCAACAAGCTCGGTGTTGCTGCGCGCCAGGCGTTCCCTGGTGATCCTGATATTGTCCTCAAGTCCGGTGCGCACTGCGTCTGCTCCGCGCGCCAACGCCCATTCCATGACGATCGTCTGGTTGCGGCCTATTCCGGCCGCTGTCCAGGTGGACTGTGGAAACAGGAGTTTCGCTTCCCCGAGGAGCACATCGAGCAATCTCTCCTGCGCAGGCAGTGCGTTTTGCACGCCCATGACAAACTGGATGTGCGGGCGCTCGCCGATAAGCCCACCGTCGGCCAGCCGCCTGGCAGTGTGAAGGTGCGAGAGGTCGAAGATCTCGATCTCCGGCAGCACGCCATTTGCCTTCATCGCGGTTGCGAGATCACCGATCAGGGCGGGATGGTTCTCGTAGACGATGGATGGGAAGTTGACCGAACCGGTCGAAAGCGAGGCCATGTCCGGCTTCAGATAAAGTGCCGAGCCACGCGCGGCGGGATCACGACCGCGCCCGCCGGTCGAAAACTGGACGATCATGCCGGGGCAGTGCCTACGCACCCCCGCCTGAACGGCAGCGAAGCGCGTTGGTTCAGACGATGAACTCTGATCGTCATTGCGCACGTGGATGTGCACCAGCGACGCACCTGCTTCAAAGGCTTCCTGGGTCGACTCGATCTGTTCGGCCACGCTGATCGGCACCGCAGGATTGTCTTCCTTGCGCGGCAGCGAGCCGGTGATCGCAACGGCGATGATACAGGGTTCAGGCATGGCGATACTATCGGTCGACCTGGTCGATGAGCCAGCGGATCGCGAGCGGATAGCCCGCGGCGCCGAGCCCCGCGATCACGCCGGTGGCGACCTTCGATACCAGCGACCGATGATAGATCTCCTCGCGGCGATGGATGTTCGAGATATGCAGTTCGACGATCGGGCCCGGAAACATTTTGAGCGCATCGAGCACCGGGATCGAAACAAAACTCAAACCCGCGGGATTGACCAAAATGCCCGCGCCGTCGTCGATCGCCTCATGCACCCAATTGACGATTTCGCCCTCAATGTTCGACTGATGAAAACGGATCGGATGGTCGCCGGCGGCGTCACGGCACATCCGCTCGATTTCTGCGAGTGTCGTCCGCCCATAGATCTCCGGCTCGCGCATGCCGAGCCGGTTGAGATTGGGGCCGTTGAGAACGAAGATTGGCTTGGTCATGGTCCTATCCTTGATAGCCCAGCAGGCGCGGCAGCCACAGCACCAGCGATGGGAAGAAGGTGATCAGCATCAGGGCGGCAATCATGGCGTAGAGAAACGGCATTACGTCGTGCACCAGGTCGCGCAGCGGCACCTCTGCGATGCGGGTCATGATGAACAGCAGCAAGCCGTAGGGCGGGGTGACGAGCCCGAGCATGATGTTGACGACGACCATTACGCCGAAATGCACCATGTCGACACCGAGCGCCTGCGCCGTCGGAATCAGCACCGGTACGATTACCAGCAGGATGGTCGTCCCTTCCAGCACGCAGCCCAGGATCAGCAGCAGGATGTTGACCAGGATCAGGAAACACATCGGCGAAAGATCCCAGGACTGCAGCATCACCGACAGGGACTGCGGAATGTTCTCGACCGTGACAACGTAGTTGAACACCAGGGCGCCGGCGATGAGCATGCCGATCGAGGCCGTGGTGCGGGCGCTGTTGAGAAGCGCATGGTAGAGTTGGCCCGGCGTCACGCTGCGATAGATCGCGACCGAGATGAGCAGCGCGTAGCCGGCGGCGACCGCCGCGGCCTCGGTCGGGGTCATCACGCCGCCCCTTATGCCGACCAGCAGAACGACCGGCAGCATCAGCGCCGGAAATGCGCGCAAGGTGATCCCCGGCAATTCCCTGAGCGGCACCGGCTTCTCGACCGGAAAGTTCTTCCGGCGCGCGTCGATGGCGACGATGATCATCTGCGACAGGGCGAGAAGAAGGCCCGGCACGATACCGGCAATGAACAGGTAGCCGATGGATGCATCCGAGATCAGCGCGTAGATGACCAGAGGAATCGACGGAGGAATGATCGGGCCGACGACGGAGGTGACGGCTGTCAGCGCAGCGGCATAGCTCGCCGGGTACTTGCCATCCTTGGTCATGAGTTGCTGCATCATCTTGCCGGTGCCCGCGGCGTCGGCGATGGCCGAGCCGGACATACCGGCGAAGATGATCGACTGCAGCACGTTGACTTGCGCCAGACCGCCGCGGAAACGGCCGACAACGGCGTTGCAGAATTGCAGCAGCCGGTCGGTCATTGTCCCGGCGTTCATCAACTCCGCGGCGAGAATGAACATCGGTACGGCAAGCAGAATGTAGCTTGTGTAGAGCCCGTTGAGGAGTTGCTCGGCCGACGTGCCCATGTCGAGCCCTGCAAGCCAGAGATAGAGGATCGACCCAGCGATCATCGAGTGACCGATCGGCAGGCCAAGCAGGGCCAGCGCTGTGATCGCAACGACTGACAGCGAAAAGGGACTCGCGAGATTCATACGCCGGAGCTCGCTTTCGTGGGGTCGAATTCCGCCGGTGCTTCGCCGCGCAGAGCACGCCACGCCAGCCACAGGTAACGGGCGATCACGGCGACCACGAAGACGAGATAGATCGAGAACAGCCAGTCGAAGCGTATCTTGAGGTAGGCGGTGCTCTCGACCTTCATGAAGGTCACGTAGCTGAAGACAGCCGGAAAGGACCAGCCATAGAGCGCGACGAGAGCGATTGCGAAGGCAAGCGTCATTACCCGCCTGATGTCCGGACCGACTGTGGCGTAGAGGAGATCAAAACGGATTTCCTCTTCTTCACGAACGACGAACGCTGCGCCGAACAGCACAACCCAGATCCAGAGTACGACGGTGAGCTCGTTGCTCCAGCCGGTCGGCCAGTTGAGAAGGTAGCGAAAAGCAACCTGCAGCAGAAACGCGGCGAACATGGCGCCGATGGCGATGGCGATCGCGTTCTCGGCGCGCCGGTAGAGCCAGCCGCCGACCTTTCTCAATCCCGGGTTCATGATGCCTCCCTGACGGGCGCCTGGCCAAACCGGCCAGCCGGTCGCAAGCGGACCGGCCGGCGCGTTCGTCGCGTCAAAGCGCGTTGATCTTTTCGACCATCCCGGCAGGCCATTCCTTGGCCAGGTCGGAGGCAAGATATTGCTCCTGCACATGTTTGCGGAATGCTGCGACATCGGGTTCGTAGATCTTCAGGCCCTTGCCCTTGAATGTTTCAACGAGTTCCTTCTCGCGCGTCAGGTGTTTCTCTGTCGAGAAGTCGATCGCCTTGTCCGCCGCGGCCTGGACCTTTGCCTGCTTCTCGGCCCGCATCTCGTCCCACACTTTTTTCGAGATGCTGAGAAGGTCGAAACCGACAAGGTGCGAGGTCAATACGATCTGCGACATGACCTCGTAGAACTTCATGTTCTCGACGTTGGGCAACGGGTTGTCCTGTCCGTCGATTGCGCCTGTCTGCAGGCCGGTATAGACCTCGGCGTAGGCCATTGGCGTAGGGTTCGCACCGAGCGCCTGGCCGAGGAATTGCCAGGCGTCGCCGCCCGGCATACGCAGCTTGATGCCTGCCATGTCGGCGGGAGACTTGATTTCCTTGTCCGGCTTCAGACCGACCTGGCGCAGGCCAAAATAGGTAGGGCCGAGCACCTTCACGCCGAGCTGGTCCTCGGTCATCCGCTTCAGCTCCGTACCGGCATCGCTGGCAAAGAACGCCTTCACGTGCGCGGCGTCACGGAACAGATAGCCGGCGGTGACGATGGACCACGCCGGAATCTGCTTTGAGATGTCCTGCGGGGCCACGTTGCCCATCTCGAGGTTGCCACGCTGGATGGCAACAAGTTCGGTGCCCTGCTTGAACAGGTTGCCGCCGTAATAACCCTCGAAGGCAAAGTCGTCCTTGATGGCGTCGGCGAACATTTTCATCATCTCGGCCCGGATGTCCTGTTCCGAGAACACGGCCGAGAAACGCAGCTTCGGCTTGTCCTGGGCGAAGGCGGGAACGGCGGTCGCGGCGGCGAGTGCGCCGGCGGCGGCCATAAACAGGCGTCGGTTCATTTCAGCTTTCATGTCGATTTCCTCCCTATGGTCTTCATATGGTTATAGGCGTCATTGCCTTCATGCGGCGGCCTCGAAATGATCTGCCATGGCGCGGCGGTCGGCCTTGCGCCCGGTGAAGAGTTCGAACGCGCGGACGGCCTGATAGATCGCCATGCCGATGCCCGGCAGCGTTCTGCAGCCGATCGCACGGGCCGCGACCAGCAACTCTGTTTCGGTCGGAAAGTAGATAATGTCGGCGACCCATTTTTCAGCTGTCAGAAGAGCCGTGTCGAACGGTGTTCCGGGGTACTTCGCCATGCCCACCGGCGTCGTGTTGACGATGCCGTTTGCCATGCGCACGGCTGCGGCCGGGTCCGGCCAGGTCTCGACGCGACCGCCGAACAAGGCGCCCATGCGCGACGCAAGATCCGAGGCGCGACCGGGTTGGCTGTCGAGGACGAACAGCCGGCCAACGCCCATTTGCATCAGCGCGTTTGAGACTGCGGCGCCCGCTCCGCCGGCGCCGAACATCGCGACGCAGCCCATCGATGCGCCAGTCATCGCCTCGCGAAAACTCTCCGCGAAACCCCAGCTGTCGGTGTTGTGGCCTTCCTTGCGTCCGCCAGCGAAGACGACCGTATTCACCGCGCCTATCGCGCGCGCTTCCGGCGACAGCGCATCCAGGACGGGCATAACAGCCTGTTTAAACGGATGCGTGACGTTGAGGCCATGAAAGCCTGCAATCTCCGCCGCCGCGATCAAGTCGCCGATCGCCGCGTCGGGAAATCCGAGCCGGTCGAAATCGAGCAAAAGGTACGAATAGCCGATGCCGAGGCGCCGGGCTTCCCGCTCGTGCATGCCGGGAGTGCGCGAGGACTGAATACCGCGTCCGACGAGGCCAATCACGACCTTTTCGCTGTCGCCGCTGGCGGCGCCCTTGTGCTCGTCGGCAAGACGGCAAAGCAGGTCGACAAGGCTGTCGCCCATCTCCCGAAATTCCTCCCTGTGCGGGCCGCCTCCCAGCCCAAATGCGGCAATTCCTGGATCGCCCTTGTGTTCACGCCAAACGCGCCGGTAAATGAGTCCGTCGTGATTTGCGAATGATGTACTAACTGGTTAGTTTAGTCAAATGCCGGCTGTGCCGGGACGGGAACTCAAACTGCATGGCCGTTATCAAGAAAGAACGAAAGCCGAAGCCGGACGCGAGCACGACGCGTATCCAGGACCCTGAGGGCACGCGCCGCAACATCCTGGAGATCGCCTCCAAGGAGTTTGCCCTGAACGGTTTGTCGGGCGCGCGCATAGACGAGATTGCGGCGCGCACACGCTTCAGCAAGCGCATGATCTACTACTATTTTGGCGACAAGGAAGGCCTCTACCTACGCGCGCTCGAGAACGCGTATCGTCAGGTGCGCGAGGGCGAGGCTCAACTTGATATCGAAGGTCTGCCCCCCGTGGCGGCACTGACGCGCCTGGTGGAGTTCACCTTCGACCACCATCACCGACACGAGGAATTCATCCGCATGGTGATGATCGAGAACATCCATCACGGCCAATACCTCCAACAATCGGATGCGATCCGCGAACTGAACGTGACGGCGATCGACCACATCTCTCGCATCTATTCACGCGGTGTCGAAGAGGGGGTCTTCCGGCCGGGACTCGACGCGATCGAACTCCATTGGCAAGTAAGCGCGCTGTGCTTCTTCAACGTTTCCAATCGCACCACCTTTTCGATGATCTTCGGGCGCGACTTCGGCGCGCCGGCACAACTCGAGCGGCTCAAACGCAACAGCGTGGAGATGCTGTTGCGTTTTGTCGCGAAGGACGAAGCTCCCGCAGAACGCTGAGCGGCCGAAACTTGCGGTGCTGCCAGCGTTGCCTTAGTTATGTACGAACTGGTTCGTTCACGACAAACCAGGGAGGAGGCGCGTTTGAAGACGTCGATCGCGACGGTGTCGATCGCCGGTGACCTGGCGGAGAAATTCGCGGCAATTTCCGCCGCGGGCTTCGACGGTGTCGAAATCTTCGAGAACGATTTCCTCGCCTTTGACGGCTCGCCGCGCGACGTCGGCCGAATGGCTGGTGACACAGGTCTGACCATAACGCTCTTCCAGCCGTTCAGGGATTTTGAGGGGTTGCCGGAGCCGCAGCGCAACCGCGCCTTCGATCGTGCCGAGCGCAAGTTCGACGTCATGCAGGAACTCGGCACCGATCTGATGCTGGTATGCTCGTCGGTGTCGCCCGTCTCGCTTGGCGGGATCGACCGGGCGGCCATGGACTTTCGCGAGCTTGGCGAGCGCGCCGCCAGGCGCGGTCTGCGCGTCGGCTACGAGGCATTGGCCTGGGGGCGTCACGTCAACGATCATCGCGATGCCTGGGAAATCGTGCGCAGGACCGACCATCCGAACGTCGGGCTGGTTCTCGATTCCTTCCACACGCTGGCCCGCAGGATTGAGCTCGGCTCGATCCGTTCGATACCCGCGGACAAGATCTTCATTGTCCAACTCGCCGACGCGCCGCTGATCGACATGGACTTGCTCTATTGGAGCCGGCACTTCCGCAACATGCCAGGCGAAGGCGATCTGCCGGTGCGACAGTTCATGCAGGCGGTCGCGGCAACCGGTTATGACGGCTATCTGTCGCTCGAGATTTTCAACGACCAGTTCCGTGGCGGGTCGGCAAAGGCGATCTCCGTCGACGGACGGCGTTCGCTCGTATGGTTGATGGACCAGGTGCGGCGTGAAGAACCGGCACTTGACATGGCCATCCCGCCAATGCCCGACCGCGTCGGGGTCGGAGGGGTCGAGTTCATCGAGTTCGCGGCCGATCGCCAGGACGCCGGACAGCTTGGATCGCTGTTGCGCATGCTCGGCTTTGTCGAGGCCGGTCGGCACGTCTCGAAGGACGTCACGCTCTATCGCCAGGGCGAGATCAATATCGTCATCAATACCGAGCGGCAGGGCTTTGCCCATTCTTCCTTTGTTGTCCATGGCACGTCGGCATACGCGATGGGCCTGAAGGTCGAGGACGCCGCCGCCACGGTGGCGCGCGCCGAGGCACTGGGCGCGGAGATCTTTCACCAGCGGGTCGGGCCCGGCGAGTTGTCGATCCCGGCGATCCGCGGCGTCGGCGGCGGACTGATCTACTTCCTCGATGCCAAGACCGACCTGGCGAAGGTCTGGGACATGGAGTTCACGCCGGTCACGTCGGCAAGTTCCGGCAATGGCGTCGGCCTCACCCGTATCGATCATGTCGGGCAGACCATGGCACAAGAGGAGATGCCGAGCTGGCTGCTGTTCTATGTCTCGATCTTCAGGACGAGCAAGACCCCGATGGTCGACATCGTTGATCCGGCCGGCCTCGTGCGCAGCCAGGTCATCGAAGGTCTGGACAAGCGCTTCCGCCTCACGCTGAACGGCGCCGAGAGTCACCGCACCCTGGCTGGCCATTTCATCGCCGAAACCTTTGGTTCCGGCGTCCAGCACCTGGCACTCGCGACGGATGACATCTTTGCGACGGCGGCGAAGCTGCAGGCCAACGGCTTCGAACCGCTTCAGATATCGATGAACTACTACGACGACGTAGAAGCGCGCTTCGGTCTGGATCCGGAGGTCGCCGATCGGTTACGCTCGGCCAACATCCTTTATGACCGCGACGACAACGGCGAATTTTTTCAGCTCTATGCGCCGACATTCGGAGAGGGATTCATTATCGAGTTTGTTGAACGGCGCGGCGCTTATGCAGGCTATGGTGCGCCGAACGCACCATTCCGCATCGCCGCGCAAAAACGGCTGATGCGGCCCAAAGGAATGCCAAAGCTATGACAAGTATGAACTTTGCTCGCATCAATGGCGCGACGATCCATTACCGGCATCGTCCCAAAACTGGCAGGCCGACGGTCGTCTTCGCGAACTCGCTCGGCACGGATATGCGCATCTGGAACGAGGTCGAGCGAAGGCTGGCCGACGACTGTACATCCGTTGCGTTCGACAAGCGCGGACACGGCCTGAGCGAACTGGGTGGCGCGCCGCAAACAATCGAGACCCATGCGACGGACCTTGCAGGGCTGCTCGACCATCTCAGCGTAAAGCGCGCGGTGATCTGCGGGCTTTCGATCGGCGGCGTCATTGCGCAATGCCTTTACAAGACGCGGCCGGATTTGATCGAGGGATTGATCCTTTGCGATACGGCAGCGAAAATCGGCACAGTCGAGATGTGGAACGGGCGCATCAACGCGACCCTGTCGGAGGGCATCGCCAGCTTTGCCGACGACGTGATGCGAAAATGGTTCACGCCGGATTTCCACAACAATCGCGGCGAGGAACTGGCGGGTTATAAAACGATGCTGACGCGCCAGGATCCGGCCGGCTACGCTGCTGCCTGCGCGGCTATCCGCGACGCCGATTTCACCGCGACGACCGCCGCGATCAAAGTGCCGACACTCTGCATTGTCGGCGATCAGGACGGATCGACGCCGCCTGAACTGGTGGAATCGCTGGCCCGCTCAATCCCTGCCGCACGGTTCGAGATCATCGCCGGTGCGGGCCACATCCCCTGCGTCGAGCAGCCGGAAAGGCTGGCCGGGCTGATCCGTGGCTTCCTGAACGACATGCCAGGAGAGCGCAAATGAGCAAGCCACGACACGGCGACCGACACGTCGAAGGGATGGCGACGCGCCGTTCGGTGCTGGGTGACGCCCATGTCGACCGCGCAGAGGCGGCCAAGACCGAATTCGACATTCCTTTCCAGGAACTGATCACGGAGGCTGCATGGAGCCACGTCTGGTCGCGGCCTCACATCACCAGGCGCGAGCGGTCCATGATCACCATCGCGCTGCTCGCGGCGCTGAAGCAGGATGAAGAGGTTGCGATGCATATCCGCGCCAGCGTCAATACCGGGGCGACGCGCGACGACATACGCGAGGCGCTGCTGCATGTGGCAATCTATGCCGGGGTGCCGGCGGCAAATCATGCGATGAAGATCGCCAGGAAGACGTTCGACGAAATCGACGCTCAAGCCGGCTGATCATGACCAAGTCGCGCTTACCCGCCAACCGCACGCCGGAAATCGGCGCCTTCTTTCCGCGCGACCGCAACTGGCATCCGCCGGCCTTCACGCCAGCCTACAAGACGTCCGTGCTGCGCTCGCCGCAACGGCCGCTTCTTTCCCTCGACAACACGCTGTCGGAGCTTACCGGGCCTGTCTTCGGCCAAAGTATTCTCGGTGAACTGGACAATGACCTCATACACAATTTTGCCGGGCCGGGCGAAAGCGCGATCGGGTCGCGCATCCTCGTCTATGGCCGCCTGCTCGACGAGCGCGGCATCGGCGTCGCCGGTGCGTTGCTGGAGGTATGGCAGGCCAACGCCGGCGGACGCTATCGACACAAGAAGGAGACTTATCTCGCGCCACTCGATCCGAACTTCGGCGGCTGCGGCCGCACGATCACCGGCGAGGATGGCTCCTATTGTTTCCGCACGATCCAGCCGGGGCCATATCCCTGGCCCAACGGACCCAACGACTGGCGTCCAGCGCACATCCATTTCTCGATCTTCGGGCACGGCTTCGCGCAGCGCCTGATCACCCAGATGTATTTCGAGGGCGACCCGATGATCTGGAGGTGCCCGATCGTGCGGACCATCAACGACCGCCGCGCTATTGAAGGCCTCACCGCCGCACTCGACATGGAGGCAACGATACCGATGGATGCGCGGGCATACAAATTCGACATTGTACTGCGCGGCCGCCGCTCGACGCTGTTCGAAAACCGCATCGAGGGCAACTGATGGTCCAGGCTCTCGGCCGGCTGAAGGAAAGCGCCTCGCAGACCGCGGGACCCTATGTCCATATCGGGCTGACGCCCAACTTTGCCGGTATCTCGGGCGTCTATGAACGCGACCTTGGCACCGCGATGGTCAACGACAAGACCAGGGGCGAACGCATCAGGGTCAACATCCGGGTGATCGACGGCGCCGGCTCGCCGTTGAACGACGCACTTGTGGAGATCTGGCAGGCGGACGCCGCCGGCATCTACAATTCGCCCTCGGATCTGCGCGGCTCCGCCGACCCGAACTTTACCGGCTGGGGCCGGCTGCCCACCGACATGACGACGGGCGAATGCCTGTTCGAAACCATCAAACCCGGTCGCGTGCCGTTTTTTGACGGTCGCAAGATGGCGCCGCATTTGACGGTCTGGATCGTCGCGCGTGGCATCAACATTGGCCTTCACACCCGCATGTATTTCAGCGACGAGGAAACCGCCAACGCCGAGGATCCCGTCCTGATGCGCATTGAGCAGAAAGAGCGCGTGTCAACGCTGGTCGCGCCGCGCGATGGCGACATCTACAAGTTCGACATTCATCTCCAGGGCATCAACGAGACGGTCTTCTTCGACATATGATCGCAGCATTCGACAATCCCCTCCTGTCCGGGCTTCTCGGCGATGAGAAGATGGCGACACTGCTCGGCGTCGAGGCCGAACTTGCGACGATGCTGCAATTCGAGAAAGCGCTCGCCGACGCAGAAGCTGCGCTCGGCATCGTCCCGGCGGCTGCAGCAAGCGCCATCGGGCGCGTTCTCGACAACTTCCGGCCGGAAATCCAGGCCCTGAGGGACGCAACGGCGCGCGACGGCGTCATGGTGCCGGAACTCGTGCGGCAGATCAGGCATGCTGTCGGAGAGCCGCATTCGCAGCATGTGCATTTCGGTGCGACCAGCCAGGACGTGATCGACACGGCCATGATCCTGAGAATTCGCGCCTGTATCGACCTGTTGGAAGAACGGCTTTCGGCTCTGGTGGTCGCCTTCGCCGATCTCGGCCATCGGTTTGGCGATCGCCCGCTGATGGCCCGAACCCGAATGCAGGCAGCGATTCCGATTTCCGTAGCCGACCGCGTCACAAGCTGGCGCGAACCGCTCGTGCGCCACCATGAGCGGCTTCACTCGGTGCGAGAATCGGTTCTCGTCGTCCAGTTCGGCGGCGCCACCGGGACACTCGAGAAGTTTGCAGACAAGGGCGCCGCCATCCGTGCCGCGCTGGCCCGGCGGCTAAGCCTCGGCGACGCGCCGCAATGGCACAGCCAGCGCGACCGCATCGCTGAACTGGCCAACTGGCTGTCGCTTGTGACGGGCGGCCTCGGCAAGTTCGGGCAGGACATTGCGCTGATGGCGCAGGCAGGCGACGAGTTGCAAAGGGCGGGCGGCGGTTCGTCGTCGGCCATGGCGCACAAGCGCAATCCCATCGACGCCGAGATGCTGGTGACGCTTGCCCGCTTCAACGCAGTCCAATTGTCGGGAATGCATCATGCGCTGATCCATGAGCAAGAGCGCTCTGGTGCAGCCTGGACGCTGGAATGGTTGATCCTGCCGCAGATGCTCATGGCGGCTGGAGCATCGACCTGTGTCGCGGACAGGCTGGTCAGAACCATAGCGGCAATCGGAGGCAAGGGTTGACTGATCCCACCAATGCATGTCGCGCAAAAGTGTGCAGCGGTTTTGCGACAACGACATGCATAAAAACAACAACCTGAAGCGCGTCGCATGAGGCCGGGGCAAACGCGACGCGCTTTAGGCGGCTCACGCCGTGGATCTTGCGATTTAGCCGTCTCCGCTACCACTTGGTCAGCAAGATCAAGTGGTCACTGATGCGTCGAGTGGGTTGGAAATGGCCGTGCCCTGGTTTGCCGACAATTGTGCGGCGATACCCATGGCGACAGCTTTCCAGCCATCGTCCAACGTCACCTCAACCGGCCCTTCGCCTCGCAGGGCGGCGCAGAACCGCTGATGCTGATAGAAAGTCGAGCCGTTGTGATCGCCGGCCGTCAACAATTGCGGGTCGACCGGGATCTCGACGGTGTACGGTCCCTGCGGAAAGCGCGGGCTGACGATCAACTGCGGCGTCGGCGCCGCGCCGAGATGGGATGGCCAGAAGCGGCCGGGACCCGGCACCAGGCATTCGATTTTACCGCGCGCACCGACGGCGCTGATCTCCTCCTGATAGCGGCTGCCCTCTGCATACATGCACAGTTCCAGCATGGCGCGCGCGCCGCTGGCGAAATCGACCAGCACGTAGCCGCAATCCCAGATATCGGGTGTCTCGCCATCATAATGCTCGTCGAGATGGTTCACTTCCTGTCCGGCCGACGCCATGATTCTCACCGGTTCCGATTTCAGGATCAGCCGCATGAGATCGAAGAAATGACAGCATTTCTCGACGAACGTGCCTCCCGATCGACGGTTGAAGCGGTTCCAGTTGGCCACCTTGTCCAGGAACGGGTAGCGATGTTCGCGGATTGTCAGCATCCGGATGCCGCCGGTCACGTTCTGCGCCTGCTCGATGAACCGAGCGACCGGCGGCATATAGCGGTATTCCATCGCCACCCAGACTGGTGCGGCATAGGTCGCGGCGAACGCCTTCACCGCGGCCGCCTCGACCGGATCGGTGAAAAGCGGCTTTTCGACCAGGATAGGCAGCGCACGGACAGCAGCGATTTCCCTAAGCTGCGCGAAATGCACATGGTTCGGACTGGCGATGAGCAAGCAGTCGACGCGCGGATCGGCCGCCACCTCCGCGACCGAGCCGGCGATCGACGCTTGCGGGGCGAGGTCTGCCGCGCGGGCGCGCATCGTCGCGTCGGGCTCGAAAATCGCCGCGACGCCGACACCGGGCAGCAGCGCGATATTGCGAAGATGCTCCTGCCCCATCATGCCGCAGCCGATGATGCCGTAGGAAATGTGCTTCGCCATAGCCGTTCCCTATCGCAGCCGCGCGACATAGCGCGCGACGCCATGATCAAACCAGGTCCTGGAAAACTCCGCGCTGGCGCCGTCCTGCATCCAGCCGGTACGCTCGATGAAGCCGGCGGCGGCGCCCGGCGCGAGGCCGAACTCAGGCGGCGCCCATCCCGGCACCTGGCCGACCCCGACGCGGTCCTCTGCACGCAAGATCCAGATGCCGAGCGCCTTGCGGTAGTAGAGATAGAGCGAATCCGACAGTTCTTCGATAGCGACCGTCTCCGCACGGGAACCGTCGAGCCAGATCTCCTCCAGCGCCGCCGGCTTGCCGCCGAGGCTCCGCAGCCGTCTTATTCGATGGGCCTCGCTGCTCGACCCGAACACCGGCAGGTCCGCCGGTTTCGCCAGCCGATCGACTGACAGAACGCGCGCCGTCGGCAGCCCGCCTCCCTCCAGGAGCTCCAGCCGGAACATGGAATAGACACTGGCCACGTCGGGTTGCGACCGTACGTAGTTGCCGGAACCCTGGATGCGACTGAGCAAGCCCTTGCGCTCGAGATCGCCGAGCGCCTTGCGCAAAGTACCGACCGCTATTCCAAGGCCCGCAGCCATGTCGCGCTCCGGCGGAAGCTTCTCGCCCTCGATCATCCTCCCGGCCGCGATCTCGCGAATAAGCATTTCGCTGACCTTTTGATGCATCGGAAGCGCGTAGGCGTTTCTGGACGTGGTCACATTGTCTCCAACGCAAAATTGATACACTATTGATCTATACAAACACGAATGATATGCAACAGGGAATTCCAGCCTCTGACAGCGAGGAGTGCCGACATTGACGGTCGTTCCGGTGACGTCCGCAGATCTCGATGCTGCTGAAGTGTCGTGGTTTTCCGCTTTGTGTTCCGATGATTTCCGCTATCTCGGCGTACCGGATGGTACGCTGCGGTCGAGTTGGGAGCATTGCTCCGACATCGTCAAGACAGCCGAAGGACTGGGCTTTCGCAATATCCTGTGTCCCTCGTCCTACCAGGTTGGCCAGGATACTCTGTCCTTCGTGGCGGGCTGCGCTCCGATAACCCATTCGATCAACCTTCTCGCGGCGGTGCGTTGCGGCGAAATGCAACCGATCATGCTGGCGCGCACGCTCGCAACGCTCGACCACATGCTAAAGGGCAGATTGACTATAAACGTCATCTCTTCCGACTTTCCCGGCGAACTCGCCGACAGCCGCTTCCGCTATCAGCGTTCGCGCGAGGTCATCGAGATCCTGCGTCAGGCCTGGACGCGCGACGAAATCAACCATCAGGGCGAGGTCTACCAATTCGGGAAAGTAACCGCCGACCCCGCAAAGCCCTACCAACAGAATGGCGGGCCGCTACTCTATTTCGGCGGCTATTCGCCCGACGCGCTCGAACTCTGCGGCGCACAGTGTGACGTGTATCTGATGTGGCCGGAGGCGAAGGACGTGTTGGCGCACCGCATGCGTGATGTTCACGAGCGTGCAGCCACCCATGGCCGCACATTGGATTATGGCCTGCGCGTCCACGTGATTGTGCGCGACACCGAAGCCGAAGCCCGCGAATATGCCGAGGAACTGATTTCGAAACTCGATGACGAGCAGGGCAGCGTTATCCGCGGCCGCGCACTGGACGCGACATCCCTGGGCGTCGCGCACCAGGCAAAGAACCGCGCCGGCGCCGACGCACAAGGCTATGTCGAGCGGCATCTGTGGACCGGCGTTGGCCGCGCACGCTCTGGTTGCGGCGCCGCGATCGTCGGCTCGACCGATCAAGTCATGTGCGAGATCGAGGAATACCGGAAAATGGGCATCCGCGCCTTCATCTTCTCCGGCTATCCGCATCTCGACGAGGCCCTGTCCTTCGGCAAGCGCGTGCTGCCGAACATCAACACCTGCTCGCTGCCGCATGTCTATGGCCGGGTGCCGGACATCACCCCGGCGACTCCGCTCGGAACCGGGGAGCGGCGATGATGATGCTGCGAATGCGCGTCAACGAGATTGAAGCTTCCACCGCAGCCCTTGGCCAGGAGGGCGCCTGATGTACCACTTCCTCAACCCCGAGCAGCAACCGATGAAAAGCTTCGTGCCCGGCCCCGACCGCAAGCGCGAGTTCCGCGACGCGCTCGGCCGGTTTGCGACCGGTATCACCGTCGTCACGACGATGACGCCTGATGGTCCCGTCGGCATCACCGCGAACAGCTTTGCATCGGTGTCCCTCGACCCGCCGATCGTGCTCTGGTCGATCGGCCGGCATTCGAGGCGCTTTGCCGCCTTCGCTGGTTGCGAGCATTTCGCGGTTCATGTCTTGGGCGCGGAGCAGATTGAGCTGAGCCAGCGCTTCGCTCGCGCCGGTCAAGCCTTCGACGGCCTCCCGCACGACCTGAACGATGCCGGCGTGCCGCTGCTGGGTGGTTGCCTGTCGCGGTTCGAATGCGTGCGGATCTCCGGGCATGAGGGCGGCGACCATTTGATCGTCGTTGCCCGCGTAACCGCCGCGACCTTGCGAGACGGTGAACCTCTGCTTTTCTTCGGCGGAGGTTACGGACGCTTCGAAGACGGTTCGAACGTGACCCCATCGATGTAGTGATGGCCTGGCCCGGACAGCCGTGTGAACCATACGTCTCAGGCGCGAATCGGGCCGGTCGACTGGCGTTGCACGATATGGCAGGCGAATTCGATACGGCGCGGCGGCAGGTCCCCGCCGAGATCGGCGAGCAGCAGGTCGAGCGACGCCGCGCCAATCTCGCGCATCGGGATATGCATCGTCGTGAGCGGCGGGTTTTGGAAAGCCGCCTGCGGAAGGTCATCCATGCCCATGATCGACACGTCGGCCGGCACCTCGTAACCCGACTTCCGGATCGCCATCATCGCGCCGATAGCAAGACTGTCGCCCGCGGCGAGCACAGCGGTGAAATCGAGGCCACGCGCCTCGATGCGCCGCGCAATCGCTTCCGCCGCAAGGTCCGGCAGCCAATCCGCCACCTCCACGGCCAGGTCGCCGGCCGCCAGGCCGCGCTCTCGCAGTGCATCCTGCCAGCCCTCGAAGCGACGCTCGATCGTGCGCCGCCCGCGTCGCATCAGGAACAGGATGCGCCGGTGGCCGAGGTCGAGCAGGTGCTGCGTCGCGAGATGCGCCGCCGAGCGGTTGCATGGCGTCAGGCTCGAATGGTGCATCGCCGGGTCGTCGCCGTTTATGAGCACGATCGGCTTGCCGAAACCGCCGGTCAGCGTCAGCACCGCCTCGTCGTCAAGCGTCAGAAACAGGCAACCGACGACGCTCTTGTCCTGGCTTGCCTCATTGAGCAGCGCGATCTGCTCACCGGAGTCGGCGATCGAGCGCGACACCAGCTCGACACCGAGAGTTTTTGCACGCTCGTTCAGTCCGTCGAGCACATAGAAGGTGAACTGGTTGCGGCCATAGTCGATCCTCGCAGCGTTGCTTGCGGCGAGGATCACCTTGCGGCCGGCGATCGACGTGGGGATCGTGTAGTTCAACTTCCTCGCGGTTTCGATGATGGTCGACCGAAGGTCGCCGCGCACGCCCTTGCCGCCAGCAAGCGCCCGCGACGCCGTGCTGACGGATACGCCACAGCGCGCGGCGACGTCTTCGAGCCGCACGCGCCGGCTGGGCGTGCCGCGCTTCCCGCTTTCGACCTTGACGACCATAGGCTGTTTCCTCACCAGACCTTCATGCTGCAAAAAAATTTCAGATTGCGCAATAAAAATTCCTGTGGCACCCATTTGCCCGACATCGCGCAAACTTGGGAGGAGTGGTGGCGTCGTCCATGAGAGATATGCGCTCAAAGCTCGACCTGCTCGTGCGCGGCCTGACCGGCCTGCGCCATGACGGCCGTTTCGACGAGCCCAACCTCGACGGCACGGCCGGCGACTACATCAGCTTCGATTCCTGGGAATGGCCGCAGGGTGTAGGCCTCTACGGCCTCGTTTGCCTCTGGCGGCACAATCGCGACCCGAAACTCCTAAAGACAATCGAAGATTGGTACGAGCGCCATTTAAGGGCGGGCCTGCCGCCGATGAACATCAACACCACCGCTCCGATGATGGCGCTGGCATTGCTCTGGGGCGAGACACGCGATCCGCGCTGGGAAACGCCTCTCGGCCAATGGGCCGAAAGGCTGCTTCGCGACATGCCTCGCACGCCCGAGGGCGGGTTCCAGCACAATGTCTCAGACAAGATCAACGACGACGAATTGTGGGACGACACGTTGTTCATGGCCGGCCTGTTCCTCGCTTTCCACGGCCGCGCGGCCGGCCGGCAAGCTTGCATCGACGAGGCTGTTCGCCAGTTCCTCGTCCATGCGCGCTATCTCGCCGACCCGAAAACCGGCTTGTGGTTCCATGGCTGGACATTTGCCGGCCGACATAATTTTGCCGGCGCTCTCTGGGCCCGCGGCAACGCCTGGATCACGGTCGGAATCCTCGACCTGATCGAAAATGGTGGTGTCGGCAAGCCGGTCGAAGCCTATCTGCTCGGCGTGCTGGAAGCGCAGATCGAAGCGCTGCTGCGCCTGCAGGCGCCATCGGGAGCATGGCACACCTTGCTCGATGACCCGGCCTCCTATGAGGAGATGTCGGCCACCGCCGGCATCGGCTATGGTCTCATGAAAGCTGCGCGCCTGGGCTTCGGGCCCAAGGCGTGCGGTCCAGCGGGCCGGCGCGCACTCGACGCGGTGCTGGCCAGCATCGACGAGAACGGCGTGCTCGGAAACGTTTCCTATGGCACCCGCATGGGCCATGATCTCCAATTCTACCGCGACATCCCGCTCCAGCCTACCGGCTACGGCCAGGCCCTGGCGATCCTCTGCCTCACCGAGGGGATGATCCATGCCGAAGCTGACGAGGCAGCGGCATGACGATGCGCGTTCTCTTCGGCGCCGGTCCGAGCGACATCGATGGCTACGGGACGGAGCGGCTACGCGCCGAGTTCCTGGTGGAGCGGCTGTTCGAGCCCGGCCGCCTCGCCTTCGCTTACACCCATGTCGACCGCATGATCGTCGGCGGCGCGTGCCCAACCGGAGAGCCGCTGAGTTTCGGCGATGGCGCGGACGTCGGCACGCCGCATCTGTTCACCGCGCGCGAGATGGGCATCGCCAATCTCGGCGGCGCAGGAACGGTGAGCGTCGACCAGCAGCGCTTCGCGCTCGCCAACCGCGATGTGCTCTATGTCGGGCGCGGCGCTAAGCAAGTGACGCTCGAAAGCGACAGCGCCGCGCACCCCGCCTGGTTCTATATGAACTCGGTTCCGGCCGGCGCAGACATCAAGCATCGGCTGATCACGAAATCCGAGGCGAAGCCGCTCGAACTCGGCGAGGAGCGACGCGCCAACAAGCGAACATTGCGCATGTACATTCATCCGGAAGTCGCGCCTTCCTGTCTGCTGCTGATGGGCATCACCGATCTCGCTGCAGGCAGCGTCTGGAACACCATGCCCCCTCACCTGCATGAGCGGCGCATGGAAGCCTATCTCTATTTCGATCTCGCGGCGGAAGATCGGGTAATCCATCTGATGGGACGGCCGGACAATACCCGCCATCTGATCGTGGCCAATGGCGACTGTGTCATCTCGCCGGCCTGGTCGATCCATATGGGCAGCGGAACCGGCCCCTACGCCTTCGTCTGGGGTATGACCGGTGAGAACCAGGCCTATAACGACGTGTCGCCCGTGCCCGTTGAGACGCTGCGATGAACACCGTGGAACCGATCACGCACGATCTTGCGCTGCGCCGGCCGCTCGCGCTCGGCGGCCCCGTCGTTTACTGGCTCGTCGGCACGACGTCCGAGCAGCGCTACGATGTTGCGGATCAGCCGATGCAAGGGGAGATGGATCCCTTCTTCTTCCTGACCAAGCACAAGAATTTCGTCCCGCACGAATATCCCTGCCGAACCGAGTTTGCCGCCGAACGCCGCGGGAAACGGCCCGAGCCGCAGGGCGTGTTCGAGCCGGACCGTGTTTGGCTTCCGTTCGGCTCGCCCCGTGTCGACCTGTCGGGCTTCTGGTTCCGCCCGACCGTGGTCGCCACCTGGGCAAGTACCGTGCTCGACGCAGGCTCGGACGGCCGCGCGCGGCTGCGGCTGCGCACCTGCGGCGGCGCCGTTTTGTTCGTCAACGGGATAGAGGCCGGCTGGATGGCGCCCTACGGGCGCAACCTCGAGGCTTCCCAGGATTTCGAGGTCGATCTCGTCGCCGGCGCCAACGAGATCAGCATCTGGTTCGACGATCTCGCCGAGCGTGACGCACGCTACTTCTTCCAACTCGACTATCTCCGGGGCCCAGCTGCCGAACAGGTCTTGCCCACGACCGTCAAAGGCGACGTCGCGGCGGCCATGGAAGCCGCTCTCGACGCCATGCATTTCGAGCGTCCATTTTATTCCGGCGGCGAAGTGGCGCTGGTGACGGATGTCGCGCTGCCGGTTGCGGTGGATGTAGCTGTTGTGATCGAGGGCGACTTCATGTCGATCGAGGCGCCCGTGATCTTCCGCCGCCGCATCGAAGCGGGGGCAAGACGCATCACGATCGCTGCCACGGAAGACCTTCCCGCCGACTTCCGGCATTTTGCCGTATCGCTCTCATCTTCAGGCTTTGTTGCCCGGCGGGTCTTCGGCGTCGAGATCTGTCATGCGGCGCGTCAGGGCCGCGCTCCCGCCGTCCTTGCCGACAGGATCGACGAAGCCCTGGAACAGGTCTCCAGTTTCGCCGAGGCCGATACCGTGCGGGCGCTGGCGCGGCTGGCGACGGGCCGCAGCGGCGCCGAAACCGACGCCATCATTGCTGCTGCACTGCCGGCGATCGAGGATTGCCACGACTGCGCCGATTTCATCCTGGTTCCACTGCTCTGGTGCCGTCGTGCCTATGGCGACAGGATCGCGGTCGATCTTCGTCACCGCATTGACGAGGCGATCCTCAATTACCGCTATTGGATGGATGAGCCGGGCAACGACGTGCAGTGGTATTTTTCCGAAAACCACGCGCTTCTGTTTCACACCGCGGCTTATCTCGGCGGCCATCTCTTGCCCGATGCCCGCTTTGTCCGCTCAGGGCGCACCGGCGCGGAGCAGTCGACCGTGGGCCTTGCGCGCGTGCGCGCCTGGCTTGATCATTTCGAGGCATGGGAAATGGCGGAATTCAACTCCGCCCCTTATTTCCCGATCGATCTCAAGGGATTGACGATTCTTTACGCGCTTGGGCCAGATGCCGATGTGCGCCGGCGTGCCGGGGCTGCGATCAACCGCCTGCTCGAGATCGTCGCCCGCTCGGCTCAGCAGGGCATGCTTACCGGCGCGCAGGGCCGCTCCTACGAACACACGCTGCGCGCCGCCCGTTCGCTGGAACTTTCCGGCATTGCACGCATGC
Organism: Mesorhizobium sp. WSM4819; assembly: GCF_055811215.1. NCBI lineage: Bacteria > Pseudomonadati > Pseudomonadota > Alphaproteobacteria > Hyphomicrobiales > Phyllobacteriaceae > Mesorhizobium > Mesorhizobium sp. WSM4819. The sequence goes on from NZ_JBVVQO010000003.1 coordinate 217,471, forward strand.
TGTGGGGCAAAGGTTTCTACGGCATGCGCTTCCACGCCTTGCCGCAGCTTGCGCTCTGCCTGCGCGACCATGGGCTCGACGTCCCGCAAGAACTGACCGGCATCGCTTGCATGGCGGGCGACGACGCGCAGGAATGGTGCTTCGCGCAGGGCCAGAACCGGATCGCCAAGCTCTACCACTACAAGACCCGCGATTTCGCCATGGGAAGCGCAGCAGCCTATCGCTGGAACGAATGGGGTTATCAGGAAACGGTGCTGCACCTGCGCCTCGGCGGCAATCCCGACGCGCAGATATGGATCAACCATCCGGGCGAGACGATTCATTCAGGCTATGGCCGGCCGTCCTACTGGGGCGGCTGCGGATCTCTGCCGCGCGTGCATCAATACCGCGACCTGGCGGTTGTGCTGTTCAGCTGCGCTGCCGAGCAGCCCGACTTTACCCATGCCTGGTTCCCACAGAGCGCGTTCGATGAAACGAGAGTCAAGGAACACATCGCTTCGGCGCGCGGCGGCGATGGGTTCGCGATGCTGAAGGCCGACAGCGCCTTCGAGCTCGTCGGCCGCGGGCCGACCGCTGGAAACGAGTTGCGGGTGCCGGGCCATCATGCCGCATGGATCATCCGCTTGGGCCGGCACCGGCAATACGGGTCGCTGGAGGAATTCGAGGCGCAGTTTTCTCAGCTCGCGCTCGGCCACGGAAAAAACGACCTTCTGCATGTCAATGACCCGGAATACGGCGACGTGCTGTTCCATCCGGATGGCCGCATGGAGGCTGAGGACCGTGTCGTCGATCCGGCCGACTGGCAGGTCAGCGGCGAAGCCACGTTGTTCACGGCCGACGCCATCGCAACCAGGTGAGGATCGGATCAAAAGGAGCAGGTCAAGCAGCTCGGACAGCGACAATCAAGCGGTGAAGACCGCAAAAGCGGAGGAGTGAACCATGAGAATGAATTCGATAATCCTGGGCCTTTCGGCGGGCCTTCTGTCGTCGACCGCGTTCGCAGGCGACGTTCGCGTGATGTGGTACTCGGACGGCGTCGAGGGCGAGGTTATACAGGACCTGCTCAACCGCTTCATGAAAGACAATCCGGACATCAACGTCATTCTCGACAATGTCGCCTACAAGGTTGTTCAGGAGCAGCTTCCGGTCGAACTCGAGGCAGGACGGGGTCCCGATATCGCCCGCGTCACCAACATCAAGGAACTCGCAGATCATTGGCTCGACCTGACGCCTGTTGTTGCCGATCCAGCATACTGGCAGACGAATTTCGGCGACCAGTTCGACTGGATGCGCCCTGACGGTTCCAAGATCATTCCGGGCTTCATGACCCAGATCACGCTGACCGGCGGCTTCGTCAACAAGACGCTTTTCGAACAGGCCGGCGTGCCGATCCCGGCCGACACCGCAACCTGGGACGAATGGGTCGATGCCGCCGGCAAGGTGCAGCAGAGCCAGCAGCTCAACGCCGCCTTTGCCATCGACCGCAGCGGCCATCGTATCTCGGCGGCGAACATTTCTTATGGCGCCAACTACATCGGCGGTGATCGACTGCCGGCGCCGATTGACGCCGGCACGAAAGCCTTCGCCGAAAAGCTGGTCAATTGGGTTGCCGACGGCCGCATGAACAAGGAAATCTGGGTGTCGGCGTCGGGCACCACCTATCGCGCCGGGGCCGACGACTTCATCAATGGGCAGATTGCCTACTATTATTCGGGCAGTTGGCAGGTTGCCAACCTGGCCAGCAAGATCGGCAAGAACTTCGACTGGGTGGCGACGGGCTCGCCGTGCGGCACCGCCGCCTGCACCGGCATGCCGGGCGGCGCCGCGCTGGTCGCCGTCAAATACACCAAGAACGCCGCTGAAGTCGGCAAGGTGATGGACTTCCTGGGCCGCGAGGACATCATGCGCGAATTCACCGAGCGCACCCTGTTCCTGCCCGCACACAAGGGCGTTCTCGCCGGCAAGATCGATTACAAGACCGATGACGAGAACGTCAAGGCGTCGCTCGAAGCCTTCCTGAAGGCATCGGGCAAGATCGCGCCGAATGCCGCCGCCCTGCCGGCATGGAAATGGGGAACTCCGGTTTATGGCGCGCTGGTGACCCGCATCAGTCAGGTCATGGCCGGCGAGCTGAAGCTCGACGAGGCTTTCGTCCGTATCGACGAGGACATCAAGGCACAGGTGGCCGAGGCATCGAAGTAGCGTCGCGGCAGTGTCATGGCAGACGTCCGAAACGGCATAGCAACCCGCGCCGGCGCCACGATCCTGGCGCCGGTCGGCTGGCTTGCGAAAGTTTTCGATGCGCCACTGCGCATGTTGCAACGGCGCACGGGCAGCAATGGCATGGCCGTGTTCTTCCTGGCGCCGAACATGCTGGTGTTCGGCATTTTCGTGCTGTTTCCGCTGGTCATCAACATCCTCTATTCGATGACCGGTGGCGGGGCGCTGTTCCTCGGCGAGCGCACCTTCGTCGGCGCCGATCAGTATGGGAGGCTGTTCAGTTGCGGCAGCTATCTCGATCCGAAGAGCTGCACCGAGGACCTGTTCTGGATCGCGGTCTGGAACACCCTGGCCTTCGTCGTGCTGCAAGTGGCGATGATGGTTGCCGTGGCGCTCGTCACCGCACTCGTTCTCAACCGTGAGTTGCGTGCGCGCAGTTTCTGGCGCGCCGTGTTCTTCTTCCCTGTGCTTTTGTCGCCGGTCGTGGTCGGTCTCATCTGGCGCTGGATCCTGCAGCGGCAGGGATTGCTCAACCTGATGGTGTTCGAGGCGGGCGGAACCCCGGTCAACTGGCTGGTGGAGCGCAACTGGGCCTTCACCGCCGCGATCATGGTGTCGGTCTGGGCCCATGTCGGCTTCTATGCGCTGATCCTTCTCGCCGGCCTTCAGGCTATTCCGAAAGACCTCTATGAGGCCGCCGAGATGGACGGCACGCGGCCCATGCGCGTCTTCTGGCGCATAACGCTGCCCTTGCTGGCGCCCAACCTCCTGGTCGTGCTGGTGCTGACACTCATCCGCGCCGTGCAGATATTCGATGAGATCTATGTGCTGACCGGAGGCGGTCCCGGGACCAGCACGCTGTTCCTCACGCAGTACATCTACGAGGTCGGCTTCGCCTCGATGCTGCGCAATCCGGGGCTCGCCTCCGCGGCCTCGATCCTCATGGGAGCGGTGCTGGTCGTGCTGACCTTGATCCAGCTGGGCATCGCAAGGCGCAACGAGCAGCGGGGCAAAATGCGATGAGCAGGGTTGCGGAATTTCTGTTCCGCCGGCGCGGCGGCGCCGGCTGGCACTGGACCGACGTTTTCACCTGGTTCTGGCTGATCGGCGGGCTGATTGTCATGTTCGGCCCGGCGCTCTGGCTGGTCAACTCGTCGTTCAAGACGCCTGCTGCGCTGGCGGAGTTTCCGCCGACTGTATTGCCCTATGTCACCGCCGAAGCGATCGTGGAAGGGTATGAGGAGCCGCTGCAGCTCTTTGAAGTGCGCAATGACGACGGCAGCGTGCGCGTGCTCGCCGAAGTGCGCCGCCTCGGCACCGTCGCGCAGATGGTCGATCCCGCCAACCCGGGCGAGATCATACGCGTCAACATTAAGAACCGTACGCCCAAGCGCAGCATCGCCTTCGCGCTCGACAATTATGTCCAGCCTTTCCTCGCCTTTGACTTCTTCCTCTACCTGCGCAACTCGGTCTTCGTCACCGTGGTCGCCACCCTGATTACGCTGCTGACCAATTCGATGGCCGCGTTCGCACTGTCGAAGTACAATTTTCGCGGACGCTCCGCTGTGATGATGCTCATCGTCGCGACACTGATGGTGCCGCTCTCCGTCATTCTGGTGCCGCTCTATTCGGTCATCTCGGCAATGGGACTGTTCAATTCGCTATGGGGCGTGATCCTGCCCACAGTGGCGACGCCCACGGGCGTCTTCATGCTGCGCCAGTACATGCTGACGATCCCCGACGAGCTGATCGATGCAGCGCGCATGGACAAGGCGTCGGAATGGCAGATCTACTGGCGCATCATCCTGCCGCTGACCGCCCCGGCGCTGGCGGTGCTGGCGATCTTTTCCGTCGTCTGGCGCTGGAACGACTTCCTCTGGCCACTGATCGTCCTGTCGCGCAAGGAGGTCTATACGCTGCAGGTCGGTCTCAACACCTATGCCGGCCAACTCAATGTGCAATGGCATTACATCCTGGCCATGACCGTCGTCACCATGATCCCGGTCGTGCTGGTGTTCATTTTCCTTCAGCGCTTCATCACCACCGGCATTGCCGGCTCCGGTCTGAAATAGAGGCTATCATGAGCCAGATCACACTCACCGGCGTATCGAGGGCTTTCGGCAAGGTCGGCGTGCTGCACGACATAAATCTCGACATCCTTGACGGCGAGCTGATCGTCTTCGTCGGCCCCTCCGGCTGCGGCAAGTCCACGCTGCTGCGGCTCATCGCCGGGCTTGACCGGCCGACAGGCGGCGTCATCGCGATCGACGGCAAGGACGTGACCACCGTTCCGGCCGCCGACAGGGGATTGGCGATGGTGTTCCAATCCTACGCGCTGTACCCGCACATGAGCGTGCGCCAGAACCTGGCCTTCGGACTGGAGAACGCCCGTATGGCGCGCGCCGAAATCGATGCGCGCATCGCCGAAGCCGCGCGGATGCTGGAAATCGCGCCATATCTCGACCGGCGCCCCGGCCAGCTCTCCGGCGGCCAGCGCCAGCGCGTCGCGATCGGCCGCGCCATCGTGCGCAATCCAACCGCTTTCCTGCTTGACGAGCCGCTGTCCAATCTCGACGCCGAACTGCGCATCTCGACACGCGCCGAACTGGCCGCCCTGCACGAGCGGCTGTCGGCGACGATGGTCTATGTCACGCACGACCAGATCGAGGCGATGACACTTGCCGACCGCATCGTCGTGCTGCGCGCCGGCCGCATCGAGCAGATTGGCACGCCGCTCGAGCTCTACAACCATCCGGCCAATCTGTTCGTCGCCGGTTTCATCGGTGCACCTCGTATGAACTTCCTGCCGGTAAAGGTGGCACCCGGGGGCGCTGGCCGATCAAGCCTCACGTTGGACGGTTCAGCTGGATTCGAGATCGACGGGAACGTCAGCGCGGCCAATGGCGACGTGACGCTCGGGCTGCGGCCACACCACATCAGCCTCGCCGGTGCCGGCAAGGGAGACGTTGCGGCGCGCGTCGCGCTGGTCGAAGCCCTCGGCTCCGAGACAATCGTCCACACCAGGACAAGCGGCGGCCAGACCATGCTGGCGGTTGTCGCCGGACAATATCCGGTGGCTTCCGGCGACACGGTGGATCTGAAGTTCGATACCAGCCATCTGCATCTTTTCGATGACACCGGCGTGCGCATCGCTGTGAGTTAGATTGTCGCTGCGAGCGTGAATGTCGCCAGCGATGGGACAGCGGGCCATCCGCGATGGCTTCACCTCGTCTTCCCACTCTTTCGCCGGATCAGCTCGAAGATGCCTGAGATATCCTCGTCCCCGAAACCGGCGCCGGCCCGTTCGCGGAACAGTTCCAGCATGGGGTCGAGCAGATCGGTGGCGACGCCCTGCTCGCGGCTAGCGGTAAGGATGTTGTCCAGCGAGGCGGCCTGCATGCCGAGGTTCGACACCACATTCACGCCGTGCCTGCCGCTGTCGATCTTCTCCGCATAACCGGGCAGCTCGCCCATCATCGCGGTCATCCATGGGCCAAGGAGCTTGAGGAACGCGCCAGCGGGAATACCTTCGGAATCGATGAGCGCGCTGGCGTGGAAGAAGCCCGCGAAAAGGCCATACATGCCGCTGAGAAGGGCGAGGTCGTGAAGTGAGGCCAGCCCGGGATCCGCACCGAGATAGTTCGCGGCGCCAAGCGCCTCGAGCGTTCGGTCGTGCGCATCGAAGGTCGGCTTCGACCCACTGTAGAGAATGAGCGCATGTTCCCCGCCGATCATCGGAGGCGTCGCCATGATGCCGCCGTCGAGATAGGCAGCGCCCAGCCCGGCCACTCGCTCGGCGGCGGCGCGCGCCTGTGCCGGCGTGCCATTGGTGAGATTGACCAGCGCACGCCCGGAGAGCGCCGACGCCGCATCATCGATCAACGAATCCGACGCGGCATAGTCCAGCACGCACATCACGGGGACGTCGCTTGCGGCGATGGCGTCGGCGGCGGACTTCACCTCGCGCGCGCCTTTGGCGACCAGTGATGCGGCCTTGCCGGGCGTGCGGTTCCAGGCCGTGACCGTGTGGCCCTGTTGAAGAAAGCGGGCGGTCAGCGCCTGCCCCATGGCACCGAGGCCGAGGATCGAGATATTGGCCATGTACGTGCGTCCTTCTACATTCCGAGTTGCAGCCCCGCCCCTATGGCGGCGGCTACAAAGAAATGCGATATTGGACGCAGAAGCAGTAGTGGGCTATCAGTAGACCTATCGTCCACATTTAGGAACGATGAGAGTTCCAGATGCTGAATCTCAACGACCTCCTCGTTTTCGTTCAGGTGGTGGATCACGGCGGTTTCGCTGCGGCCGGGCGCGCCCTGGGCATCCCCAAGTCCACGCTCAGCAAACGGCTCTCCGAGCTGGAAAAGGCAATTGGCGTGCGTCTGGTCCAGCGGACCTCGCGCAGCTTCGCCGTGACCGAGGTCGGCCGAGATTTTCATCGCCATGCCGCCGCCATGTTGATCGAAGCGGAGGCGGCGGAGCATGTCATCAAGGGTCGTCTTGCAGAACCAAACGGAACCGTGCGGATCACGGCATCGCTGCCGATCGCTCAATTCCGTTTGGCGCCGCTGCTTCCGCGTCTCGCTGCGAGCTATCCGAAGGTCCGCATCATGCTCGACGTCTCCGACAGGTTCGTGGACATCGTGCAGGAGGGCTTCGACATCGCCATCCGCAACCACTTCGCTCCGTTGCCGGATACCGATCTCGTGCAACGTCGCATCGATTACGACCCCGCCTGGCTCGTCGCCTCGGCCGATTACATCAGGGAGAAGGGCATGCCTTCTCGACCCGAGGAAGCGAATGGGCTCGACGGGCTCATGGCATCGTCGGACAGGGTCTGGACGCTTCATGATGGGGAAGGCGCCGTTGCCGAGATCGAGCCATCGCCGCGCTATTTCGCCAACGAAACCGTCTCCCTGCGGGAAGCCGCCAGGGCGGGGCTCGGGGTGGCTTGCCTGGCGAGTAGCTTCTGTGCGCCGCTGATTGAATCCGGCGCGCTTGTCCGCATCTTACCGGACTGGACAGCGCGCGGCGTGGCGACCACTCTGCTGATGCCGCATCGTCGCGGGCAGCTTCCCTCCGTTCGGGTCGTTGCCGACCATCTGATAGCTGAGCTCTCGCAACGGCCACCCGGTGCTGACCTGATCAATGCACGTTGATTTCTTCAGGCACGGTGGAATCCTGGGCCAATATCGGTCGATTGGGCCTCGCCATAGATGGTCGCGGTGTCACGCCAGCGCGCGGCGCCACCCGCCGCCCAGATGCCGATCCCGATGCGCGGTACCGAGCGGCGATCCCGAAGCTCCATCATCTGCCCGCCTCCATTATCTCAACGACGCAGGCTGGCGTGGCGGGCATGCTCGCGGATCTCTTCGCGAGAAATGCCAGCATCCGCCAGTGTGCTGTCTGGGGCCTGCCTCAAGCTCGCAAGCGTCTGGCGATAGGCAAGCCAGCGGGCGAAACGGTATCGAAGTTTATCGAACATGATCGTCTCCTTTGGCGCGCAGAAAGCCCGCGCGCTTGGGTTGGTCGAAAACGCAAAGCATCTGCGCGAAGCGCATGCGCGTTTCGCAAGGATTGCGCTGGCTTCTTGGCCAGCCGAGGCGCTTGTCACTGTCGCTCCAGGCAGGATTGTCCGACGCCTTCAATGCCTGCATGCTTGCGCGTGATGCCCGCTTCGCGCTACAGCCACGCTCGCAAGGAGTTTTTCATTTCTGCAAAATGTATATCGACTGGGACGATCTGAGGCTGTTTCTCGACGTTGCGCGGCTGGGTGGCTTGAGCGCAGCGACGGGAACCACGCGCCTCAGCGCAGCCACCCTTGGACGACGCGTCACCGCGCTCGAAAAGCAGATCGGCGAACCGCTGTTCGTGCGTCAGCAGACAGGCTACCGGCTGACCCCGGTCGGTGAAGAACTGCTGCGGCGCGCCGAAGACGTCGAGGCGGCAATGCAGTCGCTGACCCGCTGGCGCGAGGGAAACCTGCCCGACCGCATTGTCCGCGTCTCGGCCGGGCCATGGACCTCAGCCTTCGTTTCCGCCCATATCGGCGAGATCTGGACGGTCGATGACGGCATAAGGGTGGAGCTCGTCACCACCACCGACCGTGTCGACATCGGCCGCCGTGCCGCCGACATCGGCATCCGCGGCGAGCGACCGACCGAGCAGTGGCTGGCCGGCCGTCAGAGCGGCAAGGTCGCCTACGCCATTTATTCCGGACGCCGCATGATCAACGGCATCGCCGCCGGGTTGTTCGTCGGCGTCACCGGCGAAGCGGCAAACATTGCCTCGGCGCGCTGGCTGCAAGCCCATCACGGCGACCGCATCGCCGTGCGCGGCAACAACACCCATTCGGTGCGCGAACTGGTGGCTGCCGGCGCCGGCCTTTCGATCTTCCCGTGCTTCGTCGGTGACAGCGATCCGCGGCTGGTTCGCGTCGCTCAGCCTGTCCCCGAACTCGAAACCGACCAATGGATTGTCACCCATCACGAGGAACGTCACGCGCCGCCGGTCCGAAAAGTCGCCGACCGGATTACCGCCTTGATGCGGGCGCACCAGCCGCTGTTTCGCGGCGAGACGCCGATCCGGTAAGCCTCAGGCGTCGATCGGCCGCCAGCTGAGCCGCATGCTGGCACTCATGCCGGACTCCTGCGCCGTCAGACCTAGGCCGTAATTCTTCAACAGGGACTCGAACTCGCCATGCCGCTGCGTCCAGCCGCTATTCGCGGCACGACCATCGAGCCCAGCGGACGCTTCGTTCCATGGCTGACCGCCGTCGAAAAGAGCGCTGTTAACCAAATTTTCTAACCCGCCAATGCTTATTCGCGCGATTGAAGGGGTGAGGTGATCGATGTGCGATTCGAACGTAAGCGCATTTCCGCTGCATCGGCGGCGGAAATTGGTCGAAGGGATCGCCCTGGTCCTGGAGTCCAAGAACGGGGAGGACGCGAACGCCTTCTGGCGCAACACCGCCAAGGCAATTCTCGTTCAATTAGCCGAATCAGGAATTGCACCCGGGCTGGCCGAACAGGAAGTCGGAACGCTTCTTCATGCTGTCTTGGATGATATAGCCACCCGCAGTGCGGCGAAACTAGCACAATAGCATCGGCTGGCTCACGACGATGGATTGCCGCGTGAGCCACCCGGGGCTCCGCCACGCCCGGTCCATGTAGCTGCGCCCCACCATGCGCGCCTATAGCACGAAGAAGTCGTCCACTGTGAGGAATGTGCTCGGGTCCAGGGCGGCAAACTTGACAGTCGCCGCTCCTCCTGCCCCGTCCGCATCGAACAGCAGATCGCCGGTCTCCTTGTCGTAAATGATGTGGTCGTTGTCATCGATGGCGTGCTTGCCGACGACGAAAACTGCAGCGGAAAGCGAGCCGGCCGACAGCCCGACGAATGCGGAGCTGTCCAGCCAGAACACATCGTCGATCGCATTGAAGTCTTCTATCCTGTCGTAGTTCGCCGGCCCAAGTGCGTCGAACACGAAGACATCCCTGCCCCCCTCGCCGGCCAGCCAGTCGCGGCCGGCGCCGCCATTGAGGATGTCGTCGCCAGCACCACCTCGCATGTCGTCGGAGCCGGCGCCGCCGTCGAGGACGTCGTCGCCAGTGTCACCGCGGACGCCGTCTGCGCCCTCACCACCGCTGATCTCATCATCGCCAGCGCCGCCCTTCAGCCAATCGGTGCCCGCGCCTCCAATGATGTCGTCCGCGCCCGCGCCGCCGAGCAGATGGTCGTGGCCGGCACCGCCGTCGAGCGTATCGTTGAACGCGGTGCCGCTGATGCGGTCGCCCCCGCCCAGCGCGGCGACGAGCACGGCATGATCATGGCTTGCGTAGCTCGCGATGTTTTTGGCGTCGGTCAGGGTAATGGATTCGGCCGGCGGAGTGACTGTGATCGTAATCGTCGCCACATTGCTGTGGCCCTGGCCGTCCGTAGCGTAAACCGTAAAGCTGTCGGTGCCGATGAACCCTGCTTCCGGTGTGTAGTCGAACAGGTTTCCGCTCAGAAAATCCGCATGATAGTGCAGGGTAGTGCCATAATGACCCTGGTGAAACGGGTAGTAGTTACCGTCGAAACTCGTCTCCTGCTCCAGGATGCCGCTGTCCGGCCCGTCCAAGACGATAAAGTTCAAGAGATCGTAGTCGGCATCTGTCGCGCTGAACTTGACGTCGTCGAGAGATTGCGCCTGCGAAATCGACAAGTCCAGGTCGGCAACGGTGGGCGCGTGATTAACGAAGGTGTCGGGCTGAAGCACGCCCCCTTTCAAGATGATCTGGTGCTGACCGTATTGGGTGTTTTCGCCGCCGAAATATTCGTTCGCCCCGATCCATGTCACCGTGAGGTCGTCGGGGCTGTCGGCGCTGATCGAGACGATCCGGACCGACTGGAAGGCCGCCTGGCCGGACACGGTGCGGAGAAAATTGCCTTCGTTGTCGAAGACCTGCGTTTCCACTGTCGTCCAGGTTTCGGTCCTGCCCTCGTGGGTGAAGCTGGTGATGCTGAAGAAGCCATCGAAGACATCGACCGAAGCCAGGTCGATCCCACCGAAAGGGAAATCCGGCTTTGCGCCTATCGGTCCGATTACGTCGCCGTCTGTTTCCGTAATGCTGAAAAGGACCGAGTCAGGGGTCGGATTGGGATTCTCTGGTTCGTTCCATACGATGAGTTCACTGCCATTGCTTAAGGTCGGCATCCTGTCTCTTCCTTGCCTTTGCGCCTGGACGTGCTGCGGATGCCCCAATTCCAACGGTAACATGTTACGCGAGACGGATCGGTGACGAACCCAACCGACCCTCGCCTTCTTCGAATGTGGTTAATTCGGTGATCATGCCGAACTGTCTGATTGGATTCGGCAATGGGCCGACGCTGGTGAAATCCAGTCGGCGATGCGGCGAGCCGACGAGGTGCGGTCGTGCTGGGCATCAGGCACTGCGGATCCGAAGCGATCTCTGCTCCAAAGGATCATTCGCAGGATCACCCTCAACTCGTCTCGCCCGTTCGGCCCGACCTTCCGCTTGCGAACCGGACGGCCTATCTCGACTCGCTCGTTGGACGCGGCGACCGGCCCTGGCGGCAGCATCTCATGCGCCATTTCTTGTAGGAGGGCAAAGCGTTGGTTTCGCGCCGAACGACACTTAACGTCGCCTCCCGAAGTCAGCAACGGCGAGCCTTGAGCGCACGGGTGAGGAGCCGAGTGTCATCTAGCTGGGTAGCGCAGATTTCGAACGCTTTGGTCGGCCCGTGCCAGCGCAGCTCCTCGACATTATCGAACAGCCGAGCGTCGGTGCGCAACGTCGCGAGATTTTTGAACAAAAGCGCGAGCTCTCTCCGCTTGCCGAGGGCTTCGGGAGGAAAGCTTTCAAGCGGGCCGTAGCGGCCAAGCAGCCGGGCGGCTGAGACCAGGCCGATGCCTTCGAGACCCGGGTAGCCATCGGCGGCATCACCCACGAGCGCGAGGAAATCTGGGATCAAGGCCGGCTCAACTCCGAACTTCTCGCGTACGCCGGCGGCATCGCGAATTTTCTGGGTCCTGCGGTCTACCTGGACCACATGGTCGCCGCGCACACACTGCGCGAGATCCTTGTCCGGCGTCCAGATGCACACCTTCTGCACGCCCTCGTCGGCAGCCGCGCTGTATGCCGCGGATGCCAGCGCGTCGTCGGCTTCCAGCTCGATCATCGGCCAGACCGCCACTCCCATCGCCGCCAGAGCGTCCTCGAGGGGGTGGAACTGGGCGAGCAATGCGGGCTCGACGCCATCCCCGGTCTTGTAGCCGGGCCAGAGCTGATTTCTGAACGATTCGATTACATGATCGGTGGCCACCCCAACATGTGTGGCGCCGTTCTCGATCATCTCCAGCACTGTATTCAGCACGCCGACGACGGCGCCAAATGGCTTGTCCTGGCCATTGTTGAACCGGCGTTGGCCATAGAAGTGGCGAAACAGTTCGTATGTGCCGTCTATCAAATGAACGATCATCGCAATCCTTAGGGAAACAGCATCCGGCCGGGTCTGGAAAGCCTGACCGATGCTGGCATCCAGGGATGGTTTAGTCGAAAAAACCCGCATCCTCTTCCCTGAGATACTTTCGGGCTGCTTCGGCGTCGATATCGAGGCCCAGCCCCGGCGCTTCCAGCAGATCCACCATGCTGTCCGTCACGATCTGCGACGGCAGGCCGATTACGAGGTCCTCCCACCAGGGGTCGGAGGCGCTCGGATATTCGAAGGCGATGTAGTTGGCGGGCAAGGTGGCGCAGACATTGATCAGCGCGCCGAGGCCAAGCAGGCCGTTCGCCGTGCCGTGCGGCGCCATCAGGATCGAGTGCATATGGGCGTGCTCGGCGACCCATTTGAGCTCGGCAATGCCGCCAATATCGGCAGGATCGGGGCCGATGACGCGCACCGCCTGCGTCTCGATCAGCTCCTTGAAATTGTGCCTGAGGTAAATCTGCTCGCCGGTATGGATTGGCGTCGAGGTCGAGGTTGTCAGCTCCCGATAGGCCTGCGGATTGACCCACGGCACATAGTCGCCAGTAAGCATGTCCTCCAGCCACATCAAATTGTATTTTTCGACCGCGCGAGCGAACTTGATCGCATCGGGCAGCATCCAGCCCGGGCCGCAGTCGAGCGCCAGGCTCACCTTGTCGCCCAGCACTTCCTTCATCGCGATCACGCAGTTGAGCATGTGATTGAAACCGCGCTCGCTGATCACACCCTGATCCATGGCACCGTGATAGCCGGCCTGCTTCTGCGTCACGCCGTAATGGAAGCCCTCAATGGTGTCCTTCATGTTGGAGTGGAACGAGATTCCCTGCTTGATCATGAAGAAGTTCTGCGGCTGCTCCATCATCCATTTGACGTCAGCGGCGTAATCCTCCGGCCGGTCGCCCGTGCGCTTCCTGCGGATCGAGCCGTTGTAGACGCGCACCTGGTCGCGCACCTTGCCGCCGAGCAGTTTGTAGGCCGGCACGCCTGCGGCCTTGCCGGCAATGTCCCACAGCGCATGCTCGATAGCGCTGACCGCTGCGCCATAGGGCTTGAAAGAGCCGCGTTGGCGGATCTTCAGCATCACCCGTTCGACGTCGGTCGGGTCCTCGCCGATCAGCGCCTCGCGAAAATGCAGAACCCAGGGCTTGAGGTAGGGCTTGGTGTACTCGACCTCGCCCAGGCCATGGAGGCCCCCGTCGGTGACGATGCGAACGATGGGGTGCTTGCCGATAACAGCGCAACGGAGGTCGGTGATCTTCATCTTCGGCTCTTTTCGCCTCAGCTCCAGGTGCGATCCCAGGAATACTCGTTGTCCCAGTGATCCGTGGGCTGCCAGATGCCGGTGACACCCGGCTGCAGATGCTGCGAGATCACCTCGTCGACGACGTCGTCAATCCCCAGGCCCGGCTTGTCGGGAACGGTGATAAAGCCGTCCTTCACGAGCGGCCTGGCAACGCCGGTGACGATATCGTCCCACCAGTCGACATCGGCAGAGTGGTATTCGAGCGCCATGAAGTTTTCGGTTGCGGTCGCGACATGTGCCGCGGCCATTGCTGCGATTGGACTTTCCGCCATATGGATGGCCATTGCGACGCCGTGGTCCTGCGCCATGTCGCCAATCTTCTTGGTCTCGAGGATGCCCCCGCTGGTGAGCAGGTCCGGGTGGATAATGGAGAGGCCGCCGCTCTTGAGCAGAGGCTCGAAGCCCTCCTTGAGATAAATGTCCTCGCCGGTGCAGATCGGCACCGTGGTGGCGGCCTGCAGTTGTCGGTACTGCTCGGTGTACTGCCATGGGATCACATCCTCGAGCCAGGCCGGCACATATTTTTCAATCCGCCTGGCAAGGCGAATACCGTCCTGCAGCGAGATGTGGCCGACGTGGTCGATGGCGAGCGGAATATCCATGCCGATAACCTCGCGAACCTCGGCAATGTACTGCTCAAGCAAGTCGAGGCCCTTGTCGGAAAAGTGGAGGCCGGTAAATGGGTGGGGAACGTTGTGCAAATCGTAGGCGGCGTTGCGGGCGCGCCGCTCTTCAAGGGACTTGACCTGGCCGCGGCCGGGCTGGACGCGGTACCCATCAAGTGAGCCGGCAGGTGACACGACCGCACCGGGGACATCGGCGATCTGCATCAGCCCCAGATCCATCTTGAGGAACGTGAAGCCGAGCGCCATGCGCTGCTTGAGGCGCTTGCCGGTCTCGGCCGGCACGGTGGCGTCGGTATCGCAATAGAGGCGCACCTTCTCGCGAAACCGGCCGCCGAGCATCTGGTAGATGGGCACGCCATAGGCCTTGCCGGCGAGATCCCACAACGCGATTTCGACCGCCGAGACGCCGCCGCCTTGCCGGCCGTGCCCGCCAAACTGCTTGATCCGGCGAAACAGGCGATCGATGTTGCAAGGGTTCTCGCCAAGCAGCCGGCTCTTCAGCATCAGCGCATAGGTGGCGCTGGCGCCGTCGCGCACCTCGCCAAGTCCGACGATGCCCTGGTTGGTGTAAATCTTGAGCAGGGTCGAGGTGAACGGCGCGCCGACGATTTCGGCTACCCGCATGTCGGTGATGCGAAGCTGGGATGGCTTGGAGTTTGCGTTCACCCGATTGAGCGCCTCGTCGGCCGTCTTTGCCATGACTTGTCCTCGTTCTGTGGCTTGTCGCCCGCACGCCGCGCCGGCATGGAGCGTTGCTAGGCCAGCTCGATCTCGTGGGCCTGCAGGTAGTCGCGGTCCATCTCGATACCGAGACCAGGCGTCTGCGTCAGCTTGAGGCTGCCGTTCGAGACGTCGAGCGGTCTGTCGATGAGGTGATCGTATTTGCCCAGGTTCCACTCCGACGTTTCGAGCCTGTAGAAGTTAGGAACGGTCATCATCACCTGCGCTCCCGCAACCACGTTGACCGGTCCCGCGGCGTCATGCGGCGAGACCGGGATGTAATAGGCTTCGCATAGGGCAGAAATCTTCTTGAGTTCGGTAATGCCGCCGGTCCAGGTGATATCAGGCATGATGTAGTCAGCGAGCCTGTTCTCGAGTACCGGCACGAAATCCCACTTCGTGTGGCCGCGCTCGCCCCACGCGATGGCAGCACTGACTTTTTCACGCACCTGCTTGAGGGCGTTCAGGCTCTCGGGCGGGCAAGGCTCCTCGAACCAGTCGATCTGGCCGGCTTCCTCAAGACTCCGACAGAGGCGAATGGCGGTGGGAACGTCGAAGCGGCCATGCGCATCGATCAGAATGTCGACGTCAGGCCCCGCCGTTTCGCGGATCAGAGCCGTGAGTTCGGCGGCTTCGCGCTCGTCCTTGCGGGTCATGCTGCCATCGAGGTAGCCGTCCCGCTGTTCGCGGGACAGGCCATCGGCGCTGCGGCCCTGATGGGGAAAAGGATCGAACTTGAGCGCAGTGTGTCCGGACTCGACGATGTCCAGAATTTCGCGGACCACCGCCTCCTTGCTGGTGAATTTGGCCTGGTTGGGATGGGTGTAGAGCGCGATTTCATCGCGTACCGGTCCGCCGAGCAGCTCGTAAACCGGCTTGCCGAGGACTTTGCCGCGGATGTCCCAGAGGGCTATATCGATGGCGCTCACGCATTCGACGGCGGCGCCGCGGCTGCCCATATAGGTGAAGCTGCGAAAGATCTTGTGCCAGAGATGCTCGATACGCGCTGGATCCTCGCCTGTCACGGCGACTCCGATCTGCCGCAGGATCGTGCAGAGAGCGCGGTTGGCGAGCCTTGTCGTGGTGGTGATCTCTCCCCAGCCACTCACCCCCTCGTCGGTCGTCACTTCGACGAACAGGAACTCTCCCCAATAAGAAGCATCGGACTTGATCAGCCACGGCCGGATGCTCGTGATTTTCATCTCAATCCCTTTATCTGAAATGCTTAGGGCTAACGGTGTTCGAGACTGGACCTTCGTTCCTATCCGGCCCGAGCGGCGTTGCGCGCACGCATCTGTTCGAGGATATGCCGGCCGGAACCCTCGACATGGCGGGAAACGAGTTCGGCCGCCTTGTCGGCTTCTCCCGCTTTCACGTGCGCGATGAGTTCGCGGTGCTCGCGAATGATCGCGGCACGACGCGCCAGCGTGAAATTGAAACGCCGGCTCACGGCTCGCAGCACTTCGCGATGCTTCCACCAAAGTTCAGCGGCATGGCGGTTGTAGTGCCGCTGGTACATCACGGTGTGGAAAGCGGTATCCAGTTCGCTGTGCCTGAATGTGTCGGCAAAGTTGTTCTCTTCAATCAGCCCCTGGAGACGTTCGAGTTCGGCGATGTCCTCGCCGGTCGCCATGTTCACAAACCATCGCGTCAGGGCCGGCTCGATCAGAACACCGATTTCATAGATATCCCGGACAAAATCCTGATCTATGGGTCGCACGCGCGCCCCGCGGTTGGGGAGAAAGGTGACAAAGCCCTCCCCGCGCAAGAGCTGCAGGGCCTCGCGCACCGGGTTGGTCGAGGTGCCGTGACGCCGGGCGAGATCGGTGACCACAAGCCGTTCGTTGGCGGCGAGCCGTCCCTCGATGATGTCTTCCCTGATCAGTTCATAAAGCGAGGCGCCCTCGCTGGAGGCCATGGGGTCAGTCTCCACCGGTGGCATGGCTTTAAAGTCATCTATTTCGGCCAAGACCGGCTCCCCTGATCAACACATACCCTGCCCGATATCACACACGGTTTTCACAAACAATGTACGATCCAGCGCGTTGACAGGCAATCCACGATCTGAAAACGTACAAAATGATCGAAGGGATACATAGAATAGAAAGCGTCCCGCGGTCGAACGAGCTAGACCGCTTTGCCTCGGCGCAGGGCGGCATGGAGAACCAGGGAGGATACCTATGACGAGGATTACGCTCGGCAGTGCGGTCCTGCGCGGCACTGTCGCCACTGCTTTGATGGCATCGCTGATGTCGACATCGGCGCTCGGAGCGCCCGTCGACCTCAGCAAGTGGTCGCCGGAATATGTGCGCTCCATTGCGGGCACAGAGGATTTTGACACCGCGGCCGATTGCGCCAAGGTCACCCCGCTCGACTACAAGGGGCGACTGACTTTCTGGTATCAGGGCGTGTTCGAGGGCGACCCCGACCTTTTGCGCCAGTACTACAAGGATTTCTTCGAGACCTTCCGCAAGACCTATCCGAACATCCAGCTCGAGGAACAAGCCCTCACCTATAACGACCTTCTGGACAAGTTCCGCACGGCGCTCCTCGGCAATGCAGCGCCGATGGCGGTCCGCCTGCAAATCCTGGGTGGTACCGAGTTCGCCTCAAAAGGCTATCTGGAACCGCTCAAACCCGAGGATGTCGGGTATTCCACCGAGGATTTTTGGCCCGGCGCCATGAAGGCCGTGACCTGGGAGGGGGTGACCTACGGCATTCCAACCAACAACGAGACGATGGCGTTCATCTGGAACGCCGACGTCTTCAAGCGTGCGGGCCTCGATCCGGACAAGGCTCCGGCAACCTGGGACGACGTCGTCAAGTATTCCAAGCAGATCCACGACAAGCTCGGCATTGCCGGCTACGGCCTCGTGGCTCGCAAGAATGCCGGCAATACGCCGTACCGCTTCATGCCGCAGCTGTGGGCCCATGGCGGCGGCGTCTTCGACGAAGCCACTGCGAACCCGACCTATGAGGATGTCCAGCTCGATAGCCCGCAGAGCAAGGCCGCCCTGCAAGCCTCGTACGACATGTATGTTCGCGACAAGTCGGTTCCGGTTTCGGCGCTCACCAACCAGCAGGCCGATAACCAGCCCCTGTTCCTCGCCGGCCAGCTCGGCATGATGATCTCGCATCCGTCCGACTACGACGTCATGCTCGACCTGCAGAAGAAGGCGACGGGCGCCGACAAGGACAAGGCGCAGACCGTCATCGACAACATGCGCTACGGCCTGATTCCCACCGGCCCCGACGGCAAGCGCGCCGTCGTGTTCGGCGGCTCGAACATTCACATCCTGAAGCCCGAATATGTCGAGGGCGGCAAGGTCGACGAGCCGGCCGCAAAGGCTATCATCTGCATGTGGACGAGCCCTGAATGGTCGCTGAAGATGGCCTATGCCGGCTCGAACCCGGGCAACCTCAACGGCTTCAAGACCAAATGGATGAAGGAACGTCTGGAAAACATCAAGTTCCTCGACGTGACGACCTCGATGCTGCCATACGGCATCCCGTTCCCAGCGCTGCCGCAGGCTCCCGAGATCATGAACATCATCGTCCCGGACATGCTGCAGAACGCCCTGACCGGCGCGATGACCGTCGACGAGGCAGCGGACGACGCGGCAAAGAGGGTAAGAGAGCTGATGGGCGGACTCTAGTCCAGGCCTGACCGGCTGCGCCGTAGTGCAGCCGGTTCGTTCAGAAGAAACCCGGTTCGTTCAGAAGAAATAAGGGCGCGCCACAGTGACGATCGTGACCGGCAAGGCCGAGGCTCGCCGAAGATTGCAATCCGGCAGGTCCGGCGTGCTACGCGAGATATGGGACCATCGCGCTGACTACGCGTATGTGCTCCCTGCGATCGCCGTGATGCTCGTCGTCATCGCCTATCCGATCTACTACTCGATCGAGCTGTCGTTCTTCAAGACGCCGCCTGGCCTGCAGCTTCGCGACAAGAGCTTCATCGGTTTCGACAACTACACGACCATCCTCACCAGCGAGGTGTTCTGGAGAGTCACCTGGAACACTCTGATCTGGACGCTGGGCTCCACCTTGATTGCCTTTGTCCTGGGGTTTGCCACCGCGCTGGCGCTCCACCGCGAGTTTGTCGGCCGCGGTGTGCTGCGCGCAATCCTGATCATTCCCTGGGTCATCAGCGCGGTCGCCGCCTCCTATATCTGGAAGTGGATCTATCATTCGGACTTCGGGATCATCGGTGCGGTGCTGGTCGGCCTCGGATTGGCCGACCGACCGCCGAATTTCATCGACAGCGTCAACACGGTTCTGCCTTCCCTGATCGTCGTCAATATCTGGCGCGAGTTTCCGTTTGCCATGATCATGATGATGGCCGGCCTGCAGACCGTGCCCGAGCAGTTGCTGCGCGCCGCGCAGGTCGACGGCGCCAGCGCCTGGCAGCGCTTCTGGCACGTCACCTTCCCGCACTTGCGCAACGTCTCGACGGTGACGATCCTGCTGCTCGCGGTGGCCAACTTCAATTCCTTCATCATCCCCTGGATCATGACCGGCGGCGGGCCGTCCAACGCATCGCATATCTGGATCACCCACATTTATGAGCTCGCCTTCGGCCGGCAGCGCTGGGGTGTGGCATCTGCCTATTCGGTGCTCCTGTTCCTCACCCTGATGACGCTCGGCTACTTCTACGTCCGTGCGCTAAGCGGTAACGAGCGGCAGGAGGGGAACGCATGAGCACGACTGCCGAGACCGCCCCGCGAGCCCTGAGCCGTCGCCGGATGCGCGTCGACGGATGGCGGTGGACCGGGCGCATCTTCCTCGCGTTCATGCTGCTCTACACCGCGGTGCCGATGATCTGGATGCTGATCACCTCGATCAAGTCCGGGTTCGCGGCGTTGCAATTCCCGCCGCAATGGTGGCCGGACGAACCTACCCTCGCCAGCTACGAGAAGCTGCTCGATCCCCAGAACAGCGTCGGCCAGGACTTCCTCCGCTTCTTCTGGAACAGCCTTTTCGTGTCGACCGTCACGACAATCCTCTCGGTGATCGTCGCCGTCCCTGCGGCCTACGCGTTTTCGCGCTTCAGTTTCCCCGGCCGGAACTTCCTGTTCTTCGCCGTGCTGCTGCGCAACATGTTCCCGGCGGTGATCTTTCTCGTGCCGCTGTTCATCCTGATGCGCCTGCTCGGGTTGATGAACACGCATGGCTCGCTGATTCTCACCTATCTCACCTTCGGCCTGCCGCTGGCGATATGGTTGCTCAAGGGCTTTTACGACAACATTCCGGTGCAGCTCGAGCAGGCGGCGCGCATCGATGGGGCAACGCGGTTCCAGGCCTTCATCTTGATTGTAATGCCGCTCTCGACGCCGGGGATCATCGCCACCGCGATCTATTCATTTATTGGCGCGTGGAACGAGTACATCTACGCCTACACCTTCCTCACCAAGAACGACCAGTTGACACTGCCGGTCGGCATCCAGCGCTTCTTCTCGGAAAATACGACGGACTTTCCGGGCCTGATGGCGGCCAGTTTCATGATGAGCGTGCCCGTCGTCGTGCTGTTCCTCGTCCTGCAACGATACTTCGTACGCGCCCTTACAGAAGGCGCGGTCAAGCACTAGGGAGTTGCCGATGGCCCACGTGGTCCTCAAAGATCTCGTAAAATCCTATGGCAGCTTCAAAGCCGTCAACGACGTGTCGCTGACGGTCAATGACGGCGAGTTCGTTGCGCTCGTCGGCCCTTCAGGCTGCGGCAAGACAACCACGCTCAATCTCGTCGCGGGGCTGATCCCTATGACATCGGGCGACATCGTCATCGGCGACCGGGTGGTCAACGACCTCGACCCCAAGGACCGGGACATCGCCATGGTGTTCCAGAACTACGCGCTCTATCCGCAGAAATCGGTTTACAAGAACCTGGCGTTCCCGCTGCAGATGCGAAAACTGCCCAGGGACGAGATCGACAAGAAGGTCAAGGAAGCGGCGCGAGTGCTCGACATGACGCACCTGCTCGAGCGCAAGCCGCGCGAACTTTCGGGTGGGCAGCAGCAGCGGGTGGCCCTGGGCCGTGCGCTTGTCCGCGACCCCGCCGTGTTCCTGATGGACGAGCCGCTCTCCAATCTCGACGCCAAGCTGCGCGTGCAGATGCGATCGGAGATCAAGCGCTTCCACCAGGACCTCAAGGCAACGATCATCTATGTGACGCACGACCAGCTCGAAGCCGTGACCATGGCCGACAAGATGGCGGTGATGAACGGCGGCTACCTGCAGCAATATGATTCACCGGCGCAGGTCTTTGCCCATCCCGTCAACATGTTCGTCGCCAGCTTCATAGGCAGCCCGGCGATGAGCCTTATTCCGCTGCAGGCATCGACGGCAAACGGCAACGCTGTGTTGACCAGCGCGGAGGGCTGGAGCTTTGAGCTCTCGCCGCGCAACGCCCGGAAGGTCGCAAGGGCAACGACCAGGAAAGTCGTGCTCGGCGCACGTCACTCGACGATCAAGCTGCGCAACTGCGCGGTCCCCGGTGCCATTCCGGCCAAGGCCTACACGGTGGAGCCGACCGGTGACGTCACCTTCGTGCAGGCGTTCCTGTCCGGCGCCATCGTCAACGTCAGCGTGCCACCGAACATTGCAGTCGCGCCCGATGAACGGATCTGGCTCGAGTTCGACCAGGAGCGGATGCATCTGTTCGACGGCGAAACCGAAATGGCCCTTACGGCCAACTGAGACAAGGCGCCAGTTGAAACAGGGCGCCAACTGAAACAGGGGGATGCGTTTGGAACGTGGGCGCGCATGACTACGAAGCTTAAGATCACCGCGATCAAGCCCTATCCAGTATGGGTAGGAACGCGCAACCAGATGCTCGTCAAGGTCGAGACCGACCAGGGCATCTTCGGCTGGGGCGAGAGCGGCTTGAGTGGTCGCGAGAAGGCGGTGGCCGGTGCGGTCGAGCACTATCGCGAGTTTCTCATCGGCCGCGACCCGATGCAGATCGGCCGGATCTGGCAGGAGCTTTATCGTAGCCAGTACTTCGAAGGCGGACGTGTTCTGCAGGCGGCGATTTCCGCCATCGACATCGCCCTTCACGACATCAAGGGCAAGGCGCTGGGAGTGCCGGTCTACGAGTTGCTGGGCGGCAAGCAGCGCCACCGCATCCCCACCTTCGCCTCGACCGGAGACGAGGCCGAAGGTGACGCTGCCATCGAACGCGCCCGCGAGCTGCGCGCACAGGGCTGGCAGGCGATCCGCTTCTTCCCCGCCGGGCAAAACAGCAGGGACATCTTCGAGCCGCGCGAGTCGATCGGCACTACCGCCAGTATCCTTAACCGGGCGCGCGAGGCGCTGGGCGACGACGTCGTCCTCGGCATCGACTATCACCATCGGTTGTCGGTGGCCGAGGCGGCGAGCTTCTGCAACAAGCTCGGCCGCGGCGTGCTTGATTTCCTCGAGGAGCCGATACGGGACGAGACACCAGAGGCCTACGAGTCGCTGCGTACGATGACCGACATCCCCTTTGCCATCGGCGAGGAGTTTTCCAGCAAGTGGCAGTTCCTGCCCTACATCGAGCGCGGCATTCATCAGTTCAACCGGCTCGATGTCTGCAATGTCGGCGGGCTTACCGAGGCGATGAAAGTCGCTGGCTGGAGCGAGGCGCACTATGTCGACCTGATGCCGCACAATCCGCTTGGTCCGGTGTGCACGGCCGCGACCGTGCATCTCGCCGCCGCGGTACCCAACTTCGCGTGGCTCGAGACCAGGGAACCCGAAACTAAGCTTGGCTTCGACAATTCAGACTTCTTCCCCGTGCGACCACGGCTCGACGGGACCGACTATCCGGTCGGCGACCTGCCGGGGCTCGGCGTCGAGGTCAACGAGGCGGCGATCCAGGCGGCGAGCTTTCGTTTCTGGGAAGCGCCTCACCTTAAGCGCCGCGACGGTTCTGTTACGAACTGGTAGTTGCCTTTCAACCGGAGTCCAACATGACACATGCTCCCGACATCACGCGGCCGCCAAAAGACCTGATCGACGCGCTCAGCGGGATCGGCGCCGCGACGGTTGCCGGCACGCTTGGCCACATGGGTTTTCGCAATCCGCACATGGTCGGACCGGTGGCGCAGAACCACGGCAAGTCGATCGTCGGGCCGGCGCTGACGCTGCAGTTCATGCCACAGCGGCCGGACCTGTTCACCGAGGGAGAATATGCCGATCCGGAGACGCAGCTGCATCGGCACGTGCTTTATCACGTGCAGGCGGGCGATGTGGTCGTGGTCGACGCGCGCGGCGACATGAGCTCGGGCGTCTTCGGCGATATGATGTCGACGTATTTCAAAGGCAGGGGCGGCGCCGGCATCGTCATCGATGGATGCATGCGCGACCGGCCCAATGTTGAAAAGCTCGATCTGCCGCTTTGGCTGCGCGGCTGGACGCCGAATTATCATGTGCAGACCAGCATCTATCCCAATGCCGTCAACGTTCCGATTGCCTGCGGCGGTGTCACGGTGATCCCCGGCGACATCATCGTCGCCGACGACGACGGGGTGGTGGTGCTTCCCGTCGCAATGGCCGCGAAGGTGATCGAAGAATCACAGAAGCATCACGATTGGGAGGAATTCTCGCGAGTGAAGCTGATGGAGGGCGGGCCGTTGCAACGCTACTATCCGCTGCATGACGATGCCCGCGGGGAGTACGAGGAGTGGCGCAAGACAAACCGCTCGGAGAACCCCCGTTAGCGCATGGATTACCCCGTGCGGCTGCGGGCAACCGTTCGCAGATGGCGCGGTACTGGTTTATTCGGCAGCTTCGGCCTTCGCCGCCGGCGCAATTCGCGCGGCGCAGTATTTGAACTCCGGGATCTTGCCGTAGGGGTCCAGCATCGGATTGGTGAGCGCGTTGGCCGGACTTTCGTTGAAGCAGAACGGCATGAATACCGTACCGTCGGCGACTTCCCGGTCGGCGCGGAGGATGGCGTCTACCGTCCCGCGCCGGGTCTCGACCGCAATCATCTCTCCTTGGCGCAGGCCGTGCCGCTTGATCTCGTAAGGGTTCATCGCAGCGATGCCCTGTGGCTCGATCGCGTCCAGCACGCCCGCCCGGCGGGTCATGGAGCCGGTGTGCCAATGCTCGAGCAGGCGGCCGGTGGTGAGCACCAGTGGAAACTCTTCATCGGGCACTTCGTCAGGCGGCAGCAAATCGGCCGGCACGATGCGGCCGCGTCCGTCCGCAGTCGGGAATCCGGACGAGAAGATGATCTCATTGCCAGGCTTGTCGGGGCCGTCGGCCGGATAGATCACCGAACCTTCGCGCTCGATGCGGTCCCAGGAGATATGTTTCAAGGACGGCATCACGGCCGCCATTTCCGCATAGACCTCGGAGACATGGTTATAGTTCCAGTCGAGACCGATGCGCCTCGCCAGTTCGACTATCAGTTCCCAATCCTGGCGGGCTTCGCCCGGCATGTCGAGCGCCGGCCGGCCGATCTGCACCTGCCGGTTGGTGTTGGTGTAGGTGCCGAGCTTTTCGGCATGCGCCGAGGCTGGCAGCACCACATCTGCGTGCCAGGCGGTCTCGGTCAGGAAGATGTCCTGCACCACGAGATGGTCGAGCATGGCCAGTGCTTGCCGGGCATGGGTTTGGTCCGGATCGGACATGGCCGGGTTCTCGCCCAGTATGTACATGCCCTTGATTTCGCCGTCATGGATGGCGTCGATGATTTCGACGACCGTCAGGCCGCGTTTCGGGTCGAGCGTCTGGCCCCAGAAATTCTCGTACTGGCCGCGGATGTCGACATTCTCGACTGATCTGTAGTCCGGAAAATACATCGGGATGAGCCCGGCATCGGATGCGCCCTGCACATTGTTCTGGCCGCGCAGTGGGTGCAGGCCCGTTCCCGGCCGGCCGACATGTCCCGTGATCAGCGCCAGAGCGATAAGGCATCGCGCATTATCGGTTCCGTGTGTGTGCTGGGAAATGCCCATGCCCCAAAAGATGATCGACCGCTCGGCGGTCGCATAGGTGCGGGCGACGTCGCGCAGCACGCTGGCCTCGACGCCGCAGACCTCGGCCATCGCCTCGGGCGAAAAATCCTTCACCTTGGCCTTCAGGGCCTCGAATCCGGAAGCGTTGGCCTGGATATATTGCTCGTCGTAGAGCTTTTCCTCGACGATGACGTGGATCAGCGCGTTCAGCATGGCGACGTCGCTGCCAGCCTTGAATCGCAGCGAATGCGACGCATGGCGCATCAGGTCCTGGCCGCGTGGGTCCATGACGATCAGCTTGGCGCCGCGCTTGGCCGCCTGCTTGAAATAGGTCGCGGCGACCGGATGGTTGGTGGTCGGCCGTGCGCCGATGACGATGATGCATTCGGCCTTCAGCGCGTCGTTGAAGGGCGCCGAAACCGCACCCGAACCGACGCCTTCCATCAGCGCCGCCACCGAGGATGCGTGGCAAAGCCGCGTGCAATGGTCGACATTGTTGGTGCCAAAACCCTGGCGCACCAGTTTTTGGAACAGATAGGCCTCTTCGTTCGAGCCTTTCGCCGAACCGAAACCGGCCAGCGCCTGCCCGCCATGATCCCTGAGGATCGTCTTCAGCCCGCCGGCGGCACGCGCAAGCGCCTCTTCCCAGCTAGCCTCGCGAAAAACGGTCAGCGGATCGACGCCGCGCATATCGGCATCGCCCGACTTCGGCGCATCGTCGCGGCGGATCAGCGGCTTGGTCAGGCGTTCAGGCGACATCGCATAATCGAAGCCGAAACGACCCTTGACGCAGAGCCGGTTCTCGTTGGCATAGCCATTGCGGCCATCGACCTGAACTATTCTGTTGTCCTTGACCGCAACGCTGGTCTGGCAACCGACGCCGCAGAACGGGCACAGCGTGTCGACGACCTTGTCGAATTCCTGGATGACCCGGGTCTTGCCTGCATCATCCATCAGCGACTTTTCGTAGAGCGCGCCGGTCGGGCAGGCCTGCACGCATTCACCGCAGGTGACACAGGTCGACAGGCCCATCGGATCGTGCATGTCGAAGACGGGAAGCGAGTGGTTGCCGCGCTCGGCCATGCCAAGCACATCGTTGACCTGGACCTCGCGGCAGGCCCGGACACAGGCGCCGCAAGTGATGCAGGCGTCGAGATTGACGGCAATGGCGGGATTGGTGATGTCGAATTCTGGCCGGACATCATCGGTGGCGAATTTAGAGCTGTAGCGACCGCCGGAAATGCCCATCGAACCAGCCCACTGCCAGAACATCGACTGCTGATCCGGACCGTCGGCCGCCGGCCGCATGTTGCTGGCGAGAAGCTCGAACACCATCTGGCGCGATTTCGTAGCCCGTTCTGTATCCGTCTTCACCACCATTCCGGCGGAAGGCTTGCGGATGCAGGAGGCGGCAAGCACCCGTTCGCCCTCGACATCGACCATGCAGGCGCGGCAATTGCCGTCCGGCCGATAGCCGGGCATGTCGACATGGCACAGATGCGGAATCCTGGTGCCTTCGCGCTTTGCAACGTCCCAGATCGTCTCGTCGTCAGCGGCTGTGACCGTCTTGCCGTCGAGAGTGAATATGACGCCATCTGCCATTTCAAAGATCATCCCTAAAATGCGTCAAAAGGTGATTGACCGGATTGGGCGCCGCCTGGCCGAGACCGCAAATGGAGGAATCGCGCATCACTGTTTCAAGGTCGCGCATCGCCGTCTCATCCGGCACGCCCTTCTCTTTCAAGAGCGTTACCAGCTTTTCGGTTCCCTCCCGGCACGGCGTGCATTTCCCGCAACTCTCGTGTTTGAAGAAATTCATGAGATTGAGGGTCACATCCCTGATGTTGTCGGCTTGCGAAAGCACGACCACAGCATGTGAGCCGACAAAGGCGCCCTGTTTGGCGAGTTCGCCGCCGAAATCGAGTTCAATGTCGCCCATCGACGCCGGAAGGATGCCGCCCGAGGCTCCACCTGGCAGATAGGCCTTGAATTCATGCCCGTCTGCCATGCCGCCGCAATAATCCTCGATCAGTTCGCGCACGGTGACGCCAGCCGGGGCCAGCTTGACACCCGGCTCCTTCACATGCCCGGAAACCGACCAGGAGCGAATTCCCTGATGGCCGGGCTTGCCCTGCGCGGCGAACCATTCGGGGCCCTTCTCGACGATGTCGCGAATCCACCACAGCGTCTCGACATTGTGGTTGAGTGTCGGGCGTCCGAAAAGTCCGACTTCGGCAATATAGGGAGGCCGGTGGCGGGGCATGCCGCGCTTGCCCTCGATGCTTTCCAGCATCGCGCTTTCCTCGCCGCAAATATAGGCGCCGGCGCCGCGCCGCAGGTCGATGAAACCGGGCTTGACGATGCCGGCTGCCTCGAGCGCCGCGATCTCGGTGCGCAATATGGCGAGCACCGCCGGATATTCGTCGCGCATGTAGAAATAGATGCGTTCGGCTTCGACTGCGTGGGCGGCGATAAGCGCCCCTTCGAAGGTGCGGTGAGGATCCTTTTCGAGATAGATGCGGTCCTTGAAAGTGCCGGGTTCGCCTTCGTCGCCATTGATCGACATCAGCCGCGGCCCTGGATAGCCGCGCACGAAGCTCCATTTTTTGCCGGCCGGAAAGCCGGCGCCGCCGAGGCCGCGCAGACCGGCGTGCTCCATGGTGTCGATGATAGCGTCAATGCCGATCTCGCCCGCCTTCACCTTCCGGAAAAGCTGATAGCCGCCAGCGGCCCGATAGGCATCGAGGCCAACATAATCGGGCACGACAACCTTCGTATCGCCCGAGCGAGCCAGATCGATGAGGAAATGGCTGCTGGCTTGGTCGACCTCACGGTCGCCAATGCGCGCCGCCGGCGCTGTGGCGCAGCGGCCCATGCAGGGCGCGCGCATGACGCGGATTGTCTGTGGGTCGGCGTCGGCGGCCAGTTCGCCAATCAGGTGTTCGGCGCCCGCCAGCATGCAGCTTATCGATTCGCACACCCGGATTGTCAGCGGCGCGGGCCTCGCCTCGCCTTCCCTGACGATATCGAAATGGTCGTAGAAGGTCGCGACCTCGTAAACCTCGACCTGGGACAGGCGCATGTCTTCGGCAAGCGCGCGCAGATGCGCGGCCGACAGACAACCGTAGCGGTCCTGGATCAAATGCAGGAATTCGATCAACAGATCCCGGCGGCGTTCGCGCTGGCCAAGAAGTTCCCGGACCTCGGCCAGGGCAACATCATCCAGCGCCCGCCCTTTGGGTCCGCGATCGGGGCCTCGCCGTTGCTGCTTTGTCATTCTCTCTCCACCCGGACCCTTCGTCTGAGGAAGGCGGCTGCCGCCACCAATGTGGCTGTGAGCCGCCTTCAGCCCGGCGCACCTTGGATCAAGGACTTGGCACACAAAACGACGTGGCACACAATTGAACCAAAGGCCGGTCTGGCACTTTTAGCATGGCCGGGGCGCCGCGACAGAACTGATCTGCGCCCTGATTTGTCGCACGGCCTATACCGGGGCAGCTTGCGCCTTCTCGATCAAGAAAACGATGTGGTCTCCCTGCCGTTGCATCGCCTCCAGGCGGTCGCCCATTTCGTTGATCAGATTGGGAATGTCTATGGCTGCCAGCGGATCGGTGCAACGGACCTCAAGGCGCTCGCCTGGGCTTAGGCCGCTGAGCGCCTTGCGGGTTTTCAGCGCCGGCAAGGGACATTTCAATCCCGTCAGATCGAGCTGTCTCGTCGTCATGGTGGCGCACCATGGCGGACCGCTTACCGGTCGTCAACGGTCGCCGACCCAGGGTATACTGCAGTTGAGAGCGGCCAGGCGTCGCACCGCATTTTGGCATACTGCATGCCCACCGGCTCGACGGCGTTCGTCAATACAGGTCCGAATAGGCAAGGAACTGAACGGTCTGGCCCGGCTCGACCTCGGCTATTTCCTCGCCGAGTTCGACAAGGCCGTGCGTTTGAACCAATGAAGACAGCATGCCAGCGCCCTCGCGCGGGAATTTGACGGCTTCATATGTGCCGTCCTGCGTCCCACGCAGGCTTACCCGCACATATTCGCGTCGCCCCGGCTTTTTGCGATAGGAAAAGGCGGCCCGCACAGGCCGCGAAATTGGTGGCTGCTGCCGTGCGCCGGCCAGCGCAAGGATCGCGGCGCGCGCAATATGGGCGAATGTGACGAAGCTCGCCACCGGATTGCCGGGCAGCCCAATGAAGGCTGTTCCCCGGATCACCCCCATGGCGACTGGCCGGCCGGGTTTTATGGCCACCCGCCAGAAGACCAGGGTGCCCACACGCTCGACGCCGGCCTTGACGCAGTCGGCCTCCCCGGTCGAGACCCCGCCGGACGCCAGGATCAGGTCCTGCCCTGGCGCAGCCTCGCTCAGCACATCCGCGATCAGGCTGCTGTCGTCTGTCAGAATGCCCAAATCGGTGGTCTCGCAGCCCAATCTTGCGAGCATGGCCATCAGCATGAAGCGGTTCGAATCGAAAAGCTGGGCCGGTCCCCGGACCTTTCCCGGCGCGACGATCTCGTTGCCGGTCGAGAAGATCGCGACGCGAATTTTGCGCCGCACATCGACCTGCGTCATGCCGAGCGCCGCGGCGAGCGCAACATCCTGCGGGCGCATGCGCTGGCCGGCCTGCAGGACCACCTTGCCTGCTGCGACGTCCTCGCCCGCCGGCCGCACGTTGGCCCCTCTTTTCAGGCCGGGTGGAAGAATGACCCTGCCGCTATCGTCGACACGGACATCTTCCTGCATGTAGACCGTGTCTGCCCCCTTCGGCAGCGGAGCGCCGGTGAAGATGCGTATGGCTTGTCCGGGCGCGGCGGGCCGATCCGGCGCCGTCCCAGCCTGGATCCTGCCGCTCACGGGCAAGGCTTTTTCAACGGTTCCCGGCAGGTCGTCGCCGCGCAGTGCATAGCCGTCGACGGCTGAGTTGGTGAAAGGCGGCAGGGGCAGCGGCGCCACCAGATCACTCGCCAGGACGCGCCCATCGGCAATCGCCAGCTGGACGGTTTCGGTCTCGTCGACGACGGTCAGCCGTGAAGCAATCAGTGCGGCTGTATCATCGAGCGATCGCATCGGGCCGCCGAAAGCGAAGCAGTCATCTGAAAGTTGCGCCATCGAGCCTTCAGCCTCTATGGATCTGGCCGAGCCGGCAGCTCGGCGCCATCCGGCAAGCCCAGTCTGCGCCTGTGCGCGCTTTTGTGGACCGGCATCGGTTTGAACAGGCTATATAGTGCAGGTCAAGCCGGAGGTAACGCGTCCACTCCGGCCCGCGGGATTGCAATTTCAAGAGAGCGCCATGCAGCAGATGAAAACCAGACCAGACCCCGCCATCATCATGCCGAGCCCGGATGACATCCGATTGACCGAACAGGTCAGCGGCATCGATCATACGGGCGCCGCTATTCAAATCCGCGTCCCCGTTGAACGCCCGCTGACGCTCTATCTGAACGCCCAGGAGATCGTCACGATGATGACGATCGGCGACCACCCCGAATATCTGGCGCTGGGTTACCTGCTCAATCAGAACATGCTCAAATCCGACGACGTCGTAACCGAAGTCCAATATGACGACGACGTGCAGGTCGTGGTCGTTCGTACCGAGCGCAACACCAATTACGAGCAAAAGCTCAGGAAACGGACGCAGACTTCAGGCTGCGCGCAGGGGACGGCGTTCGGCGATCTTCTCGAGGCGCTCGATATCACTCTGCCGCCAGCCGCGCTGCACACCTCCTGGCTTTACCAAATGACCCGCACGATCAACACGACGCCGTCGCTCTATCTCCAAGCGGGCGCGATTCATGGCTGCGTGCTTTGCAGGGAAGGCACGCCGATCTGCTACATGGAGGACGTCGGGCGCCACAATGCCGTCGACAAGATCGCCGGCTGGATGTATCGCCAGGGCATCGATCCGGCCGACAAGATCCTTTACACGACGGGCAGGCTGACGTCGGAAATGACGATCAAGACGGTTCGAATGGGCATTCCGATCCTCGTCTCGCGCTCGGGTTTTACCGCCTGGGGGGTGGATTTGGCGCGTCAGGCCGGCCTGACGCTCGTCGGTCGGGCGCGCGGCAAGCGGTTCGCCGTGCTGTCGGGCGCGGACCGCATCGTCTTCGACCAGGACCTCGCTTCCGTCGACGAGGAAGCACCGCGTCACAGACGCAAGGGAGCTGCCGATGGCGAATGAGCCGATGGCGAATGAGAAGGTGCCGACCCTGGGCGTCGTTCTCGCCGGGGGGCTCGCCCGGCGCATGGGCGGTGGCGACAAATCGATGCGTCGGATCGACGGACTCACCATCCTCGAGCGTGTCCTCGAGCGCCTCAGCCCGCAATGCGACGGGCTGTTGCTGAACGCCAATGGCGACCCTGCCCGCTTCGACCGCTTTCGCCTACCAGTCGTCGCCGACCCGGTCGAGAATTATCCGGGCCCGCTTGCCGGCGTGCTTGCGGGCCTCGACTGGACCGCGGCGAACAGGCCCGATGTCGAATGGATCGTCAGCGTCGCAGCCGACTGTCCTTTCTTGCCGCGCGACCTCGTCGAACGGCTGCATCGGGCGCGCATGGCGAAAGCTGCGGATCTGGCGGTGGCGATGTCAGCGGGTCGGACGCATCCTGTCATCGGGCTGTGGCAAGTGGCGATGCGCGATGCGCTACGCCATGCACTGGTCGAAGAGGACGTTCGCAAGATCGACCTGTGGACGGCTCGCTACAAGGTTGCAACCCAGTCCTGGCCGGACAAGCCGGTGGATCCCTTCTTCAATGTCAACACGGTCGAAGACTTTGCCGAGGCCGAACGGCTGGTTGGGCACCTTGTCGACCCTTAACCCGGATATCTCACACTTGGCCAGGTCGGGTAAAACCCATGCGCTCGACCGCCTCGTTGAATCCAGGCGAAGCGAGCGCGGTTAGGAAGGCCTGCACCGCGGGTCGCTGTTTGCGGGCAGAGACCAGCGCGAAATCATAATGCTCTTCCTTCAACGCAATGAAGCCGAGCCCGGCTGAGCGCGCCACCGGCGCAATGGTGACGCCCCAGTCTGCTCGGTTCTGTGCGACGGCCGCCGCGACGGCATTGTGCGAGCGGGGCTGGTTCCAATATCCGTCGGGACGCGCCGGACCAAGCAGTTGGTCGATCAGGATGCGCGTGCCCGAGCCCTGGTTGCGGTTGACCATCATGCAATTGGGATCGGCGAGTGCGGCTCGCACCGCCTCCTCCGGGTCGGTCCCCTGGAAGCGCACGTCGCCCGGGCGGTAGACGATGCCCTGCATGCGTCGCCATCCCTGCACGAGTTCGAGGCCTTCGCTCAGGAACGGCGCATTGTAGCTTTGCGTCTTGGCATCGAAGAGGTGGATGGGCGCGATATCGCACTCGCCTCGCCTGGCCGCGGCCAGGCCGCCCAGGCTGCCGACCGCGATGGACCGCACCGTCAGGCCGGCGCGAAACAGAATGCCCACGACAAGATCAAGGCCGGTGCAGTTGCTGCCGATCACCACGAGATCGGGAACACGGACGTGCGGTGTGAACAGCGTCACCGACGCCTCGCTTCCGGCAGGCATATTGTCGGCTAGAGCTTCGATGCTGATGAAGCCGTCCGCCTGGGCAAAGGACGTTATCGCCCCCGAGCCCTTGCCGGTGGGATAGGCGACCAGCCCCTGCTCACCCTCGACCAGCGACACCATCACGAACTCCGTGCGGCCGAGTTCGGACTGAATGCGCAGTGGGACCTTTGCCGCGAGCTTCGCTTCGGTCCGAGGCGGCAGGCCCGCCATGCGGCGCAGCACAGGTACGATCATGTCGTGGAAAGTGAACATGGCCGAAGTCGGGAATCCCGGCAGCACGACGACCGGCTTGCCGTCGCAGACGGCGAGGCAAAGCGGCTTTCCCGGCTTCAGCGCCACGCCATGGGCAACGATGCCGGGCGCGCCGAGACGGTCCACGATGCGGTGGCTGACATCACCCGCGCCCTTGGACGTCCCACCCGACAGTATCAGCACGTCATGCGCCGCCAGCGCCTCGCGCATGGCGGCTTCGAGTGTGGCTTCGTCATCCGGATAGGCGCCGAGAAAGCTCGCCTGGCCGCCATTTTCGGTTATCGCGGCGCTGACGATTGCGCCATTGGCGTCGTAAATGCCGGCGGGTCGCAGGGTGTCGCCTGGTTGGACAAGTTCGTCGCCGGTCGACAAAACCGCCACCCGCAGCTTGCGCGCCACCGTCACCAGCGCAATTCCACAGGCGGCAAGCATGCCGATTTCACGCGAGCCGATCACCGTTCCGGCGCGCAGCAAAACCTCACCGCGGGCAATGTCGGATCCGGCATGCGAGATGAACTGGCCGGGCGAGGCTCCGCGCCTGACCTCGATGGCATCGCCTTCGGCCGGTTGTGTGTGCTCCACCATGACGATGGCATCGGCGCCGCGCGGCACCGGCCCGCCCGTCGCGATCGAGGTGGCGGTGCCTGCGAGCACAGGGATTTGCGGGGCGACACCGCAGGCGATGGTTTCGCGGTTGAGCAGGAGCCTGGCAGGAAGCGCCTCCGACGCGGTGGCGATGTCGGCGGCGCGCACGGCAAAACCATCGACGTTCGAACGGTCGAAGGGCGGCACGTCGATCGGAGCCGTGACATCATCGGCAAGCGGCAGCCCAAGCGCATCCGCCAGCATCAGTTCTTCGGTCGGGGTCGTCCTGGGAAATAGCACCGCCTCGAAACGGGCGAGCGCCTCGTCGCGCGACAGGACCGTCAGGAACTGCTCCTGGCCGGTATGCTCCTGGCCGGTATCTGGGCGGGTGGATCTGGTCATCACCGACTCATCTGGGATCGTCGAACACAAAGGCGCCGACAGGTGTTCCCGCGGCCCAACCCTCACTGCCCCCTGGAATGGCAAGCCATGCATCCGCCAGGCGGATCGCCTCCAGCGAAAAATCTCCTATCGCAAGCGGCCGCCATCTGTCTTGTTGCTGGTTCAGCAGGACGATCTCGGCCAGTCCGACCGTGGACGAGATTTTCCGCTCCAGCGCCAGGACCGTCTGTCGCCGGGCGCTCCTGTCCGTCAGGCGATCGATAGCCGGCTGAACCAGCGCCAGAAAGGCGGCAAGAGCCTGATCGGGCGCGCCGGGCAGAGCAATGATCGGAACCGCATCGAGCCGTCCGATCGCCGCGGTTCGGCCGGGCTGTAGCGCTATGTTGTGGGCGATGAGCGCCCCACGCGCGGCAAGCGCATCGGCTGTAGCGTCGGCGCGCCCCGCACCAGTGCCTCCAATCAGGATGATCAGATCGCCGGCTGCATTGCCAAGCGCCTGGGCGACGGATTTGGCGTCGCGCGAAACCGTTTCGATATCGAACACCGTCGCGCCAGAAGCTCTTGCGAGGTCGGCGACAAGATGGCCCGTGAAAGTATCGCTCGTTGGGGCGGCGACATCGATCAGGCGCACCTGCGGCATCCGCACCGCAATTTCACCAATCCCTGCGCTTCGCACTGTCAGGAGGTCAGCGGCCGACAGCCTGTGCCCTGCAATGATGAGCGGTCGGCCCGCCGCCATGTCCTCGCCGGCGCGTCGCACGCCTTGGCCCGGTGCCGCTTCATCGAGCGCCTGGGGCATCGGGCCGCTGCAATCGATGAGATCGGCATCGAGAACGCAATCGCATCCCTCCGGCATGGCGCCGCCTGCCTCTATCCAGACCGGCATTGCCATCAGCGGCAGCGGCGAATAGGCCGACGCACCGGCAAGATCGAGCGCGCGGCACGCCCAGCCGTCTGTCGTTGCCGTGTCGCGGATGGGATGCGCGCGTGCCCGGGGCGGCATGGCGGCGCCGATCTTCCCAAGCGTCTGGTCAAGCGGCAAAAGAGTGGGCGCAACCGGCTCCACTCCGTCGAGGAGTGCGGCGAGAGCCGCTTCGAGACCGGTCAGCGCGCCGACGGAAGGCTGCATTCTCATCATGTCCGATGATGGGGCAGATGCGAACCGCTTTGCAACCGACTTCAGGAGCGCTTCTGCTCAGCGTTCGGGAAGAACAGTTGCTGGCCGTCAATATTGTATTCGCCGATCGCCTGCTGTCCTTCCGGCGAGATCAGCCAATCTATGAAGCGTTGCCCGGGTTCGGCCTTGACGTTCGGATGCCTCGCGGGGTTCACCAGGATGACGCCGTACTGGTTGAACAGCCTTTTGTCGCCTTCGACCACGATCTCCAGTTCGCCGCGGTTCTTGAACGCCAGCCATGTGGCGCGATCGGAAAGCACATAGGCATCCATGGCGCTGGCTGTGTTGAGCGCAGCGCCCATGCCCTGCCCTATCTCCTTGTACCAGGGGTCCCCCACCGCCGCGATATCGACACCTGCCGCCTTCCAGAGTCCGAGTTCAGCAAAGTGGGTTCCGGATTTGTCGCCGCGGGAAACAAAAACAGCTTTTTTGCTCTGGATCGATGTCAAGGCGACTGCGATATCCGGCGAACCCTTGATGCCGGCCGGGTCGCTTCTGGGCCCAATCAGGACGAAATCATTGTACATCACATCGAAGCGTCTCACGCCAAAACCTTGCTGGACGAATTTCTCCTCCTGCGCCCTGGCATGGACGAAGACCACGTCTGCGTCTCCCCGGCGGCCGGCGTCGAGGGCCTGGCCGGTTCCCTGCGCGACCACCCTCACCTCGATGCCGATCTTTGTGGTGAACAACGGCAGTATGTGGTCGAAAAGGCCGGAATCCCGTGTCGAGGTCGTCGAGGCCACGACGATCGACTGTTCCTGTGCGCTGGCCGATGCGCCGCTGGAGGCGAGGAAAGTCAAGATGACCGCAATTGCGGTAAACAGTCGACGGTTCAGCACTGGAAGCTCCATTTCCGCGATCAAAGAACAAGCTCCCCATGGATGAAGGCGGCAGCTTCTGCGGATGAGGGGCGATCGAAAAAAACACCGGCGCTGGCGTGCTCGCACAGTCGGCCTCGAACGAGGAAGACGACATCTCCCGCGAGCCGTCGCACCTGACCGAGATCGTGCGAAGCCATGACGATCTTGGTGCCCGATTGGGAGGCCATGAGGATGATCTCCTCGACATGGCGGGTTGCAGCGGGATCAAGGCTGGCGGTGGGCTCATCGAGCAGCAGGACCTCGGGTTCGCGCGCCAGTGCGCGGGCAAGCGCCACGCGCTGTTGCTCGCCGCCGGACAAGCGCCGCGCAGGTCGCGCCGCCAGGCCCAGAAGGCCCACACGATCGAGAAGTTCCTCGGTGCGTGTCGCGCGACGATGGCGCGGACAGCCAGCTTGCGCCAGTCCGTAAGCCACGTTGGCGGCGACGGAGCGGCGCAGCATCACCGGTTTCTGGAGCAGCATTGCCCGGCGGCCAAGGCCGCGATCGGTGCGCCCACCCCAGCTCACAGTTCCTGCGGAAGGCGCGGCAAGTCCCATGCAAACCCGAAGCAGTGACGTCTTGCCCGCGCCATTGGGACCGAGCACCAGTGTCGGCGCACCGGGAGCAATCGCCAGGTTCAGGCGGTCGAGCATGGTCGTGGCGCCGGCGCTGAGCGAGACCCGGTCCAGAACGAGAGGAAGGTCGGTCAGCGCGGCCCGCATCATCAAGCCACCCGTTGCTCCGACCACAATCGCAGGCCCCAGGCAGCGGCATTGATGGCAAGAATGAGGCCGATCAGGATGACGCCGAGCCCGATCGCGAGCGGCAGGTCTCCCTTTGATGTTTCGAGCGCGATCGTGGTGGTCATGGTTCGGGTAAAGCCCTCGATATTGCCGCCGACGATCATGACCGTGCCGACTTCGGCGGCCGCCCGGCCGAAGCCGGCGAGCATTGCGGTGATCAGGCTGAAACGGCTGTCCCACAAGAGCGTCGCCACCCGGCCTGTCGGGCCGACGCCCATCGCCGTCAGTTCGTCGCGATATTCGCGCCACAAATCCTCGATGGTCTGGCGCGTCAGAGCCGCGATAATCGGCAGGACGAGAAGCGCCTGCGCGATGACCATGGCGGCCGGTGTGAACAGCAGGCCGAACGCGCCGAGCGGCCCTGATCGCGACAACAGCAGGTAAACGGTCAGGCCGACGACTACGGGCGGCAGGCCCATGAAGCCGTTGACAAGCACGACGAGCGCGGAACGTCCCGGAAAACGGGTCAGTGCCAGCAACGCCCCGAGCGGCAGCCCCACGACGGCCGCAACTGCAACGGCGGCCAGGGTAATGGTCAGCGAAAGCCGCACTATCGAGATCAGCGTCGCGTCGCCACTCGCGATAAGCTGCCATGCATTTAGGCCTTCTGACATACCCTTTCACCTGCGCTGCGTCGTCCTGCTATTTCTGCTGCATTTACTCCGCATTCGTCAAACAATTGAAACTGCGCAGGAATATGCATAAGATTGCAGGATGGATTTGCTGACGACTGCAGAAGCCGCAGACTATTTGCGCCTTGGCGAACGCAAGCTTTACGAGCTGATCGCCAAAAACGGCATCCCGTGCAGCAAAGTGACGGGCAAATGGCTGTTTCCGCGTAACGAGCTCGACCGGTGGGTTCTGTCGGGATTGGCGCGTCCCGACGGAATGATTGCGCCCGAGCCGCCGCCGATAGTCGGCGGCAGCCAGGACGACCTGCTTGAATGGAGCCTTCGTCAGGCGGGCTCCGGCCTCGCCTCGCTGACCGAGGGGACGGCAGGCGGCGTTGCGCGTCTTTTGCGTGGCGAGATTGCCGCTGCGGCGATCCATTTCCACGGTGATGCCGCCGACCCGAATGTGGAGGCCGCGCGCGCCATGCCGCGGCTGCACGATGCGGTGCTGATCGGTTTCACGCGGCGCGAACAAGGGCTGCTGCTGCCGCCGGGCAACCCCCGATCGCTCAACAGCCTGGCCGATGTCCTAGAAAGCGGCGCCAAGATCGCGATGCGCCAGGTCGGGGCCGGAGCCCAAATGCTGCTGGATGTCCTGGTCGCCCGCGCCGGCGCCAGCCAGAGGCGGTTGAACCGGCTCGAGCCGCCATGCCTGACAGGGCCGGAACTCGCTGCCGCGATCCGGACCGGCAGGGCCGATTGCGGCATTGCCACACGCGCCGCCGCGCGCGCCGCCGGCCTCAAATTCGTGTCATTGGCGTGGGAGAATTTCGATCTGCTGATGCGGCAGCGAACCTATTTCCAGCCTTCGATCCAGGCGCTGATCCGCCTCATGGCCGAGGACAGCTTCACTCAGCGCGCCGCAGAACTCACGGGCTATGACACCGACCCGGCCGGGCAGGTCCGATTCTTCCATTGATGTGGGGTGTCGATGGAGCGCCGGGCGCACCGCCGAACCTGTTCAGCCAAGGTCGATGTCGCCTTCGACGACGTGGTGCAGACCGGCGCGTTCGGCCGTGATCACGGCCCTCACGGTCAGGCGCCCCTGCCCTTTCAGTCCCGCATCCGCCACGGCCTTTTCGATCGCCTGCTGCGAGGTGACGCCGACTTGCTTCAGGAACTTGCGCATCGACACGTTGAAGGCATCGGTTTCCATGTTTTGAGTCATAGGATTGCCTCTAATAGCTTGGACTGTGCGGCTGGTCGGGTCGCGATCGCATGCTATTCCCCGGCAAAGACGCTGCCCGCCAGCGGAACACGGAAACGTATGATGCGCAATGCATAAGACGCTCGCAACAGCTTTGCTCGCTGCGGTTTTCCTCGCCGGCGCGACGGCACATGGTGCGGAACTGCGCGGGCATGGCGGTCCGGTGCGGGCGATTTCAGTGGCACCGGACGGAAAAACGGTGGCAACCGGCAGTTTTGATACCAAGGCAATCATCTGGTCGCTTGAGACCGGCGAAGCACGCGACGTGCTGCTCTTTCATGAAGGTGAGGTAACTGCCGTCGCTGCATTGCCGAACGGGCGCTTTGTCAGCGCCGGTGCGGATGGTCGCATCGCGATCTGGCAAATCGGTCGAGGCGAGCCGGCCCGCATCCTGGAGGGTCACACCGGGCCTGTCGCCGACCTCGAACTGTCACCCGACGGATCGATGCTGGCTTCGGCGTCCTGGGACACCACCGTCCGGCTCTGGCCGCTTGCCGGTGGGCCAGCGCGCGTCCTGGAAGGCCATCGTGCAAACGTCAATGCGCTCGCCTTCCTGGCGGACGCAACCCTCGTCAGCGCCGGCTATGACGCGACAGTCATCTTTTGGCCGAGCCAGGCTGGGGCGGCTCCGCTTCGGGCCATCATGCCGACGCCGCTCAACGCGCTAGCAAGAGCGTCCGGCGACCGCCTGTTCGTCGCAGGTGCTGACGGGCAGCTGCGGCTGCTCGACCGGCGCGGCAAAGTGCAGCTGGAAGTTCCGGTCTTGGGCAAACCGGTGACTGCTCTCGCCGCCACGCCAGACGCGAACTATCTCGCCATCGCCGGCATCGGTGATGGAATCCTGTTGCTGGACGCTATCAGCCTCTCCACCATCCGCACGTTCGACACGTCCGGCGTGGCGGTATGGTCGCTTGCGTTCGCGGCTGGCGGCAAGACGCTTCTGGCTGGCGGCGCCGACCATCTGGTGCGGGAATGGAACATCGAGACGGGCGAGCGTCTTGGAGCCGCTACAGCAGGCAGGACCGATCCGATGGCCAGATACGCAGGCAATCCGGACGCAGAAGTATTTCGCGCCTGCGTTGCCTGCCATACGCTCGACCCGAACGACGGCAATCGAGCCGGGCCGACGCTGCATGGCATTTTCGGGCGCAAGATAGCGTCCGTGCCGGGTTACCACTATTCGCCCGCTTTCCGGAAAATGGACATCGTCTGGACACCGGAAACCGTGTCAGAGCTGTTCGAGCTGGGTCCGAACGCCTACACCCCCGGCACCAAGATGCCTGAACAGACGATCAGCAATGCCGAGGATCGGGCAGCCCTGATCCGCTTTCTTCAGGCCGAGACACGCACCGACTGAACTTCGACATCACCGCATCGACCGAGCGCCCAAAAGGCTCGATGACTCCAGCCTGTGGAACACCGCCCGATTGCGGCCGGTCTGCTTGGCAACATAGAGTGCTTCATCGGCCTGGCGCTGGAGCTGCTCCGGCGAAATGGCCTGGTCCGGCGCCTGGACCGCCACGCCGATGCTGAGGGTGATATAGCGGGACACGCGGGATCCAGGATTAGGAAGACGAGCAGCTTCCACACACTCGCGAATTCGCTCGGCTACAATGGCGGCCTCCTGCTCGTTCACACTTGGAAGCAGCACGAGAAATTCCTCACCGCCGTAGCGCGCAACATGATCGCGATCGCGCCTCACGTTCTCCCGGATCAAGCGGGCGACCTCGATGAGGCAACGATCGCCCTCGGCATGACCGAGACGATCGTTGAGCTTCTTGAAGTCGTCGATGTCGCACATCAGCATGGCGGCGCCGCCGGGGCATTTGCCGCCACCGCCCCAGACGTGGTCGAGCGTTTCCGTCATCCGGCGCCGATTGTCGACGCCAGTCAGCGGATCGGTTCTCGCCAGAAGCTCCAGCCGATCGTTCGCTTCTGCCAGTTCGGCAACCCTGTGTCGGTCTCGAAGCTCGAACAGAAAAGTCTTCTGAGCCAGAATTGTCATCGTACGCCGCGCGGCGACCGTAGCGAGAATGCCGCTGGCAAAAAACAACGTGGCAGCCACCGCATTGCCAATCTCAAGGCCCGGGTTCTGCACCTGGAAGACGAGATAGAGACCGAGAGCCAAAGCCGCGACCGTCACGGTCCATGCCTGAGGGACGCCGAAGATGATGATGGCGGTAATCGCTACGAACAGCATGATGTTCAAGTGCCGTTCGTAGAACTCGCCGCCGGCGCTTGCGCCGACCAATACGATCGACAACAGGATGAGGAACATGCCTGTGATCAGGGAAACCCCCTGGACCCAGGACGGGCGCCGTTTTCGCCAGACAAGGACCACGGCTGCAGCGACGGGAGGGATGATGGCGCCAGGCAAGAGCATGGATAGCGCGATCGACCTTGGAAGCATCACCAGGTTGAGCGCCAGCGTCAGGACGTCCAGGAACGCCACCCATGTCATCCAGGCGCGGATGATCTTGGCCGTTTGCGACCAGACACGTGCCTGAAACAGGCGCTTGATCTCGCCTTTGAGCCGGATGTCGCGCGTGCGCTGCGCCAGAAGTCGCTCAACTTCCGCCGTGACGGCAGGATCGTCCTGCCTGTCGAGGTGCGTTCGATCTACCAATCGACGGGCCCTGAAGCCCCCCTTTCCCATACATCCATTCGAGCCACCCGGTGGTCAGCCGAGCGGCAAGCATGTCACGCTATGCCTAAGATTTGATTGCTGAAACCGTTTATTTGCGTGTTGATCGTGTAACCTTTTTGGTCACCGTCGTAGCCGGCTCACCGCCCCGATCGCCGGGAAAACGCATTTTTGAGGGCGATCAGCCCAAGGCTCAGACCGCCTTGTCGCTCGAGGCCTTGCGCTCCCGCAGATAGTCTTCAGTGGTTCGCGGCGGCGAGCGACCAGGGCCTGCATAAGGATCGAAGCCCTCATTCATCGCCGCATCGACGCGGCAATTGTCGCACATCCGTACAAGGTCGAGCCGCCGTGCGTTCTCGCCTGCAAACATCCAGTGTTTGCCTTCGAGCTTGGCGACGATCCGCTCGACGGTGCTCCTTGTGCCGAACGGCTTTGCGCAGCGGATGCAGTTGTACGGCTCCTCTTGCTTCACGACCCGGCTGCGAGCACCCCATGCCTGGAAATCCACCTGCGGCGTCAAGGTGATGACCTTCTCCGGGCAGGTCGCGGCGCAAAGGCCGCACTGCACGCAGGCGCTCTCGGAAAAATACAGAGCCGGCTGCTGTTCGCTGTCGGAAAGCGCCCCGGTTGGACAGGCCGAGACACAAGAGAGGCAGAGCGTGCAGCCGTCGACATTGACGCCCAGGCCGCCGAACGGAGCTGCAGCAGGCAACGCCACCCGGTCGACCGGCGTCGGCGCGGCTCGATGGAGCTCGAGCATGGTGCTCGTCAGCAGGCTGCGCTTCTTGCCGAGCGGCAGGAATGCCGCCGGGCGCCGCGACGCAACATCTGGAGTAATCAGGTCGAGCGCCGAGGCGAGTATGTCGGGATCGTCCACTTCAATCAATCCGCAGACCTCCGCGCCATAACCGAGAGACCGGCTCAAAAGATTGGCGATTGCGATGTTTGCGGCAATTCCGGTAAGCTCATGCCTTGGCTTGGCCGACGACAGCGCCCTTACGGCGCAAGCGCCCCAGGCGACCGGCGCGGTCCACGCCTCGATCCCTAACTGGGTTATCTCGTTCACCGCGACCGGCAGCACATTTGCGGGCAGACCCGCGCCGAAGCGGGCAAGTGCGTCGATCAGCGGCTCGCCATGGCCGAGATCATGGAAAAGCACAATCGCATCCAGGCCGCCCGCCTCACGATAGGTGACAAGAAGCGTCCGCAGCCGCCGAAGCAGCGACTCGGCATCCGGCACGGCGTAGGCGGCAGCGCCCGTGGGACATGCCGCCGCGCAGCTGCCGCAGCCGGCGCATACTTCCGCATCGATCGCGACGTGGTTCCCGGCGGGCGTTATCGCCCCAGTCGGGCACAGGTCGAGGCACCGGGTGCAGCCGGTGATGCGCGATCTCGAATGGGCGCACAGATCGGCGGAGAAATCGATGAA
Source organism: Mesorhizobium sp. WSM4819 (assembly GCF_055811215.1). Taxonomy (NCBI): domain Bacteria; kingdom Pseudomonadati; phylum Pseudomonadota; class Alphaproteobacteria; order Hyphomicrobiales; family Phyllobacteriaceae; genus Mesorhizobium; species Mesorhizobium sp. WSM4819. Next base: position 259,863 of record NZ_JBVVQO010000003.1, read on the forward strand.
GCGCGGCTTGTCGAACTCGCCAACCAAATTGGCTGCCGTTGCGATCGCAACGGCGACGGAGGCGCGATCGCCGGGATCGGCCTTCACGTAGCCGTCGCGCAATTCATGAGCAGGGAAAAGCGGAGCTCCGCCGGAGAGATCAAGGATGATGTCGGCGTTCGAGACCGCTCCATCCCGCGATATCCCAAAGCCAAGCCGATCGCGCGAAGATGGATTGGGCGCCGCGAAATCGTCGACTGTCAGCTCGAAGGCGCCAAGATGGCCGCGCGCTTGCCGGATCGTTCCCTGCAAGACGGGAAAATCCCAGACCCGGTGCGGCGCGATTTCGCGCGGACGGCTAAGCAACACAGTGACGTCCAGCTTTTCGGCGAGTTGCCGGCCCGCATCGATCGCCGTGGCGTCGCAGCCATAGACCAGGACGACACCATGGCTCGAAAGCGTAACCAGCGCGGGTGGCGAAGCGGGTTCGGCCGCCATGGCGAGCAGAGCCGCCGCTTTCGGGCCGGCAGCAGCAGCATCCTGCGACCAGCCGCCCGTCTCGCGAATGTTTGCGAAAACCAGATCGCCTGCGAAACCGAGTTCCTCGGCGAGGTCGCCGAAAAGCGGCGCCTGCTGCGTGCAGCTGATGGTGACTGCTTCGCCGCCGCTCAGGGCACTGCGCACCCGGTCGAGTTCCGCGCCGCAGAACTGGTCCCCCGCCTCGACCCGTGCGCCCTTGCATCCGCGGGCGACGCTGGCGCCGAAGCGTGGCATGCTCCGCTCGCACGAGCAGACCAGGACCGTGCGTGGTTTGTCCAGGCTCATTCCGACTCCCGTGGCATCTTCCTTGTCCACGCGGTAGCGCCTCTTGCCTGGAAGTATTATAAAGACATTACAGTCGCCGTCATCAAAATATGGATCGGCCTATGCGGCCCTCTGTCAGCGACCTCCAACTGCCACCGCCTTACAGCCTCGTGCCGCTGAGAGAGGCCGGTGACGCCTTTGCGCACGCCTGCGCGATTGCGGCAGACGAAGGGGCAGGCACGCTTGCCTGGGTGCGCCGCTACGATCTGGCCGAATTCGCAGTGGTGCTCGAGCCTGAAGAGCCGCTGGAGGATGCGCGTCGCGCGATCTATGCCGGCATGAACGCACTTGCCGATGCGCTTGCGGTCCATGCTCCGCCGTCGCGGCCCATCACCTTCGACTGGCCCGACACTGTTCGTGTCGACGGGGTTCTCGTCGGCGGCGCCCGCCTGGGCTGGCCAGAAGGGGCCCGGGAGAACGAAATCCCCGACTGGATCGTCTTCTCCGGCATGATCCGCACCGCCGTCATCCGCGCCGGCGAGCCCGGTCTGCGGCCGCTGCTTGGCGCGCTTGACGAACTCGGCTTCGTGGCGCTCGATGCCGGTGAGATCGTTGCGAGCTTCTCCCGCCATCTGATGGCCGCATTCCACGAATGGAGCGATACCGGCTTCGGTTCGATCGCCAGCCGCTGGCTCGACCGGCTGCCACGAAAGGGCGATGAGCATGCAGAGCTTGCCGGCAACGGCGATCTGCTGATTTCCGACACGGCCTCTCACGGGCTTCGCGAGCGAAAAAGCCTGCCCGAGGCGCTTGCCAGGCCCTCCTGGCTCGATCCGATGACGGGCACGCCATGGCTTTGAAGCTGCCGCGAACGATCCGCCTCGATCCATCGGACACGTTTGTCTATTCGCGCGCTGCAGAACCGGGCGAATGGGCGGTGACCGGCACCTTCCTGTTCTTCGGCGCCGATGTGGCCAGGCTTACCGGCAAGGAACGGCAGGCGTTCCGCGCCGGGTTCCTCGGCATTGATAGCTTCGGCTGGTCCACCCTCGTCGTGGTCACGGACGCGACCGTGCATGATCGCGCGGCGGCCGTCGATCGGCTGGCCGAGCAGCTTGTGGTGCGATGCGGTGCGCCGGACACCGAAACGGCGCGCGCCGCCGCCGAAGAGGAGATAGAATTCGCGCAATCGCTGTGCGACCACCCGCCAAACACGCTGATTGCGGTCAACCGCACCAGCGAACAGGCCGGCACCCGCGAGTGTTTCCGAACCCTGCATCGCAAGGCGAGCCGGCTGGAGCCGGCAACGGCATTCCGCTTTGTCGAAATCGACGGCGAGGAGGAGTCGACGGAAAAGTTCGATCTCCTAGCATTGGCCGGGAGGCAGAAGTGAAGGATTTCTGGGTTTCCTCAGGTCATCACCTTCTCGACAGGGATGAGGCCGGGCGCCTGCTGGTGACCGACTCCTTTCTGAAGGCATATTTTGCGCGGCCAGAGCTTCTCCCTCCCGAAACGGCCTGCCCGGCGGAGCTGCGCCTGCATCACGAACTTTTGATGCATCATCCGCGCCGGCCGGTCGCAAAGCAGGAGATCGCCGCCTTGGAGGACCCGGATGCGCGCGAGAACTGGGAGTTCATGATTGCCTTTCGCGACCATGTGCTGGCCGCTCCCTCGCTCGAGGCCGCATATCTCGCGCTGGCGCGCGGCTCGGCCGAAAATATCCCGCCGCTGTTCATGAACCAGCTTGCGCAGGTCGTCCTGCGCAATGCGCTGGATGGTCAGCACGACGCCTGCGTCGTGCGAGCCGCTGAGCTGTTTTATCGGCCACAACGGGTGACGTCCCACGAGGGGGCGGTGCTTCTCGCCGATGCCGAAACCATTGAACTGCATGAACAGAACCGCCATGCCTCGCCGCTCCTCGGCATGCTTGGTGGCCCAGCTGTCACGGATCTGGAGATACTCGACGAGAACAATTCCGAGAGTTACTTCGCCAGGAGCGACGCTTTCGATATGGTGCTCAAGCTGGGCAGCGCGCGCAGTCCGACTCGGCGCGGCCTTGCCACAGCAATGGAGATCTGGGTTCGCCATCTACTTGCGGTGGACGTGGAGATCGAGCCGGTGGAGCGGATCGAGGACGAGGACTGGGCCTGGTTCGTCGGCCTCGACGCCGAAGCGACCCGCATCGGCAACACGCTCTGGGCCGGCGATGAACTTGACTCGGAGGCCGCACAGCGCGTGATTGCACTGTTCCGGCTCACCTTCTCCGACACAGGCGAAGTACTGCCGCAGGTGGGCGCCAGGCCCGTCTGGCTCATAATGGCCATGACCCCTGACCGAACGATCCGCATGAAGCCGCAGAACCTTGTCGCAGGCCTGCCGTTTCGCGCCCGAGGGACGGTGAACTAGGAGGATTGGTGCCATGGTGCGGGAGACGGCGGAAGTCGGGGTGATCGTCGAGCGACGGGCTCTGGACAACCCGTGGATCGACCATGTCTGGGTTCCCGTGGCCGTGCTGGCGGGCGCGCCGAGCGCGGCGCCATGGTCGGTGCTGCACGAATCAGACGGCGTGACGCGCTTCTATGCCGGAACTTTCAAGCTTGAGCTCTTCGGGTGCGACACGGGCATGTACCGGGACAACCTCCGTTCGGGGCGGCCTAGCCTGTGGATCGCGCTCCGGTCGAGCGATGCTCCACCCGGAGTTGTGCTGCACCTGGTGACCGCTGACCCTTTCGAGGGCGAGTCGCTGACCGAGGCTGGCCCCGACATCATCGAGGCCGTGCCGATGCCGATCGAGCTTCAGCAATGGCTGGCCGCCTTTGTCGAGACGCATCACGTCGAGCGTCCTTTCATCAAGCGCAAGCGCGATCGGGCGGACCCTGATGCCCTGGCGAGGCGCGGTCCTCGTTCCGGAACGACGGATGATGCCGAATGAGCGCGGGACGCGACAATGTCTTCGCCCGCTGGTCGCGCCTGAAACAGGCGGCGCGTTACAGTTCGACTGCGGGGCCGCAGAACGATCAGCTTTCGCCTGACGAAGTTGCGGCGCCAGCCGATACTGGTGAGCAGCTTGCACCAGCAATTGTCGAGCCGGAGGCCGCCGAGCCCGCCGAGCCCCTCCCTCGCCTCGAGGATCTGACCGCTCAAAGCGATCTTTCAGCCTTCCTGCGCAAAGGCGTGCCCAAAATGTTGAAGCGCGCCGCATTGCGCAAGATGTGGTCGCTCGATCCGGCAATTCGTGATCATATCGGGCCTTCCGAATATGCCTGGGACTTCAACAGCCCTGGATCCATGGCGGGATTCGGCCCCTTGAAAGCATCCAGCGAAGCTGTCGTGGATTTCCTGTCGAACGGCGGCAACCCGACCGATCCGGCACCCGCCGCCATGGCTTCGCAGGCGCCGGAGAAGGCGCCAGCGACCAGCGCCGTTTTGGCGGACGAGGGCGTGAACGCCTCAGCCGATGGGTCGGATTCTGTCACGCCGGACAGTTCGATCGAACTGGCAAACCCCGAATCTCCTTCGGCCGACGGCGCCGGGACCGCCATCGACCGCGACGAAGGCGCCGGCGCCGGCGCCGCGGAATCATCGCCGATCCACCGCCAGCGACGCCATGGCGGCGCCATGCCGCGCTGATCTGGATTTGTTGCCATTTTGGCACAGTCGCTGTTGCAATTGCCGGGAGGGGCACTAGTATTCACTTTACCCACTCGTTGAGGGGCACGGTCGAGGTCAGTAGATGAACCCAGACTTGCGCCTGGAGGAGGCAATCGGCACGTCGTGCGGAGCTGACGCTCTGGTTTCCGGCGTAGATGATGCTGACGTCGACGACGTGAACAGCGCACGCGCGGATGAGTACGCGCTGCTCGCCACGCTTCTCCTGGCCGCTCCGGATGCAAACCTCATGGCGCGGCTTTCCGGGTTGCGAGGCGACGCCGAGACCCCGCTCGGCAAGGCTCATGCCGCACTCGGCCAGGCTGCTTCTTCAGCCTCTCCGGTTGCCGTCAGTCGCGAGTATTTCGAGCTCTTCATCGGGGTCGGGCGCGGCGAACTCGTTCCCTACGCCTCCTACTACCTGACCGGCTTCCTCAACGAGCGGCCGCTTGCCCGCCTGCGCGGGGACATGAGGCGCCTCGGCCTTGAACGCGCGGACGGTCATTTTGACCCGGAAGATCATCTCGGCACGCTGTTCGAGATCATGAGCGGCTTTGCCGCCACCCATTTCGTGGTTCCCGCCGGCGAGGAGCGGGACTTCTTTGAACGTCACATCGCGCCGTGGGCGAGCCGTTTCTTGGCCGATCTGGAAAACGCGGCCTCGGCCAGGTTTTACCGGGCAGTCGGCGCGTTGGGGCGGATTTTCATCGACATCGAAGCCCAAGGTTTTGCCATGGAGGCGCGACGAAGCGCGTGACCTGATCGCGTCGACGCATAGGGAGGAAGGCAGATGCAGGAAAACAAACAGACGGCAATGAACCGCCGCAATTTCCTTCGCGCCTTCGGCGGCGCATCCACGACCGCCGTGGCCGCCGCCGCCGTGACGCTCACCCCAGGAGAAGCGCAAGCTTACGATCCCGGTGAGGAGGAGACGAGGGCTCGCTACCGCGAGACCGAGCACGTGAAGGCATTCTACCGTGTGAACGGTTATGAGACGTTGAAGAAATGAGGGCGCCATGCTGACCAAGCGCAAGAGCGGTCAGGCGAGCCGCACAAGATTGCACACACTGATGGGCACGGTCGCCTCCGCTCCCATCGACCGGCGAACCTTCCTTCGCCGTTCCGGTCTCGCGGCCGGCGGAATGGCTGCACTCGGGTCGTTCCAGCTTGGCACCGTTCAGAAGGCGGCGGCCATCAGTCCGCCGCAGCCGGGCGTGCCTATAGAACTGAAGAAAAGCGTCTGCACCCATTGCGCGGTCGGCTGCACCGTTACCGCCGAAGTCCAGAACGGAGTTTGGACCGGTCAGGAGCCTTCGTGGGACAGCCCGATCAACCGCGGCTCCCATTGCGCCAAGGGCGCAAGCGTACGCGAGCTCGTACACAGCGACCGCCGGCTGAAATACCCGATGAAGCTCACCGCAGGGCAGTGGGAGCGTGTCTCCTGGGACGACGCAATCAATGGGATTGGCGACAAACTGCTCGAGATCCGTGAAAAGTCCGGCCCGGAATCCGCCTACTGGATGGGGTCGGCCAAGTTTTCCAACGAAGGAACCTATCTCTTCCGCAAGCTCGCGGCGCTGTGGGGAACAAACAATCAGGACCACCAGGCCCGCATCTGTCATTCGACCACCGTCGCCGGCGTAGCCAACACCTGGGGCTACGGCGCGATGACGAACTCCTTCAACGATATTCGCAATTCGAAGACCATGATCATCATGGGCGGCAACCCGGCTGAAGCGCATCCGATAGCGATGCAGCATCTGCTGGAAGGCAAGGAACTCAACCAGGCCAATCTGATCGTCATCGATCCCCGTTTCACGCGCACCGCCGCCCATGCGACCGAGTACGTCCGGTTCCGGTCCGGCACTGACATAGCGCTGTTGTGGGGCATGCTTTGGCACATCTTCGGGAACGGCTGGGAGGACAAGGAATTCATCGCGCAGCGCGTCTACGGGATGGATGAGGTCCGCAAGGAAGTCGCGAAATACACGCCGGAGGAGGTTGAGCAGATCACCGGCGTGCCTGGCGATCAGGTGAAGCGCGTCGCCGAGCTGTTCGCCACGCAGAAGCCGTCGACGATGATCTGGTGCATGGGCCAGACACACCACACGGTCGGCACCGCCAATACACGCGCAAGTTGCATACTATGTCTCGCCACCGGCAATGTCGGCAAGCCGGGGACCGGCGCGAACATCTTCCGCGGCCATGACAACGTCCAGGGCGCGACGGATATCGGGCTCGATGTGGTCACCCTGCCCTTCTATTACGGGTTGACGGAAAGCGCCTGGAAGCACTGGTCGCGCGTCTGGGAGATCCCCTACGAGGACCTGCTGAGCCAGTTCGACTCGAAGGACGCCATGGAAACCCCGGGCATCCCACTGACTAGATGGTTCGATTCCGTCTCGCTGCCCAAGGACAAGATAGCGCAGCGCGACAGCATGCGCGCCATGTTCATTCAGGGCCACGCCAGCAACAGTATCACCCGTATCCCGGATTCGATGAAAGGCCTAACAGGCCTGGAGCTGCTTGTCGTCGCCGATCCCCATCCCACGACCTGGGCATCGCTGGCGGTGGAGGCGGGGCGTCAGGACAACACCTATCTCTTGCCGGTCTGCACGCAGTTCGAGACGTCAGGCTCGCGCGTCGCCTCAAATCGGGCCATCCAGTGGGGTGAGCAGATCGTGAAGCCGAGCTTCGAGCAGAAGGACGACTACCAGGTCATCTATCTGTTGTCGAAGAAGCTCGGGCTTGCCGACAAGATGTTCAAGAAGATAGCCGTCGAGGGCGACCGTCCGGTGCCGGAGGACGTGCTGCGCGAGATGAACCGCGGCAGCTGGTCGACGGGCTATTGCGGTCAGTCGCCAGAGCGGCTCAAGGCGCATATGAAGAACCAGCACAAGTTCGACCTGGTGACGATGCGGGCTCCGAAGGATGATCCCGAGGTCGGCGGCGACTATTACGGCCTGCCGTGGCCATGTTGGGGCAAGCCTGAGATCCGCCACCCGGGTACGGCCAATCTTTACAGCACCGGCCTGCATGTCATGGACGGCGGCAGCCCGTTCCGCGCCCGCTTCGGCGTCGAACGAAACGGCCAGACCCTATTGGCGGAAGGCTCCTACACGCAAGGCTCGGAACTCACCGACGGCTATCCGGAGTTCACCATGGCCGTGCTCAAGAAACTCGGCTGGGACAAGGATCTGACGGCGCAAGAACGCGCCGTGATCGAAAAGATCGGCGACGACATCAACAAGGTCTCGTGGTCGACGGATCTGTCAGGCGGGATCCAGCGCGTCGTGCTCAGCCATGGCTGCCATCCCTACGGCAACGGCAAAGCGCGCGCAGTAGCGTGGAACCTGCCCGACCCGGTACCCACCCATCGCGAGCCGATCTATTCGCCGAGGGTGGATCTGGTCGCAAAATATCCGACCTATCCCGACGCCACGCAGTTCCGGCTGCCGAACATAGGCTTCAGCGTACAGCAGGCGGCGGTGGAAAAGGGCATCGCCAAGACGTTCCCGCTGATCCTGACCAGCGGCCGGCTCGTCGAGTATGAAGGTGGCGGCGAGGAAACGCGGTCGAACAGATGGCTGGCCGAGTTGCAGCAGGAGATGTTCGTCGAGATCAACCCGGCCGACGCGTCCGAACGCGGCATCGGCGATGGGACCTGGGTTTGGGTCAATGGTGCGGAGAACAACGCGAAGGCGCGGGTGAAGGCGCTGGTCACGGAGCGCGTCGGCCGCGGCGTCGCGTTCATGCCCTTCCACTTCGGCGGCTGGTTCCAGGGCAAGGATCTCAGGGCCCACTATCCGCAGGGCACCGATCCATATGTTCTGGGAGAGAGCGTCAACAGCATCACCACCTACGGCTACGACCCGGTGACGGGCATGCAGGAGCCGAAGTGCACGCTCTGCCAAATCGTTGCGGCGTGAACGGGAGGAACAGAAATGGCCAGGATGAAATTCCTTTGCGACGCTGATCGTTGCATCGAGTGCAATGCCTGCGTCACCGCCTGCAAGAACGAGCACGACGTGCCATGGGGCATCAACCGGCGCCGCGTCGTCACCATCAATGACGGCAAGCCCGGCGAACGCTCCGTCTCGATGGCGTGCATGCATTGCACCGACGCGCCTTGCGCGGCGGTCTGTCCGGTCGACTGCTTCTACACCACGGCCGACGCGGTGGTGCTCCACTCCAAGGACCTGTGCATCGGGTGCGGCTATTGCTTCTACGCCTGCCCGTTCGGCGCCCCGCAATATCCGCGTGTCGGCAACTTCGGTTCGCGCGGCAAGATGGACAAATGCACCTTCTGCGCCGCGGGCCCGGAAGGTGATTCCACCGAAATTGAATATGCCAAGTACGGAGCCAACCGGCTGGCTGAAGGCAAGCTGCCGCTTTGCGCCGAAATGTGTTCAACCAAGTCGCTCCTGGCCGGCGACGGGGAGATCATCGCGGCGATCTACAAGGAGCGTGTGACGCAGCGTGGCTATGGTTCGGGAGCCTGGGGCTGGCAGACGGCCTATCGGGAAACAATCGACGTGTAGGAGGCAGTTGGGCTCGTCTCGCGCGCAACGGAGCTAGCAGGGAGGACGGAGAAATGCCGGACAACAGGCTTGGTCGACTGATTCTGCAGGCTATCGCGGCGTTCATGACGCTCACGCTGCTGGTCGCGGCGCCCGTATACGCGCAAGCCCCATCCGGGAGCAACCCGACCGCTCAGGCGGTGAACGAACAGCAGCTTCTTGATGAGCTGCGGAAGATCGAGGGGCGCGTCACCCTGCCCAATACGGCCGCCGGCTTGCTCGAGCAACCGCAAGGCCGCGATTACCGCGGCTTCCACGAGGGCTGGCTGCCGTGGATCGGCGGCATCGCGATAACAGGAATTTTGCTGCTGCTGGCGCTGTTCTATGTCTACAGGGGCCGCATCCGTACACTGGCGCCCGAATCGAGCGTAAAGATTTTGCGCTTCGGTGCTGTGGAGCGGCTGACCCACTGGATGACTGCCACGGCGTTCATCATCCTGGCCATCACCGGCTTGAACTTTATCTTCGGCAAGCGTCTGCTGATGCCGCTGATCGGGGCCGATGCATTTTCAACCTGGTCGATCTGGGCGAAATACGCCCACGACTTCGTCTCCTGGGCGTTCATGCTCGGCATATTGGTCATGCTGGTGACATGGGCTTGGGATAACCTTCCCGATCGCCATGACGCGCATTGGCTCAGAGTTGGCGGCGGCTTCTTCGACAAGACCAACAGGACGCATCCGCCGGCCGGACGTTTCAACACCGGCCAGAAGCTCATCTTCTGGGCCGTCGTGCTCGGTGGAATTGCGCTGTCGGTATCCGGCATTTTCATGCTGTTCCCGTTCGCATTCACCGACATAAACGGCATGCAGACGGCCCAATATGTGCACGCGACTGTCGGCGTCATCCTGATCGCCGTGATTATCGCTCACATCTATATCGGCACGCTCGGGATGGAAGGCGCTTATGAAGCAATGGGTTCGGGCACCGTCGATATCAACTGGGCGAAGGAGCACCATAGGCTTTGGGTCGAAAGCCAGGAGGCGAAAGGTGCGATACCGCCGCGCTCGGCGGCCGAACCCGCTGAATAGCGGCTTCTGCGCGGAATCGAAATGCCCGGGCCAGGTCCGGACATTTTTTGGCGTGCTCGCAGGCTTTCATTGCGCGGGCCTCGAAATCCACGTCAGCGACCGTAGATCTTAGGAAGGTGTCTCCTCGCCCTCCGCGGCTGCGGTAGAGTTGTCGCCCGGTTCGCCCGTCCAGTTTTGACCGACCAGATTGTGCCCCGGATCGCCGACGCGAGTGCTCTCGCTGCTGTAGACCTGCCATGCTGGCTGTTGCTGCTGCGCGCTCAGAAGAAAATAGCCGGCCCCGAACGCAATTGCGATCGAAACGACAATTCCGGTCAAGATCATACCCATCCCGCCTTCTCCCTTTCACGTGCTCAAAGTCCGCAGTCACTCATTGTGGCGGCGGCGTCTGCTGCGCCGGATCCTGCCCCGTCACAGGTGGATTGCCAGATCCCTGAGGGGCCGCACCGGACTTTTGCTGATACTGCAGGTCGAGCGCCGCCAGTGCAAGCAACGGCGGCGGCATGGAGACGCCGGCCACTCGCATTTCCCGCGCGGTCTTCTGGCATTGTGCAATGTCATTGGCGGCGGCCAGTTCCTCCGCTTTCGCGGCATTGATCACGGAATCCTTGGGAGTGCTTGACGTATCGGAGGGGGGCACCGGCGCGGCCCTGCTTTCCTTCTGGGGCGCGTTCGTCGCCGATCCGCTGGCCACCTTCTCTTTGTTCGGTTGTGGAGCATCGCTGGCAACCCCAGCCTGCCCGGTAATTTTCTGCGCCGAGCCCGTCCCGGTCTCGGGCTTGGCGGGCGCGGCTGCGCTGGTAGAAGATGTGCCAGACTGCTGAGCCGAGGCAGCCGCGGTCGGGGTAGCCGCTTCGGCAGGCGCCTTCATGAAGGCGAGGAGCTCCTGGCAGAGATTGGCAGGCCCGCCTGGCTGCTGGGCAGCAGGCGGCGCAGCCGCTGGAGCCGTAGGCTCGGGGGCAGTGCTCGTCTGCGCCAGCGATGTTGACGCCGACAGGGCAACAAACCCTGCGAGAAGCATTTTTTTCATCGCCTTGCTCCTTCCCTGATGAAAATCACCCGCCTCGGTGACAGCATAACTCACAGGGTGCCCGAACGATCCATGGAATTGCGACGCCTGCCTCGCAATTCAGCCACCACTGTCCTCGATGAGATGACTGACGACTACATGCGCGAGGCCAACGGAAAACCGATGGCAGTCGACATCGCGAGGGCGATCGGCCGCGGACGAAAAAATGCCGCAAATCAGCGGCGTATTTTAGCCGCGGTGCCGCTCAGGCGGCGGTTTTCGCCCACCACACCAGCGGGAGGAGCTAAAGGGATGACGAGCCGCGCGCAACCCGAGATCATCCGCCGGGAACGCAAGACCTTCCGATTGGCGCATTGCCTTTTGCCGGCATGGCGCGACGGCGAGATCGAGTCGACGTCGGCGCCCGGGTCGATCGGCATGGCTTTCACCGGCCAGGCGGCTGCCGTTGTGCGCGTAGCCGATGGCATTGCAAGGCCACGGCCCGTGCCAGCTATGACAATCGGGCTTGGCGGCGACACGCCGATCGCCTGGTTGGAGACGGACTCCCCCTCCGACGTTCTGGAAATCACCGGGGCGACCGCGCTGCGCCGCGAGATGGCGCGGGACATGCGTGTCGAAGGCCACGCCGATCTCGACGACGTGCATGGCTGGCAGGACCCGATCATCCAGGCGGTCGCGACCAGACTGCGCGCCGCCCTGCGCGGGTGGATACCGATGTCGGACATGGAGGCCGAGACGCTGGTTCGCGCCGCCTATGCCCAGGTGCTGCGGCGGCACTTCGGTGGACGCGATCTTATCCGACGAACGCTTGACGCGCGGCGGCGTCAGCGTGTGGTGGAACTGGTGCTGGACACCGCCGACAAACCGCTGACCTTGGGAGATCTTGCCGAGGTCGCCGCACTCAGCCCGTTTCACTTCGCGCGCAGTTTTGCCAACACCTTCGGCATGCCGCCGCATCGCTTTGTAACTGCAAGTCGGCTGGATCGAGCGTTGCACGCTCTGCGGTCGACCCAGGCAACCGTGCCGCAGGCGGCTGCGGCTGCGGGGTTCTCGAACCTGCATCATTTTCGTCAACTGTTCCGGCGGCAGTACGGCGTGCCGCCATCGGACATAGGCAGGCGCGGGCTCAGTCGATCCGGCACCGATAGGCTTTCGGGCGGCAGCTTCGCCTGAACCCGGCGAGCCACGAAGTGAGCAAGAATCGACCCTGCCCGTGGCGCCGGCCGTGTCTATCTTCAGCAAACCACCCTTTGAGGCCGGCGACCGCACCGAGCATGCGCGTCGGCCTCATGGCCTGTCCCAAGCCAAGGATCGTGACATGACGAAATCTCACCGAACCAACCAGTCTCCCTCAAACAACCAGTCTCCCTCGAACATTGACAACCCGCAGCGGCGGCAATTTCTGGCGTCGGCAGCTTTTCTCGGCGTTGCGCCCTGGCTGCTGTCTTCGCTTGGCGAAGCGGCGGCGCAAACGGCCGGCCCGCAACCCGCGAGCCAGCGCCGCAAGCTGGGCGCCCTCGAAGTGTTTCCGGTGGGGCTCGGATGCCAGTGGAAACCTAGCCCTGACGACGGCACCGCCCAGGATTATTTCGGCAGCCGCATAGATCGCGCCGCCGCCGTTGCGCTTATCAGGCGCGCGGTGGACCAAGGCGTCACCCTCATCGATACGGCGGAAGTCTATGGACCCTTCCTTTCGGAGGAGATCGTTGGCGATGCGCTGCAGGGGCTGCGCGAGACCGTCGTTGTCGAGAGCAAGTTCGGGTTCAACGTCGATCTTGAGACCGGCAAAATCGGAGAGGGCCTGAACAGCCGGCCCGAGCATATCAAGCGCGCCGTCGAAGGCAGCTTGCGACGCCTGCGCACCGACCGCATCGACGTGCTCTACCAGCACCGCGTCGACCCGCTTGTGCCAATCGAAGACGTCGCCGGCGCGGTCAAGGATCTCGTCGCCGAGGGCAAGGTCCTGCATTTCGGGCTCTCGGAGCCGGGACTGGAGACCATCCGACGCGCGCACGCGATCCTGCCGCTCGCCGCCATCCAGAACGAATATTCGATGATCTGGCGTGGTCCCGAGGCCAACGTGCTGCCTCTGTGCGAGGAACTGGGCATCGGCTTCGTCAGCTGGGCCCCGCTGGGCTATGGTTTCCTGACTGGCACGATTACGGCAGAAACCCGCTTTGGCGACGACCCCGAGCGAGACTTCCGCGCCTGGGTTCCCCGCATGGCTGAGGATGCCTTGGCGGCAAACATGGCGCTCGTCGATGTCGTGCGGACCTGGGCGCAACGCAAGCAGGTCAAACCCGCCCAGCTGGCGCTGGCCTGGCTGCTGGCACAGAAGCCGTTCATCGTGCCGATCCCCGGTACGACGAAGGCCGCCCACCTCGCCGAGAACATTGCGGCCGCTGCCATCACCTTTACGCAGGACGAGCTGCACCAGCTCAATGCTGACGTGGCTGCGGTCAAGATCGAAGGCGCTCGGCTCCCTCCGCCGGTTCTCGCAATGTCCGGAGTGGAAGCACCACCCAAGGCTTAGTCCCAATATCTCACAGAGCCGGGTGACCGCCTGCTCAATGGCCAGACACCAGGCGCGCCATACAGCTACGTTGCGACAAAAAAATTCCTGCTGGAGTTCGGCCTCGACACGCTGCGGGGTTTGCCGGATTTCGAGGCGCTTGAAGATGCCGGGCTGCTGTCGAAGGAGAAGCTGCTGGCTGGTGACATTTGAAGATATCGACGATACGTGGTGCGAGCATCGCGCTCGACGAATAGATGAGATGTGCGTTCGCGCTCCCCGGTTAAAAGCTTCCTGTCAATGCTTTCAAAAAATTGATTTGTGCGGCACAAAAGCTGCCTAGATGTTACGGACTTCGCATGAAGGACCGATTACGAGGGGTAACCATGGTTCACACTGCACGCCTCCGCCACGATTCTCTGGCCGCCCCCTCCAGCAGAAACGTCCCTGCAAAATGGCCCGCCGCCGCGGCCTTCGCGGCGCTAGGCTTGCTCGCGGCCCCGGCCGCACAGGCGCAGGAAGCGCCTCCCGCGCCCGTCGTCACGGTAGCCAAGCCGCTGGTGCGCGATATCGTCGAGGACGATGAGTTCGTCGGCCGTTTCGAAGCCGTCGACCAGGTTTCGCTGCGCTCCCGCGTCGGCGGCTATCTCGACCAGGTCCATTTCCAGGACGGTACGCTGGTCAAGCAGGGCGACCTCCTGTTCACCATCGACCAGCGGCCGTTCAAGGCGGCGCTGAACCAGGCGCAGGCGCAGGTCGACTCGGCCAAGACCCTGGTCGAATTCAGCAAGATGCAGTTCGAGCGCGCCGAGACCCTGTCGCGCGAAGGCAACATACCGGTTTCGACACTGGACGACCGCCGCCGCGAATATCTCGCCGCCCAAGCGCAACTGGACGGCGCGGAGGCGGCACTTGAAAACGCAAGTCTCGATCTCGAATTCACCGAGATCAAGGCACCGTTTTCCGGCCGGGTCGACCGCCGGCTCATCTCGCCGGGCAATCTGGTGCAGGCCGACCAGACCGTGCTGACCACCATCGTCTCGATCGACCCGATCAACTTCTATTTCGACATCGATGAACGGACCTACTTCTCTTATGCGCGCGACGCCCGCGAGCGCGGCGGCGTCATGCAGGAAGGCGCCGGCGGCGTCGATGTTGTCGTCCGTGTCGCCGACCGTGATGAAGCGACGTTCAAGGGCAAGCTCGACTTCGCCGAGAACCGTCTGGACCAAGCTACCGGCACGATGCGGGCCAGGGCGCGCTTCGACAACAAGGACGGCGTTCTGCAGCCGGGCATGTTCGGCCGCATCAACGTGCCCGGCTCGTTGCCGCATCCGGGCGTGCTTCTGCCTGACGAGGCGATCGGCGCCGACCAGAACCGCCGCATCGTCTTCGTTGTCGACCAGGCAGGCCTGATCTCGGCCAAGCCGGTCCGCACCGGCCCGCGCATCGACGGCTATCGCGTTATCCGCGAGGGCCTCACCGGCGAAGAGACCGTGGTAGTCAACGGGCTGGTGCGAGTGCGGCCGGGCGTCACCGTCAAGTCCGAGATGACCAAATTGCCGCCCAAGGTTGAAGCCGAAGGGCAGACGCAATGAACTTCGCCCATTTCTTCGTCAACCGCCCGATCTTCGCGGCGGTGCTGTCGATCGTGCTCGTGCTCGTCGGCGGCATCGCCTATACGCAGCTTCCGGTCGCGCAATATCCCGAAATCGCGCCACCGACCATCGTGGTGCGCGCCTCCTATCCGGGCGCCGACGCCGAGACGGTCGCCGCGACCGTGGCGACGCCGATCGAACAGGAAATCAACGGCGTCGAGCACATGCTCTACATGTCGTCCTATTCCTCCGGCGACGGCTCGATGTCGCTCACCATCACCTTCCGCCCCGGCACCGATCTCGATGCGGCGCAGGTGCTGGTCCAGAACCGCGTCTCGATCGCCGAAGCGCGCCTGCCGGAAGAGGTGCGCCGGCTCGGCATCACCACGGCGAAAAGTTCGCCCGACCTGATGATGGTCGTCCATATGCTGTCGCCCGACGACACATATGATCAGCTTTACGTCTCGAATTATGCGCGTTCGCGCGTGCGCGACGTCCTGCTGAGACTGGACGGCGTCGGCGACGTGCAGATCTTCGGCGAGCGCGAATATTCGCTGCGCGTCTGGCTCGACCCGGAAAAGCTGTCCGCCTACGGCATGACCGCAGGCGACGTAGTCGAGGCGCTGCGCGACCAGAACGTCCAGGTGTCGGGCGGCTCGATCGGCGCGCCGCCGATTGGCGACGGCTCGGCCTTCCAGTATACGGTCACCACGCAAGGGCGCTTTGAAGACGCGCGCGACTTCCGCTACGTCATAGTCAAGTCGGCCGAGGACGGCCGCTTGATCTCCCTGCAGGACGTGGCGCGCATAGAACTCGGCGCCAGGGACTACGTCACCAATTCCTATCTCAACAACAAGGCGGCGGTGGCGCTCGGCATCTTCCAGCGGCCGGGCACCAATGCCTTGGCCTCGGCGGAAGAAATCCAGGCGACCATCGCGGAGCTTTCGAAGGATTTCCCGAAGGGGCTGGCCTACGAGATCATCTACAATCCGACCGAGTTCATCGCCGAATCCATCAACGAGGTCTATGTCACCATCGCCGAGGCGATCCTGCTGGTGGTGATCGTCATCATCGTGTTCCTGCAGTCGTGGCGCATGGCGATCGTGCCGATCGTGGCGATACCGGTCTCGCTGATCGGCACGCTTGCCGTGCTGCTCGCCTTCGGCTTCTCGCTCAACATGCTCACTCTGTTCGGGCTGGTGCTGGCGGTCGGCATCGTTGTCGACGACGCCATCGTGGTTGTGGAAAATATCGAGCGGAACATCCGGCTGGGGCTCGCTCCGCGCGCCGCTGCGCACAAGACCATGGATGAAGTGGGAAACGCGGTCCTCGCGATCTCGCTGGTGCTGATCTCCGTCTTCGTTCCGGCGGCTTTCATTCCCGGGATTTCCGGCCAGTTCTACCTGCAGTTCGCCATCACCATCGCGGTCTCGACCGCAATCTCCGCATTCAACTCGCTGACGCTTTCGCCGGCTCTCGCCGGCGTGCTTTTCAAGCCGCACAGCGAGGAACATTCGAACTTCTTCCTGGCAAGGTTCGGCCGCGCTCTGGCGAACGGGTTCAACAACGGGTTCGACAGGATGGCGGACGGCTATGCCTGGCTGGTGCACAGACTGGTCGGCACGACTTTGGCGCTTGCCGCCATGCTGCTCGTTTTCGCAGGCCTGCTCTACGCGACCTATCACATGCTGCAGACGGTGCCGCGCGGCTTCATCCCGAACATGGACCAGGGTTATGCGATCGTCGTCGTGCAATTGCCGGAGGGCTCTTCGCTCGCCCGAACGGACGCAATCATCCAGAAGGCGTCGGATATCATCCGCGGGACCCCGGGTGTCGCCAACGCCGTCGCCTTCGCAGGATTCAACGGCGCGACATTCACCAACGCCAGCAATTCCGGCGTGATCTTCGCGCCATTCAAGAGCTTCGAGGAACGGCTCGAGAGCGGCGATACTTCCGACAAGATCATCGGCACCCTGTTTGGCAGCCTGCAAAGCATCCAGGAGGCCTTCATCATCGCGCTGCCGCCGCCGCCAGTGCGGGGCATCGGCAACTCCGGCGGCTTCAAGATGATGCTCCAGGAGCGCAACAGCGCCGACATGCGGCCGATTCTGGCGTTGGCCAACGAAATCGCCGGCAAGGCCAACCAGACGCCCGGGTTGATGGGCGTCTTCACCACCTTCTCGGCCTCCAGCCCGCAATTCTTCCTGGCGATCGACCGCGACAAGGCGCGCATGCTGAACGTGCCGATCCCCAACATCTTCGAGACGCTGTCGATCAATCTAGGCACCGCCTACGTCAACGATTTCAATGCCTTCGGTCGTGTCTACCAGGTGCGGGCGCAAGCCGACCAGGCTTTCCGCATCGATCGCGACGACATATTGAAGCTGAAGGTGCGCTCGGCGGCCGGCGACCTGGTGCCGCTCGGCACACTGATCGAGATCCGCGACGTCACCGGTCCCTCGCTCGTGCAGCGCTACAACATGTATGTCTCCGTGCCGCTTCAGGGCAATGCAGCGCCCGGTGTCGCCACGGGCACGGCGCTCGACCTGATGGAGGGGATCGCAGCCGAATCGCTGCCGCAGGGCACTTCCTTCGAATGGACTGAACTCGCCTTCCAGGAGCGGCAGACCGGCAACACGGCGGTCTTCATCTTCGGCCTGTCGGTTCTGTTCGTCTTTCTGGTGCTCGCCGCGCTATACGAAAGCTGGATTACGCCCTTCGCCATCGTGCTTATCGTCCCGCTCAGCGTGCTGGCCGCCCTCTTGGGAGTCGCTTTCCGCGGTCTCGACAACAACATCCTTGTGCAGATCGGGCTGATCGTGCTCATCGGCCTGGCGGCGAAGAACGCTATCCTGATCGTCGAATTCGCGCGCCAAGGTGAGGAGCGCGGCCTTGACGCCGTCGAGGCGGCCGTCGAGGCCTGCCGGCTGCGGCTGCGGCCGATCCTGATGACGGCGTTCGCCTTCATCCTCGGCGTGGTGCCACTAGTGATCGCCAGCGGGCCTGGCGCGGAAATGCGCCAATCGCTCGGCACGGCCGTGTTCTCCGGCATGCTGGGCGTGACGTTGTTCGGCCTCTTCCTGACGCCGGTCTTCTACGTTGCTCTGCGCAGGACATTCCGGCGCAGGCGGCCTGAAGCCGGCCCAACCCTGGCTTCCGAGAGCGGAGCAGCCGAGTAGACGCCGAGCCGATGAGGCGCCGGGTTCAGGCTGAAGCCGGACCGGCGGGTTTTTTCATGGGCTGGTTTCGAAAACCTCTCGCATCGTTCCGTATTGCTCCGCGATTGATGGCAACGTCGAGCTATTCACTCCTGGTGGCACCATGCACGCTCAATGGCCGGTTGCCGTGAGCCGCGTGCCAACCGTCGTCACGGCGCTCACAGAGAGACGACTCGCTACCCAGAGTTGAGTCAATCAAACCCACAACAGTTGCCTGTCGCCTTCTCCACCAATGTCATGAAGCTTGATCCTGCTCTGAAGGACTCAGGAAGCATATCCGATCGCTTATGCATACGTGCGGATGGACGTAGGAGTCATCAGGCCCGACGACGCCGGCCGTGGCGGTACACCAGAATGTTGCGGTCGAACTGTAGCCTGCGTTGAAGTCGACGCCGCTCCCGTAACCTGTCCCGGGTGCGCCCTTGGAGCGCAACCGTCGGCAGACTGCCGGCGCCGCGTGTGGCTGCGAAGTTGCCGAACCCATTTTGGACGCCCCCAGGTCGCTAGCCCGCGGCAGCGGCCAGGATCGTGCGGCGAACAACCGTCTCCAGCACTGGCACCTTGTAGCCGTTCTTCGCCAGCGGGGTAGCGCCGGCCACCGCGGCACGTGCCGCCTGTCGCGCCAAGTCGTCGGTAAGCCTGTTGCCGATTAGGAGACGTTCGCTTTCGACGGCACGGCGAGGCGTTGGTGCGACCCATCCCATGACGATCGAAGCATTTTGCACTGTCTGGCCATGCATCGTCAGCACCACCGCCACATCGCAGATTGGCCAGTCGTAGCTGTCGCGCTCCGTCTGCTTGCGGTAGGCGGCCTTCGCCCCGGCGTTCAGCGGCGGAACGATCACGCGCGTCATAACCTCGCCAGTCTCGATCCTCGCATCGTGAGCGCGCTGCATTTCGGGTGGCAAGAAGAAATTCGAGAGCTTTACGACGCGTGAGCCGTTGGCGCCGCCGGCAAGTTCGGCGCTTGCATCATAGGCGACCAGTGCCGTCGCCGGCGTCGAGGCTTGAACCATCGCGTTTTTGTCGTTGTCGAAGATCGCGTGATGCTGGTTCTCGTCAGCGCCCCTGCTCCCCATCTCATCTGCACCTTCGCCATGAAAATGATCGTGCCGAAAATACCAGCAGCGCGGCCGCTGCAGCAGATTGCCCCCGATCGTTGCGGCGTTGCGGACCTGCGGCGTCGCCGCATGTCCGGCAGCATCCGACAGCGCCAAGTAGCGCGCGCGGATCTGTGGATCGTTGTCGATGCGGTCCAGCGTCACAAGCGCGCCGAGCGACAGCCCGTTTTCCGTGTCGACTTCGTCGAGACCGCGGATGGTCTTCAGATTTACGAGTCGCATCGGCGCTAGAATCCCTTCCTTCATCAAGTCCAGAAGGTCGATCCCGCCCGCCTTCGCGATGACGGGGCGTTGCTCGGTGCTTTCGGCAAGCAGACCTGCTGCCTGCTCGACCGTCGTGGCATCCACCCATTCGAAGCTGTTCATGGCCATGATGGACTCCTTCTGGCCGATCTCAGGCGCTGAGCGTCGCCAGCACATTTGCCGGGTTCATCGGCAAAGTGCGAATCCGCTTTCCGGTGGCGTTGTAGAATGCATTGGCGATCGCGGCGCTGGTCGCCACATTGCTTGCCTCGGCGATGCCTCGCGCGTCGGTCGACGACTGCGCCCCGATCTGCTCCATGAGCAGCACCTCGATCGCCGGCGTCTCGCGTGATCCGACCATCTTATATTGATCGACATTGGCGTTGAGTTGATGGCCGCTCGCCGCGTCCATGATGCGGTCCTCGTAGATCGCGTAGCTGATACCCTGGATGATGCCGCCGATCACCTGGCTCTCGACCAGTTTGGGGTTGATCGGCCTGCCGCAATCGCTGGCAGCGACGATGCGCTCGACCTTGACCACGCCGGTCTCGACATCGACCGCCACCTCGGCGAATTGGACACCGCCCAGCCCATGCCGGCTGATGGCGAGCTCTCCCGGCACCGCAAATCTTCATAGTCGTCGTGCCGCTTGGCGAGTTTCGAGATTTCGCCGAATTTGGCTTCCTTGGCTGCATCCTTGAGCGGCCTTGCGGCTCCCTCCTTGCCGCGGACGCCCACCTTGCCGTCGGCGAAGAAAATGTCATCGGGATCGGCGTCGTCGAAAAGCGGCGCGAGGCGCGAGGCCAGGTCGCGTGCCGCCGCATAGGCCGCATTGCGGGCAGGCGCGGTCACCGACGCAGTCACCCGGCTTCCGCCGGACGGCGGTCCCCACGGGAACCGCGTGTCGCCGATAAAGACGCCGATGTCCTCGGCATTAAGGCCGAACTCCTCCGCAACCACCTGGGCAAGCACAGTCCGCGTGCCGGTGCCGACATCCTGCGTGCTGTTGTAGACGGAGACCGACCCGTCATCGGCGACCCGCACCTCCACCGTCGTCGGAGGGCTGACGACATACACCCACTGCGCCTGCGCCATGCCGATCCCCCGCTTGATCGGCCCGGCGTCGGCGTTCGGCGGACGCCGGCGGCTCCAGCCGAACCGCTCGGCCGCGACCTTGCGTTCATGTGCCCGTGCAAGCATGTCGTCGGTGGGCTTTGTGTCGATGCGATCGCGCAGGATCAGCGGGTCGAGTTGCAGCCGATCCGCGAGTTCGTCCATCGCCTGCTCGAGCGAGAAGATGCCCTGCACCTGTCCGGGTGCGCGGAAGGCCGCGCACGGGCCGGCATTCGTGAACACGTCTGCTCGGTGCGCATGTTCGGGCACGGATATAGCGCATTGTAGCAGAAGCCTATGCCGGCGCCCCCAGCGATGCCGCCGGTGCCCCAGCTTATGACGTCGATGGCGGTAAGGGTGCCATCTTGTTTGGCGCCGATCCGTACGCGCTGCAAGCTGTTGGGTCGATTGCCCGCCGAAACATGCTCTTCACGGCGGTCCAGCATCATGCGCACGGGCGCGCCGGCCTTTTGCGACAAATGAATGGCGAGGAGGCCGAAATTGTTGATCCCATATTTGGCGCCGAACCCGCCGCCGGTGAAGTCGCTGATTACCCGGATCTTGCTCTTGGGCAGATCGAAATATTCGGCGGCCTCATCGCGCACGCTGTGCGTGTGCTGCGTGGAGGCATAAATGGTCAGCCCGTCATCCTGCCAATCCGCGACGATGCCATGTGTCTCCATCGGCACATGAGTCTGAACCTGCGTGCGATATTCGGCCTCGACGATCACGTCCGCCTCCGCCAGGCCCTGGTCGATATCGCCCGTGGGCGTCATACCCGGCATGCCGAAGTTGGGACCGCGCACATTGCCCTTCTGCGGCAAGCCTTCCGGTGCGCCGCCGCCGCCGGCCGTTGATGGCTGCTCGACCGGTCCTGGAAAGACGATCGGTGCCTCATCGTCCATTGCCGCATCGAGGTCAGTGACATGCGGCAAGCGCTCGTATTCGACCTTGACGAGCTTCGCCGCCTGGTCGGCGATCCGCTGCGTCTCGGCGGCGACCGCGGCAACGGTCTGGCCGGCGAAGCGGACCGTCGGGTATTTGTTGCGGGCCTCGGCCTCCGGATCGCGAGGCCTGGCGGATTGCAGCAGTGTCTCGAGCACATGTACAGCACGGACGCCGGGGTGACGCTCCGCCGCCGAGGTGTCGATCGAGATCACCCTGGCATGCGGCCATGGGCAGACGATCTGCCGTGCGTAGAGCATTCCCGGCAGTTGCACGTCGAATGTGTATTTCGCCGCGCCCGTCACCTTCTGCACGGCATCGAGCCGCGGGATCGACTTGCCGATGGAGCGCAGTTCGGCGTTCACTGGCAACTGCGGCGGCTCATCGTCCGGCACCTGCCGAGTCACCTGCCTCATCTCCTGCCCGACGATACCGTAGAGCAAGGACTGGGACCGTAACGAAGGCCGGTCGGCCCGTGCCTGATTTTCGGTAGCCATCAGGTGCCCCTCCTCCGATTCTCGCCGGCGACGGCGAGCACTGCCGCAAAGATGTTCGGATAGGTGCCGCAGCGGCACAGGTGACCGCTTATCGCGGCCTTCACTTCGTCGATGCCGGCGTCGGGTTTACGATCTATGAGCGCTGCGCAACTCATTACCATTCCGGGCGTGCAGAATCCGCATTGAAGGGCGTCATGCTCGATGAACGCCTGCTGCACCGGATGAAGCTTGCCGCCCTCGGCCAGCCCCTCGATCGTGGTGATGTTCCTGCCCCGGGCGTCGAGCGCCAGCGTCATGCAACTGCTGGCAGGCTGACCGTCGAGCCAGACCGTGCAGGCGGAACAGGCTCCGCGATCGCAGCCGATTTTGGTGCCGGTCAGGCCGAGGTGATTGCGGACGAGTCGACCAGCGTGGTGGCGGTTTCCGCCTGCACCGGGACCCGTCGTCCATTTATCGTGAGATCGATCGGGATCAGACCAGGGCCAAGCACTTCGTTGGCATCGTCCTGCATAGAACCATCAACGGCTGCCTGCGCTGCCCCTGCTTCCAGCAACGCCGCCCCTACGGCCGAGGTGCCACCGTGCTTCAGGAACGTCCGACGAGAGATGCCCGATCTCGTGGATCCCGGAACTTGACTGCGGCTCAATTCTGCCATGCTGTACATCCGGATTTGTTACAGCGGTTACCAAAACTAGGGTGATCGGATCAGCACCAAGCTAGGGGACCGATCGGTTCGTGCCAGACGCCATCACAACGAAGTGACCGTCGAGGCGATCGCGACGCTGGGCATGCCGTCGAGGGCACAAAGCGGCTTGAGGCTTACCATGATCGCCGGCGGCAGCGCCGCCGCCGCTGCGGATCGTCAGCAAAGAAACCGGGGCGGCGCGAGCCGCCCTTTTTCGTTGCTGCCGGCGCGCTGCCAAATGCTGCCAAATCGGCTTGGCAGCACCCATTATAACCTTTTGATAACAAAGAAAAATGGTGGGCCCAACCAAGCTCTCGTCGAGGAAGGTGTCAGCCTCGGTTCGTAGCTTTATCTCCCTCCGAGCATTTTCGTTGTGCAGTCGCGCCGGATGATCTCAATCACGATCTCGGTAGCGCGATCGAGATAGCTGCGCCCGTCGACGAGCCGCGCCGTAGGGCTGATGTAGCTCTGCGGGCCGACGTGCGTTGCCGGGTCGAGCGAACACACCGTGATCTTCCCTGCGTCCAGGGCCCGGTTCCAAGGGCTGCGCCGCCACAGGCGCCAACGCTGGGGGAAGAGTCCGATGCCCACCCGCTCGATCCAGTCGTTCGCGCTGGTGAGCCGGTACAGGTGGCGCGCATGCGTGAGGTCGTTGGCGCCGTTGTGGAAACCGCCGAGCGTGATCAGCAACAGCGGAGTGCGGAGCTGGGCGAACAGCTCTTCGACCGCGCCGGTGGCCACCTGGGCGCCACCGCTGTAGCAGAGCAGGACGACCGGTATGCCGCTGGCGGGCTCGTAGCCTGCGAGCCGGAGCTGGTCGGCGATCTGGGCACCCACTGCTCGGTTGTACAGCGGGCGGTATCGGCGATCGGCGGCCACAAAGGTCTGCATGACGTTGTGCAGGAACAGCGTGATGCCGACGTGCCGCCGTAGCCAATCCCACACCGGGCGCCCTACGAGCGGGTCCGCCAGGGGCGAGTAGGGCTGGACCTGGCCCAGCACGCGCAACTCCGGTGCTCCGGCGATGATGGCCTTGACGAGCTGGCCGCCATCGCGCGTATCGGTGAAGCGGCGCTTGCCGATCCCGTCCAGGTAGACCACGTACGCGTCCGGCGGCCGCCCTGGATCGGCCCCCCTGGCGTAGGGCACCTCCGGTGGGAGCGTGGCGGCCGGTGCACGCCGGCCGATGGTATAGACCATGAGTTCGTAGCGGGCGAGCAGGCCCTCGGCGAGCAGGAAAGGGCCGAGCGCCAAGAGGGCGACGAGCAGGAGGAGCTCGCTCACACGATCGACTCCCGCTCCCGCGCGCCGGCGATGATCCTGGCGATCAGCCGCCGGACAACCTCGACCGTGACCGCGAGCCCGATCCCCGCAACCGCGATGCACCCGACCGCGGTCCACCAGCCCAGTCCCGACGCCGCGGCGAGCGGGCCGGCCAGCCCTGCTCCGACACCGGCCATAAGCAGCATGTGCAGGAACGGCCCGAGGAGCGGGAACGCGAGGACGGCGGCCAGGAGCAGCGGGGCGACCAGGGCGGGTGTCCAGGCCAGCCCGGTCGTGCTGGGCAGCGGGGCCGCGTCAGGCGCCACGACCGGCTGCACCAAGTCGGCGACGGTCCATATGGCAAGGGGCCACAGCGCGATCACCGTGCCCTCGACGACGGTGCCGGTCACCATCAGACCAGCCACGAGGCGCGGGGACAGCTTGGGCCTGCGCGCCACCAGGGGCAGCACCCGCCCGGCACTCTCGGAAAGCCCGGCGAGGACCAGTAGTACGGCGACCGTCGTCGACATGGTTCAGCGCCCCTGTGCTCGATCGGTCGCGATGCCTCCGAGCACGTCGTCGAGATACCGCTCGAGCTCGTCGGCGGCACGCCGGGCGCCGCCGGCCTGCTTTTGTGCGGCGCCCTGTGCGGCTGCCGCCTCGCGGAAGCGCGGCTCGTCCAGCAGAGTCAGGGCGAGCGCCTGCACCGTCTCTGCAGTGGCGTCGTCCGTGCGGAGCTCGAGGCCGGCACCGAGCTCTACAACCCGCCGCGCCACCATTGGCTGGTCCGCCCCCTGTGGCACGACGAGTGTCGGCACCCCGGTCCGCATCGCCTCGTTGACACTGTTCATGCCGCCGTGGGTCACGAAGAGCGCCGCCCGGTCCAGCACCTGGAGCTGCGGCACGGATTGGCGGGCCAGCACGTTGGCTGGCAGCGGACCCAGGTCTGCCGGTTCCGTGGACCCGGTCGAGACGACAACGGTGCCGCCCAGCGGTGCCAGCGCGGTCGCGAAGGTCCGCAGCAGGGCGGGGCCCCCATCGAACACCGTGCCCAGCGAAGCGTACAGCACGGGGTCCTCCAGCCGGGCGGCGTCGAATCCCGGATCGGTCAGGCGGGATCCGACGCTCGCCCCGACGAACCGGTACGAGGGGTCGAATGCGTCGGCTCCAGGCTGGAACGCGCTGGATGTGAAGACCAGGTTCAGCGGCTCGCGGGCGTTCATCAGGTCGATCAGGGGCAGCCCGCCGGTGTCGTAGCCGCGGTGCAGGGCCCAGCGCGCGCAAACGTAGCTCCAGCCGATGCGAGGGCGGGCGGCTGCGGCGGCCACCAAGTCACGGGAGAGGCGGGTGGGGCTGGGCACCTGCCCGTTGAAGGCGAACGTGGTGAACGTGGCGGCCGCCGGCACACCGAGCTCACGCGCGGCCACCGCGCCCCATGGACAGGCCGCCCCATGCACGATCAGGTCGGGCCGTATGGCGCGGAAATCCGAGAGCACGCCGGGCAACAGGCCGAGGGCGGTCCGAGCGAGTTCTTCCAGCATCGCGAGGGGGATCGGCGGATCCGGCAAGGGCAGGTCGCCCCCGGAGTAGAGGTAGACCTTCGCACCAGCGGTCTCAATCTGGGCCGCAAACGCAGGGGAGGTGTGATAGGTCACCGTGTGACCGCGCCGGGCGAGCTCTGCCACGACCGCGAGCGTCGGGTTAATGTAGCCGTGCATGCCGATGTTGAGGAAAGAGACGGTGCTCATCGACGCCTCCGGGGTGGTCGGAAGATTCAAGGGGGTGGCTGGACGCACCCCCTGCCAAACCGGCAAGGGCCGCCGTCCGATGCAGCCAATGTTCGTGGAACCCGCGGCACCAGCCTATCAAACGGTAGGATCGGTTGGACGATGCCGAAGTATGGGAGACTATGACCTCCCTCTAGGACGCTCTGCTCGGTCGGGTGCGACGGCTAAGCCCGGCGCCGCTGGGATGGGATGGCGCAAGTCAAAAGCCACCAGCCCGCCTCATAATGCCAGCAGCTTGCCGGCCTGCTCGGACACTATTGCGAGCATACCGGTCCGGCAAGTTCTCGTCGCACGGGGCGCCCATCCGCATTTTTGTGTTCGCCGCGACTTTTTGAGGCACGCCGGAGCGCGGCTACGACTCGACCACCGACACATAGGCAGTCCCGTCAGCACTCCACGCGCGTGGCGGGGCAGCAGCCAGCTTTCCCGTCAGGCTTAGTCGGTTGCAAGCGCGTTCTTTAGCGGATGCGCGTCTGCAAGCGTTCACATACCAGTCCGAGGGTGCCACGATCTATACCCTGGGGATAGGGTGACCTCTGCTTGATGCTCATAGACCGCGATCAGCGGGCTGAGGTAGCGTTGGCGAAAATGTCCGGGTATTCGCATCGATGCCAAGCGCCGCAAGAAGACCTTGATGGCATCGGGTGACGATGAGTTGGACATGAGCGTGGAATGCCTCGTTGGCCAGGAATTGACTGCGGGTGGCCTTCCCGCAGTCCCAAGTGAAGTACCAGGCCAACGGGAATCCTCGATGGAGATCGACGCATACCGGACCGAACGATCTTACAAACCCAGCTTCGGACTGCGCATGCTGGGATTCGCTCTCGGTTTGCTGGTCCTGATTGCGCCAGTCTACGCGCAAGAGGTGCTGCGCGTACCTTACGTGGCAGATATCGGCACTTTCGATCCGGACAACGGGTTCGAGGTCGGCGGGATCAGCGCAATCAACAATGTCTATGAAGGGCTCGTCGACTACGAGCCGGATTCGACCAGGATTGTTGGTCTGCTCGCCAAGAGTTGGGAGATCTCGGACGACGGACTGACCTACACCTTTCACCTGGTCGACGGTGTCAAGTTCCATGATGGCACGCCATTCAATGCGGCGGCGGTCATACGGTCGTTCGAGCGCCGCCGCGATGGTGGACTTATGCTGAGCTACTTCCTGGCCAACGTGAAGGACATGAGGGCGCCCGACGAATCGACGGTCGTGCTCACGTTGGGTCATCCTCAGCCGTCGTTCCTTGATACCCTTTCCAGTCCGTGGGGGCCTAAGATCATCAGTCCGGTAGCGCTCGCCGAGCATGACAACCGCGATTTCGCGACGACCTGGCTCAATGAGCATGCGGCCGGAACGGGTCCATTCAAACTGGCTGAATTCAAACGCGGTCAGCGCTATGTGCTCGAGCGCAACGACGACTACTGGGGCGACAAACCGTTCTTCCGGCAGATCCAGATTGCGGTCGTGCCCGATATCAGCCAGCAGATACTTCAATTGCAGGCTGGTACAATCGATGCCGTGCCGATCGACTATCCGTTCGCGCAACTCACCAGCCTGCCGGGGGGTCTGGAGATCACCGCCGCCCCGAGCATGATACCGTATTATCTCTTCGTTAAGCCGAACTCGCAACTCGACGATGCGGAGGTCCGCAAGGCCGTTTTGACAGCGATCAACCCGGCGCTGTGGATCAAGGACGCCTTTGGAGAGTTCGCAAGCTTGTCGAGGTCGGTTTATCCGAACGTGATGCTCGACCCAGTGAATCCGATCCGGTTTCCGACCGACTTCGAGGCAGCGAAAGATGCGATCGCCAGACATGGCGCGGTCAACTTGACCATTGGTCTGTACAGCGCGGCCCCAAGCTATGGCCGCATCGCCGACCTGATGATAGCGCAACTGGCGTCGATCGGCGTAAAGGCAACTGCTTACGTGCTGCCCGCAGGCGCTGCTTACACCCTGAAAGACGACCCAAACCCTCCCGATTTGCTACTCACGATCGCGGGACCGGACGCCGCTCATCCGGAGAGCCAGGCCAAGGCTTTCTTCACCAAGAACGGTTCCCTCAACTTTTTTGGGCAGGTGCTGCCGCAAGCCGATGCCGTCGTGGACCAGGCCGGGCAGTTGACCGACGTCAAGGAACGCGACGCTCTCTACGAGAGAGCGGGGCACATGTATTTCGATGCCGGCATCGTCATCCCGCTCGTCGACGTTAACGATGTGGTTGTCCACGCCAAGGGTCTGAAGGACCTTGGACTCCGTCCCGTGAACCCACCCGGCAACATCGACTTCGCCACCGTTCGCTGGGGACCCTGAATTCCAGAACCAGGCCAGGCTCGTCCCTTATGGTCAAGCTTTCGCACCGAATGTCCGAATCCGTGACCGAGCCCGTCCTCGCGGTCAAAGACCTGTCGGTCATTCTTAGCCGCGAAGGCCATCCCTCCCGCATCCTCGATAGCATCAGTTTCGACATGTTTCCGGGCGAGATCACCGCGCTGGTCGGGGAAAGCGGTTCCGGCAAGACAAGCATCGGGTTGACGCTTCAGGGGCTCCTGCCGCGCGAATACCTTCCGCAGGTGGCAGGCTCGATCCGGCTTGCGGGGATCGAGCTTGTCGGCGCGGGAAGGCATACTTGGCAGGCGGCCCGCCGCCACCTCGTCCGCGCCATCTCGCAAGATCCGATGGGTGCGCTCAATCCCACCATGACGATCCGCCGCCAGATGCGCGAATCCAATGGGGGCTCCGAGAGATCGATCGAAGACTGGCTCAGCCGAACCGGCCTGCCTGATCCGGAACGCATCGCCGATGCGCTTCCGCATCGCCTGTCGGGGGGGCAGCGTCAGCGAGTGCTTATTGCCATGGCGATGATGGCAAGACCGAAGCTTCTCATCGCCGATGAACCTACCACCGCGCTCGACGTCATCATCCAGGCGCAGATTCTCGACCTGTTGCGCGATCTTGCCCGCGATCAGCAGACGGCAATTCTGTTCGTTACGCACGATCTAACCGTGGCGGCATCACTGGCCGACCGCGTCCTCGTTCTCTATGCCGGACGCATCGTTGAAATGGGCCGCACGCAGGATGTGGCCCGCAATGCCGCGCATCCCTATTCCGCCGGCCTGCTCGCCGCTCGATTCGATCTGGACTCCGATCGACTGCGCCCGCTTCCCACGCTCCCGTCCGAGCACACGCCCTCCATAAATGTTGAAAACGCCTGCGCCTACGCGAAACGTTGCCCGATCGCCCAGCCGGATTGCACGGCGATCCGCCCACCGCTGGAGCCTGCTTCTGTCCATGGTGGCGCAGTCGCCTGCCTTCATCACGAGCAAACCGCAATTCTCACAACGCAGCGCGCTGGTGCGAAATCATGGCCGGCCCAGGCAATCCAGGAAACCGCCGCCTTGAGGCTGTCTAACATCGGAAAAACATTCCCGACTGGCGCCAGATCGTTTTGGGGACGGCGTCAACCGCAGCCTGTTCTCAGGTCGGTCACCCTCTCGATCAAGCTTGGCGAGTGCGTGGCCCTGGTGGGCGAGAGTGGCGCCGGCAAGTCTACCCTCCTGAGGATTGCTGCCGGGCTTGTGGTCCCCGAGAGCGGCACTGTCACACGCTTCGACAAGCTTCCTCCGCAAGTCGTATTTCAAGACCCCGTGGCGGCGCTGACGCCGTGGCTCACGATCGGCGAGCAGATCGGCGAGCGCCTGCGGGCCATTTCACCGGACAGCGATTACGGCCGCCGTCGCGTCGGGGAGGCCATGAAGCTGGTCGGCCTCGACCCGGTCCTGATGGACGCGCTGCCCGCCGAGATATCGGTGGGTCAATGCCAGCGCGCGGTTTTGGCTCGCGCAGTGATCGTCCCCCCAAGGCTTTTGCTATGCGATGAGCCAATCAGCGCCATGGACGTGTCGCTGGCGGCCACCACCTTGAATCTTCTTAGCGACCTTAGGCGGCGGCTCGACATGGCCATGCTGTTCGTCACCCACGATCTAGCGGCCGCCAGGATCATCGCCGACCGTGTTGCCGTGCTGAAGGACGGCCAACTGGTTGAGATTGCGGATCCCGATGCCATCGTTGCCGCACCGCAGTCCTCCTACACGCGATCTCTCGTCGCGGCGATGCCGTCCCTTCAGCCGGGACACGGACGATGACCGGAGGGCCAAGCCCGGACACGCTGCCTGCGCGGCGTCGATTCAACTGGCGCGATTTCTTCCGGCGGGCCGGCTGGCTTGAAAGCGTCGGTATCATCGGGGTGCCTGTCGTCACCGTTGTGGCCGTGCTGGCGCCCTGGATTACGCCGTTCGACCCGCAGCTGCGCGTCGCCGGAGCCTACCTGCCGCCTTCGGCAGGACATTGGTTCGGCACCGACGAAATCGGCCGCGACCTGTTCTCGCGCGTCATCCTCGGCGCTCAATATACGTGGCTGCCAGCGCTTGCCGTTATCGGCTTCAGTCTCACCGTGGGCACCTTGGTCGGACTGATTTCGGGCCTGGTAGGCGACAAGGTCGATCTGGTGATCCAGCGGATCGTCGACCTGTTCTTGGTTCTTCCGGCAACGCTCATCGCGCTCGCTGTCGTGGCTTCCCTTGGCCCCGGGCTCGGCAACACGATGATCGCGATCGCCATTGTCTGGTGGCCCTGGTATGCGCGCATATCCCGTGATGAAATCCGTCGCCTGAAGGCCCGTCCACATGTCGAGGCGGCGCGTATTGCCGGGGTCAGCGGTCCACGCCTGCTGTTGCGTTACTTGTTGCCGGGAGTGGTCCCAGCCTTGCTCATCGGGGCATCGCTGGATGTGGCCAACATCGTCATGACTTTGTCGCTGATGTCGTTCCTTGGCCTTGGATTGCCAGCACCGGCGCCTGAGCTCGGAGCGATGACGGCGCGCAGCCTCGACAGTCTCACGGTCCATTGGTGGCTGCCGATCCTGCCGGCGGCGATCATCTTTCTCCTCTGTCTCCTCGCCAACCTTGCGGGCGACGGCATTCGCGCCGCGCTGAGGGGGGCGTAGTGCTGGCATATCTCACCAAAAGCATCGTCGGCGCCGTCGTCGTTCTCCTGGTGATGAGCTTCATTGTTTTCGGTCTCCAAAGCATTATTCCCGCCGATCCGGCGCGGGCCATTGCCGGGCCCAGCGCTCCACCGCAAACGGTCGAAGCGATGCGTGAGCACCTCGGACTGGACGACCCGGTCCTTGTTCAGTACGGGCGCTTTCTATTGCGCCTCTCGCATGCGGATCTGGGGACGTCGGTAAGGACGCGACAGCCGGTGTTTGACGACATACGGGAATATCTTCCCGCTACGCTTGAACTTGGACTGGCGTCGATCGTTCTGGGAGTGGCGCTCGCCGGCGTCATGGCGGCGCTTCAGTTCCTGATTCCGGGATCTGGCGGGATAAGGTTCGCAATAGTGGGGATAGGCTCAACGCCGATCTTTCTGTCGGCCTTGCTTCTCGCTTACTTTTTTTGGTTCCGTCTCGATTGGCTTCCCGGAGCGGGTCGGCTTGCCTACCGCGACTTCGCAGGCCCAACGGGACTTTACGTCATCGACGGACTACTGGTGGGCCGGCCCGAAGTCAGCATCGACGCGCTGCTGCACATGATCTTGCCGGCGCTTGCGCTGGCCTTGCCAATCGGCGTCGCGGTTGGGCGAAGCCTGAACGGTGCGCTTCACGAGGTGATGAGGCAGCCATACATCCGGACCGCGCGTGGCAAGGGTCTCAGCGAGATAAAGGTGCTGTTGCGCCACGGTTTGCGCAATGCCGCCACGGCCCCACTGTCCATGCTCAGATTGCAGGTTCCCATTCTCTTCGGCAATTTGCTTGTCGTCGAGCGCGTTTTCGGGTGGCCTGGTCTGGGTTTTTACACGGTCCAGGCTTTTGCCAGCGCCGATCTTCCGGCAGTGCTGGGGGTCGCAATCGTCTTTGGAATTTTGTACATTCTAATCAGCACGCTCATCGAGATCGGACAGTCGATGGCCGATTCCCGGATCAATCTCTGAAGCGGCCACTCAGGCGCCTATAGTCGTGCTGGGCGTCTGGGCCGAGTCGGCAACGGCAACGGGGAGGCTGAAAGTTATGGATGCTCCACCGGTCTCGGCATTTTCCGCCCAAAGCCGTCCGCGGTGCGCCTCGACAATCGAATGGCAGATTGCCAGACCCATCCCCATTCCATCCGGCTTGGTTGTGTAGAACGCTTCGAAAATCCGTTCTGGATCGCTAAGTCCGCGGCCGCTATCTCGCACTTCGACTTCAACTGTTCCGTCGTTCTGAGACCGCGAAACGATTCGGAGGCATCGCACATTGCTGTCGACTTCCTGCATCGCTTCAATGCCGTTGCGGACGATGTTGAGAACGACTTGCT
The DNA here is from genome assembly GCF_055811215.1 of Mesorhizobium sp. WSM4819. Taxonomy (NCBI): domain Bacteria; kingdom Pseudomonadati; phylum Pseudomonadota; class Alphaproteobacteria; order Hyphomicrobiales; family Phyllobacteriaceae; genus Mesorhizobium; species Mesorhizobium sp. WSM4819. The sequence goes on from NZ_JBVVQO010000003.1 coordinate 292,268, forward strand.
CCATCTGGACATGATCGGCGACCGTCGCGGGAAGGCGGGGATCGAGGTGAAGTTCCAGCTTGACGCCACTCGATGCGAGCCTGTCGGCCAGGAGATCACACACTTCGCGGATCACCGCGTTCAGATCGATCGCTTGCGGTTCGCCTTCCGTCTTGTTGAACAGGGCCCGGATGCGGGTGATCACCTGTGCCGCCGCGTCGGCGTTTCTGATGATTTTTTGGGCGACACGGCTGGCGTGATTGAAATTTGGCGGATCAGCGTTCAGCCATCTCTGGAAGGCGCCGGTGTTGGCCACGACCGCCTGGAGCGGCTGGTTGAGTTCGTGCGCAATGGACACGGATAGTTCGGACAGGCTGGCTGCGCGCAAGGCGCGCGCGAGCCGTTCGTCCGCCAGACGCAGGGATTCTTGGGCGCGAACCTCATCGTCGATGTCGAAGTTGACGCCGTACCAGCGAAGGATAGTGCCGTCTTCGTCGCGTAGCGGTTCGAACCGCGAATCAATCCAGCGATATTCGCCATCCTTCCGGCACAGCCGACCTTTGTGCTGGAGTGGCTCTCCACGGGCAAAGGACTTCTCGAACACAGCCTTGACGGCCGCCCGGTCATCTGGATGGAACAACTCTACATGCGGGGCGAATTGCCGCGTGCCTCGCGGTTCCTCCTTAATCGAGTTGATGCCCGCCCAATCTACGAACCGTCTGTTGAAATAGTACGGTACTCCTGCCGGCGTCATCAGCCAGATCATGGTGGGAACTGTATCGACCAGCAGGCGCAGTTCGCGCTCGCGCTCACGCAACGCAGCTTCGGCCTTCTTCTGATCGTCGATATCCGTCGTGTGGCCATGCCAGCCGGTGATCGTTCCGTGCTCATCACGCGAAGCAATCCCGGTGTCGCGAAACCATCGATATGTCCCATCGAACCGACGCAAACGATGCTCGTCGATCACAGGCTCGCCCGTCTGTAAGCTGTGACGCCAACGCGCCATGCTCGCCTCGACATCGTCCGGATGGATGAACTGTGTCCAATGATAATCATCGCCATCCATGATCCGGCGCATCTCATCGGCTGTCACACCTACATACTCGAGCGCCGCAGGATTGACCACGCGAAGGCGGCCTTCCGGAGAGGCCGACCATCCGAGGCTCGGAATATCGGCGATGCTCGGTCCAGTGTCATGGTAGACCCGGTCATAGAAGCTCATGGTCCTGAAAATCGTTATCACGAACCATAGGGCTGACGCCGCCACGACAAATACCGTCAAACGGACCACGCCGCTTGTGGCCCCCGATTCCAGCGAAAACAGGATCACGGATGAAAGCAGACCGGCGGCGGTAACGGCCACCAAGCCGGCCTCCCAGCCGATGCAGATGCATATGACTGCAACTGCGACCAGCAGAACGTATGGCTCATTGACGAACCATGCCAGCAAAACGCTCGCAGCTCCGATCGCCAATGCCACGGCGCGGCGCTGTTTCGTTGACGTCAGCTCCATTTCAGACCTCTAGCGACCGCCTCTGTGTCCCCGCTCCCTATCGCGGTCGTTTTCCAAGTCAGTTACGGAGCCCAACGTCTGATTGAACACCTGTCCTCTCCCGCAGCCGCTCACCGGCTGTCGACCGGAAGCGACTGCCATATGTTGAAGAGATGCGAGATGGACCTCGCGTTCATCTTCTTCATCATGTTACTCCGATGGAGCTTTACGGTGATCTCGCTGATGCCGAGATCCGATGCAATCTGCTTGTTCATCGCACCGGAGACCACAAGCCTCAGCACTTCCCGCTCGCGGGGCGTAAGGGTCTCATAAACGGCCAAGTTCTTGCGCGACACGGTCGATGCTGCTCTTCGCGCGACGTCCTTGGCGATAGCGGTGGACACGGCATCGAGGAACGTCTGGTCACGCACCGGCTTGGTCAGGAAATCCACTGCCCCCGCCTTCATCGCCTCGACACTCATGGCGATGTCACCATGACCCGTCAAGAATACGATCGGCGTTAGTATGCCTTTGGCTGCAAGGAGATGCTGAAGATCGAGGCCGCTCAGACCCGGCATTCGCACATCGAGAACGAGGCAGCCTGGGCGGTCCGGCAGTTTTGCGTCCAGTAATTCCTGGCCCGAAGAAAACGACATCGTGTCTATGCCGACAGAATTCAGCAACTCCTCCAACGCGTCGCGAACCGTTGCGTCATCGTCGACCAAAATTGTTATCGGACTGTCTGCGATCCCTGAAGTTGCCACGCCCACGACTCCTGCCTCGGGGAGATATGCTGGACACGAAAGGCCGCGTTCACGCAGTCAGTATCAGCCGCGCATTTGTCACACGTCAACCAGGACCTGCGCCTCACGCGAGGCCGCCGGAACTCGTCGATGGCCAGCCATGCCCGCCAATCCGTTGTCTGTACGTCAGGTCTTGCGTACCTGTATCGCGGCGGGCAACGCAACACTGCAAAGGGTGATCGGACCTACCGATTTGAACGGCTGACCTAGACTTCGGTATAGGTGCGTTGGACCGGGGGTTCCAGTCTCCCTGCCCTCCGCCGCTTTCAAAGTGGCGCATCGCCATCACATCGCGCCAGAAGCCGCTGTACAGTGCCTATCCTGACTGGTTTCATGAGCTCCAAGCGCAAGTATTCTGTACCTTTGCATCGCATCACAAAGACCCTTGTAGAATAGGTTGGCGCCGCGGCCCGCCGCATTCTCCTCTGTACTGGCTAAAGCCTCCATGGAGGAAAACAATGCGCAATTCGAGCGGAATGCCGTCCCACCGCGCTTCTCTTGCCGCCTCCATGTTCCCGGTGATTCTGTTCTCATGTCCGGTCAGTGCGCATGACGCATTGCCGACAGCCGCCAAGCCGCTGGGCTGGAGCTACCCGCACTCGTGCTGCTCCGGCATCGACTGCCGCCAGGTCAGCGACAAGGCCATCAGCGAGCGACCCGAGGCTATGTCATCAAGGGGACCGGCGAGGTCGTCGCCTATAGTGACGGCCGGGTGAAGCATTCGCCAGACGGCGTTTATCACTGGTGCTCGGTGGCCGGGGCCGCCGACAGCAGGACCATCTGCCTCTTCGTTCCGCCGAAGGGATACTAGGCCGCCGCCATCGCGGCATTGTCACGGAACCAGCGATGAAAGCAGCATCGACACTCCATGTCCTCACACTCGCCGCCTGCTTCGTGGTTCAGTCCGGCGGACTGGAGCTGTCGGGGCTACCGGGGGTCACGCGCGCACTTCAGACGATGGAAACACGCACCGAGCCATCGTCATCACAGCGCATAGAACTAGCGTCTCCCGAGGCCACTGCAGCAGGCGACCTATACCGTGGTATGGCCCGCCATCATCCTTGAATTAATCGACTACGACCGCACCTTCCACATAGCCTGCTCCATCCGGCTCATCACGACGTCGCCGCGTCGAGCGATGAGCACGCCATGCGCATGATGCGTTGGGCATGTCGCGCTGACAGTGTGCCGCGGCCATTAGGCATAGCGGACTTGCTCCAACGTTTACGACACCAGGTACGTTGGAGATCCGGTTTGCGTCCTTTGAAAGTATCGGTGCTCGTTGGGCTGGCAGCACTGGTCGCGACATTGGTTTGGTTCCCGGGTTGCGACACTCGGATCGCCGCCACGGACATACCCCTTGACGCGGCGGAAGCAGAGAAGGCTTCGATCGCCGGCTATGGCGAGATCAGGATATATCGCGACGCTCGGATCGCTGCGGGAGATGTGCGCGACTGGACGCCGGCAACCGAGCCGGATGGCCTCGATGTCCTCATGATCTCCGGCGGCGGTGCGGGAGGCGCCTTCAGTGTCGGCGTGCTTTCGGCGTGGAGCGCGGCCGGGACCCGCCCGCAATTCGATATAGTCACCGGCGTAAGCACTGGCGCCCTGATCGCGCCATTCGCGTTCCTCGGATCGGCTTATGACCACACCCTGGTGCATCTCTTTACGAGCGGCGTCGCTGACGACCTTCTTGCAACCAAATTTCCCGTGGGCTTGATCGGATCAAGCTTGCTGAGATCCACGCCAATGAGGCGGATGGTCGAAAACTCCATCACACAAGCGGTCCTGCAGCAGGTTGCAGCCCAACATCGGGAAGGCCGTCGCCTCCTGGTCCTCACGACCAATCTCGATACCCAACGTGCCGTGGTCTGGAACATGGGCGCCATCGCCAACAGCGGCCGACCGGACGCGTTGAAGCTGTTCCAGGACGTGCTGATAGCGTCGGCAAGTATCCCGGGCGTTTATCCGGCGGTCATGATCGAGGCCGAGTCGGGAGGGCGTCACTTCCAGGAAATGCATTCCGATGGTGGGTCCACGTCGCAGGTCTTGATACTTCCACAGGCAATTTTGGCAAGCACGAACCCTCTCGTGCCGGCGAAACGCCAGAGTGTTGATTTCCATGTGATCGTAAACAACGCGGTCATACCGGAGTTCGCTACCACGCGGAATAAAACGCTGTCCGTGATCGCAAGAGCATACTCCATCCTCCTCAAGTCCCAGACACAGAGCGAACTGGCCATCCTCTACAATTACGCCAAACTGACCGGGGCACGTTTCCATCTGGCGACCATTGACGCCCAAGTCCCCTATTCGATGCTCGATCCTTTCAACACCAGCTATATGCAGGCCGTTTATGACCTCGGATACTCTGGCTTGGCGACTGGGAACCTGTGGAAAGACCGCCCTGTTTTCGCCGACGGACGGCTGTGATCGGCATCCTGAACGTCAGTGCTGCTCGGCAGGAGCGTGCTTGACAGTAAGCAAGGCGGAATCCCTACGCCCAAGAACGCTGTGACCCCAAGCGCTCCGATATCCTCCGCCAACACCGCGTTCGGCCGCACTAGACCTTAGCATCGCCCGACAGATGCCTGCGTAGAATAGGCCGCTGCGCAGGACCGCGTCATTCTCCTCGCATCCGGCAGCCCTCGACATCGATGGCGTGAGTGCGGAGCCGGACTGGAGAAGGAGATGAAAATGTTAAGTGAAGTACCGAGCAAGGGATTGGAATGGACCAACCTCGTTCTGGGCGCAGGTCTGGCCTGCGCTGCCTTCGCGTTCACCGAGCTGCCTGACGCGGCTTGGAATGCGGGGATCGTCGGCGTGCTGATTGCCTGCTGCTCGGCAGTGGCGCTCTACCGTTACGGAGCCTGGGCCGAGTGGTCCAATCTCGTCTTGGGGTGCTGGGCAATAGCGGCTCCGTTCCTGCTCGGCTTCGGATCGGCGCAGGCGGCGATGTGGACGCACGTCCTGGTTGGGCTTTGCGTCACGACGATCGCGATCTTCCAGCTTTCAAGCGGCCGCAAGGCGCAGATACCTTCCAAGTTCAACGCCAGATGATGTCATTGAAGGCGAGGCACCAGTGGACGGGGCGCGCGAGCTGTTTTTGCGACCGTCCCCTGGGATGCTTCGGCGGGCTGCGAGTGAAAACCCGCCCCCGCAAGCCCGAGCCGGCAAGGGAACAGATCATGGACCCCGTGACTCCAGAACCAACACTCGAAGAGATGCTGGACGATCCTATCGTCCAGCATCTGATGAGGCGCGACAACGTCTGCGCCGATGATGTGAGGCGGATCGTTCACGAGGCCCGCGAGGCACGTCGGCGTCGAGGCTTGTTGGTCAAACGCAGCACACCGCCCGACCTCTCGGCAAACAGCCCGGTGCTGACGATGACGATTGCCCTTTTACTTCTGACCGCGCCGAACGCCGTTCAGAAAGACTTCCACGGCGGAAGCGACCGCCTCCTGCGCTTCTTTGTCCGACGGCGGTGGCCGGAGGCCGAGAACCACCTGCAGATGAATGTTGTCGCGGATCATGCCTACAAAGTGCCCGGCCAGGCGCAAGCAATCATCCGCCTGGATTTCTCCTCGTTCCCTGGCAGCTTCGAGCACTTCGGCCAGCCGGACCGTAGTCCGACCGGGCCCTTGTTCGTAGAACGATTTCACGAGATCGGGGAAGCGATTGGCCTCGGTGACGGCAATTCGGTAAATTCCGATCAAGGTGGGCGACATGTAGGCGTCCACGGAATGACGGCCGAACGCCGTCAGCGTCGCCTGCAGATCGTGGCCCTCTATTTCCTCGATCACCAGGGGCGCCAGCACTTTGTTTGCACTTTCCCGGACGATTGCGGAGAACAGACCCTCCTTGTTGCCGAACTCATTGTAGATGTTGCGTTTCGATCCGCCGGCACGTTCGATGATCGCGTCGATGCTTGTCGCGGCGTAGCCTTGTTCGAAAAAGACCTCGGTGGCCGCCTGAAGAAGCGCCTCCCGGCTGCCCTTGCGCCGCGTGGTCTTTACAGCCGCAGCCATTCATCCACTCCCAATGCATCCCTTGACTGGTAACAATCATTACCATAAACGTCAATGGTAACACCTATTACCGGAGGCCGTCATGCCGCAACATAGCAGGAAAAAGACGATCGGCTTGCTACTGTGCCTCTCGGCCGTGCTCGCCCTGGGTGCGGGATGGGCTTGGGCCCGTTCGAGCGAGACGTCGACCGACAACGCCTACGTCCGCGGGGACGTGACCGGTCTTTCGCCGAAGATTGCGGGGTATGTCACCGCGGTAGAGGTTCGGGACAACCAGGCCGTCCAAGCCGGTGACGTCCTGTTCCGGATCGACGACCGCGACTACCGCGCGCGGCTGGCGCAAGCCGTGGCCAATGTCGAGGCCGCCCAGGCGCGCCTCGGCAATGTCGATGCCGAAGTCCAGCTTCAGCACGCCCTCATCAGGCAGGCCGAAGCCCAGATGCGTTCGGCCGAGGCCGAGCTGAATCTCGCGACAAAGGCGTCCGACCGCCGCCGCGAACTTATTCGCGCCAACGCCGTAAGCCAGGCCCAGGTCGATGAAAGCGACGCTGCGCGGTCGAGAGCCGAAGCGGCGGTGGCGGCGGCATCGGCAGCGCTGGAGGCACAGCGGCAGCGCATCGCTGTTCTCGACGCCCAGCGAGAAGCCGCTGTAGCCGCAGTAGCGCAAGCACGGGCCGCAGAGGAGCTCGCTCAAATCGACCTCGACAACACCGTGATACGTGCGCCGATCGGCGGCGTCGTCGGCAACCGCCAGGTTCGCATCGGCCGGCTTGTGGCGCCGGGTGCCTCCCTGCTCGATATCGTTCCGGTCAACGATCTGTGGGTCGTGGCGAACTTCAAGGAAACCCAGATCGAACATATAGGGGCCGGTCAGCGTGTGCGAGTTACCGTCGACGGCTACCCGGACGAGATGTTTGAAGGCGTGGTGGACAGCTTTTCGCCCGGCAGCGGATCAGCGTTCAGCCTGCTTCCCGCCGACAATGCGACAGGGAACTTCGTTCGCATCGTCCAGCGTGTTCCGGTGAAGATCCGGCTTGTCGGCAACCCACTGCCTGGCCGCCTCGTCCCGGGCCTGTCCGCCCGCGTCGAGATCGATGTCGGGAGCGGCTCGTGACCGCGGCGCTTGTCGCCACGCCATGCCGCGATCGACCCGCGACAGGAACGCTTCTCGTCGCGGGCATAGTGCTCGCCACCCTGACGGAGGCGATCGCCAGCACGGTCCTGTCGCTCGGGCGCGGCGACATCATCGGCGACACCTATGCAACACCCGATGAGTTCGCCTGGCTGGATGTCGGATATACCGCTCCGAAGCTGATCGGGTTCATGGCCGCGGCCTGGCTGATGAACCGTATGAACCCACGCAGCCTGATCGTCGGCTCGGTCCTGGTCATGGGCACGGCCTGCGCCATTGCCGCCATCACGGCTCGATTGGACCTGCTCGTCCTGCTCCGCGTGATGCAAGGCTTCTCCGGAGGCATCCTGCTCGTCGCGGGGCAGGCGATCATTTTTCTTGCCTATCGGCGACGCCACCAACCGTTTCTCCAGGCCCTGTTCGCAATCGGTTCGGTCGTTGCCCCCGCGACGATCGCCCCTGCCCTTCAGGGCTGGTTGCTCGACAGCCAGTCATGGATCTGGATTTTCTTCAGTGTCGTTCCAGTGTCGCTGGCGGCGGCCGGTTTCCTGCTGCTCGCGGACTGCCCAGCGCCCGTCAAAGTGGCACGCCGACCGTTCGACTGGATCGGCTTCTCGCTCGTCTTCACCACACTCTTCTGCTTCACCTATGTGTTTAGCCAGGGCAGCCGATGGGACTGGTTCGAGGAATCCCGCATCCTGTGGCTGACAGTGATCGGCACGGCCGCGCTGCTGGCGTTTATCGGCCAACAGGCTATGGCCAAAGGCCAGGGCCTGCTTGATTTCACTTTGTTCCGGTCGGAGGATTTCACCTTCGCTTTCATCGTCAGTTTTGTCGCCGGCGCCGCCTTGTTCGGAAGCGCGTTCCTTATTCCGTCATTCGCCGTGTCAGTCCTCGCGTTCACGCCCACCGAGGCGGGTCTGCTTTTGTTGCCGAGCGGCGCGCTTTTTATCGGTGCCCTCCTCCTCGCTGCATTCGTGATGCAGGCCCGCCACATTCCTCCGATCACCACGGTGCCCTTTGGAATCCTAATGATCATGGTCGCGATGTGGATGCTGTCCGGTTCGACCATCGAGAGCGGCGCGGATGACATGATGCTGGCAATCCTGTTGCGTGGCCTCGGCCTCGGCCTCCTGTTCCTGTCGATCACCCTCATCGCCTTCACCAAGCTCAACGACCAAAACATCGCATCCGGCATAGGCCTCTTCAACACGGGTCGCCAGCTTGGCGGACTCATGGGTGTCGCCTGGCTGCAGACATTGATCGAGAATAATGTCGCCGCCAATGTCGCGGTGCTCGGCGCCAACGTCACCGCGGGCATTCCCGCGGTCAGCGAGCGTCTGGCAACGACGACAGCCATGCTCGCGGCAAAAGGAATGGATCCCGTGGCAGCTGGCCGGGCTGCAACGAGCCTGCTGGGCAGAGCGGTCGCCGGTCAGTCCACAGTGATCGCCTTCGACACTGCGTTCAACGCAGTCGCGCTGCTGTTCGTGGTTGCCGCGCCCGTGCTGGTCACGATCAAGATCGGCCTCGCCCGATACATGAGAAAGCGCGCGGAACAGTCGTCCCTGGCGCTGAGGGCGGTTCCGATGCCGATCGCGCCGACGCCCGACATGACCCCGAGCTTGCCGCCGTCAACCTTGGCCTCGAACGCCCTTGTCGAAGGGAGTCTCAGGCAAATGGAAGACGCGAAGTTGCCAGCGTGACAAACGCCCCTGGAAAGATTCTCGCCAGCCATGTCGTGGATGCCCGCAGTACGGTGTGACCGATTGGCAGCCATGACATGGGTAAGGGCCCGAGGCCGATGAACTGGCATTGGAATTCGAAACTGGCCGGCGCGATGGAATGAAACTCGAGACGACCGGGCTAGCTCGCAGGGCGAGTGTCCGGACAAGTCCTGGGTGAATTCTCGGATTGTCGTGAAATAAGCATGGGAATGGCGCACTGGCCGGCAGTGGCGCCAAACGCGGCGGAAGCCCGGCCGCAGCGATCCGGCGATACGCATGGTTGTCGATAGCGCGTCCCCGGCGGATCATTGCGCACAGCCAAGGATCAGCGGCGACACGGCGACAGCCGCGCCGCCGGTCTGTAGCGGGCTAATTGAGCCCCGCCTTGTCCAGGCCATACATTGCATCGGCGGAACCCGGCACGGTCTTGAAGCCGACGTTGAGGCGGTTCCACGAGTTGATCAGCATGACAGCGAAGCTAAGATCGGAGATCTCCTTTTCCGACAGCTGCGTGCGGACGCGCTCATAGATCTCATCGGAAACGCCCTGGTCCGGCAGCTTGGTCAGGACTTCCGTCCATGCGAGTGCGGCGCGCTCGCGTGGGGCGAACAGGGTCGAATCCCTCCACGCGGCCAAGTGGTAGAGGCGCAGTTCTCGCTCGCCGTGCATCTTTGCCTGCTTGACGTGCATATCGAGGCAGAAGGAGCAGCCGTTGAGCTGCGAAGCACGAATATTGACAAGATTGAGGATGGACTCCTCGATCGAGCCTGCACGGAGAGCCGTGGCAACCCCGGTGAACTTCTTCACGAGTTCCGGAGATTGCTCGGCCCAGTCAACACGGGGCCCATGCTTGGTCCCGGCCTGCGCCGTCGGTTTGGTGGTGATATTCATGAATGTCTCCTTGAAGGCGATTTATCGCCTGCAAATCATGCCGGGACGCGCCGGGCCGAGCCATCATGCGAGAGGCCATGTCGCCACTCGGCTGGTCTAGGCGGTATCATCCTGAGGGCTAGGCCAGGTATGCTTCGGCCACGCCTCATGGATTTCCATGAGGTGCAGCCAGAGAATGGCCGGATTAGAGTGGGCCATGAGTTCGCCAGCCCAGATATCGCGGAGACGTGCTACACCCATCGCTGACAATCCCCAGCCTTTCTTTGCCCGGCAGGAGAAGCCGATGATGTCCGTCTGGTCGCAGCGCCCCCAATTCCTGCACCTGGCGCTTTTTTTCGCGGCATATGTACTAGGCTGCGGGTTCGCCCAAGCACTCGCAATCGTCCCCGGAATAACCGTTTCCATTTGGCCTCCGGGCGGCGTTTTCATCGCAACGCTCATTCTCACCTCTCCTTACAGCTGGCCGTGGTGGATATTGGCGGGCTGCTTGGCGGAGATGTTCGCGCAGCTCGTGTGGTTCCACAGTCCGCTGCCTGCCGGCTTCCTGATCTATGTCGGCAACGCCCTTGGCGCGGCTGTCGGCGCAACGCTGGTGAACCGGACATGCGGGCGCCCGGTCCGGCTGGAAGCCTTGCAGGAAGTTCTCGCATTCGTCGTTCTGGGCGCAGGAGTTGCGCCCCTGGTAAGCGCGACAGTCGGAAGCGCGACGCTTGCATGGTTTGGCATAGCATCACAAACTTTCACGGCGGTATGGCCGCTGTTTTGGATTGGAGACGCTACCGGAATCCTGCTCGTAGCGCCACCAGCGCTGGTCGTGATCCAGTATTGGCGCAGCAAGACCCAACTCTCTTCCGCGCAGCGGGTGGAAGCCGGCGTCCTGGGTCTGATCTTCCTGGGAGTCGCCGCGCTCTCCTTGAGCGACGTCTATCTGCCCACCCCCTACATCATCATGCCGCCCCTTCTTTGGGCCGCGGCGCGCTTCGAGTTCAGAGGCGCCGCCGTCGCCTTGACGCTCCTCGCCCTGATCACGATGGCGCTCACGATATCTGGAGACAGCCAGTTTGTCGGCGCTCCCGAGTTCCAGAGGGAAAGGCAGGTCATGCTGCAGCTTTTCCTGGCAATCTCGGCATTTTCGGCGCTCATCGTAGCGGCCATATCTCGGCAGCGTCAGCTGGCGCTGGTCACATCGCGCGACCGGGAGCGGGAGCTTTCGCAGCTTGTCGATATGGTTCCAAGCCACGTCTGGCGTCTCGCGCCCGACGGCGAGCCGATTTTCTTCAACAAGCGCATGGTCGATTTTCTCGGCCTGGACGTGGCGGATACGATCAAGCCGGGCATGAGCCGCATGACGGCGATGATAGAGGCCGGCGTCCATCCGGACGACAGAGCAGCGTTCTCGGACACGCTCCGCCGTTGTCTCGCCACCGGCGAGGTCCTTGCGATGCGATATCGCTTGCGCGGTCAAGACGGGGTCTACCGCTGGATGTCGAGCCGCGCCGAGCCGATGAAGGACCAGGACGGGCGCATTGTCCAGTGGTACGGGCTCTGTCACGACATAGACGATCAGATGCATGCCGAAGAGGCGCTGCGGCGGAGCGAGCGGCAGCTTCAGGAGACGATCGATGCCGTACCAGTCCGGATCTGGAGCGCAAAGCCTACGGGCGGGCCGGTCTACTTCAACAAGCGCTACCAGGACCATTTCCGCTCCGTCATTGCGGATTTCGAAGCTCTCGGGGAGCCGCGCATCGAGCAACTGCTGCAGGAACTGATCCATCCCGAAGATGCTCCCAAGGTACAGAACACCCTACGGAATTGCTTCGAAACCGGTGGCATGTCCACGATGCGATTTCGTTGGCGCGAACAGCACGGCGCGTACCGCTGGGCGGAGTGCAGGGTAGAGCCTCGGCGTAACGAAGACGGTGAGGTCGCGGAATGGTACGGCGTTTCGCTCGACGTCGACGATGAGGTGCGTGCGCAGGAAGCCTTGCGCGACAGGGAGCGCGAGCTCTCGCAGCTCGTAAATATGGTTCCCGTCCATATCAGGCGTCTGACGCCGAAAGGCGAGCCGACCTTCTTCAACAAGCGCTTGCTCGACTTCTTCGGCTTGAACGACCTGGCCCAATTGGACAAGCCGGACATGAGCCGACTGGCGGCAGCCATAACGACCCTCGTCCATCCGGAAGATGCCGCACGTCTGCTGGAGACCGTCCGCCACTCCTTCGCCACCGGGGAGCCCTACTCCATGAAGTATCGGATGCGTCATGCGGATGGCGCGTATCGTTGGGTGGACGGCCGCGGGGAACCGGTGCGGGACCAAAGCGGCGCGATCATGCAATGGTATGCCATTTCCATTGACATCGACGATGAGATGCGCGCGCAGGAAGCGCTGCGCGACCGGGAACGTCAGCTTCAACAGCTCATCGACACCGTGCCCGTGCAGATCTGGTGCGTCACGCCTGGCGGGGACCCTGCATACATCAACAAAACGATGATGGACTATATCGGCCTGAAGCTGGATGATTTTGATGCCGACGGAGGCCTGCCCAGTGCGATCCGGACCATCGTCCATCCAGAAGACAGGGCCTCTTTGCTGCAGGCCTTGACCCATTCCTTCAGCACGGGCGAACCGTTCGAGCTGAAGTTTCGCAACCGCCGGTGGGATGGTTCATACCGCTGGACGGAGGGGCGTGCTGAACCACTCCGTGACGAGAGCGGCCGCATCATCCGGTGGTTCGGCGCCAACGTCGATATCCATGATTTCGTGACTTCTCAGGAAGCGCTGCAAGAGCGGGAGCGCTTCCTCTGGCAACTCGTGGAAACGCTGCCGGCAATGATCGATTGCGCGGCGCCGGATGGCGAGCCGGTCTATCGTAGCCAACAGCTCCGCGAGTTCCTGGGGTATGAGCTTGAGCGATTGGACGGCACCGGAAAGTCCCGGCTGGCCGGCACGCTTGACGCCGGTGTGCATCCCGACGACTTGGCGGGGGTCAAGGGAGGATATGCTCATTCGTTGTCCACCGGCGAGCCCTATGCGCGCAGGCACCGCCTGCGGCGGTTCGACGGCGAGTATCGCTGGGTTGAGACACGTGCCGCGCCGATGCGTGATACCGAAGGGACTATCGTGCAGTGGAATGTCATCTGCCTCGACGTTGAAAATGAGGTTCGGGCGGAGGAAGAGCTGCGGCTGGCGCAAGAGAGCCTTGCACGAGCGAGTCAGGCCGCGAGCCTTGCCGAGCTCTCTGCTTCCATCGCGCACGAAGTGAACCAGCCGCTGGCGGCCGTGGTGGCGAACTCGCATGCCTGCCAGCGATGGCTTATGGCTGAGCCACCAAATCTCGAGCGTGCGCAGAAGACGGTGGAGCGCATTATTCGTGACGCAAATGCGGCCGCCGACGTCGTGAGTCGCATCCGTGCTCTGTTCAAACAGTCCGGCGAGGCAAGGAGTTCTACGGCGCTCAGTGGCGTTATCGTCGAGGCGCGCAACCTCATGGCCGAGGAAGCGGCGCGGCGGCGCGTCCGCATGGATATCGATGTCGAAAGCGACCTGCCGCTCGTCGCGCTGGACCGCGTACACATCCAGCAGGTTCTGGTGAACCTCATTCGCAACGGCATGGATGCCATGGACGCCGTTACGGGCGACCGGGTTCTTGAGGTCCGTGTGCGCCGCATAGGCGATGTGGTTCAGACGCAGATCAGCGATCGTGGCGCGGGGATCGAGTTTCCCGACAACATCTTCGAACCGTTCTTCACGACGAAGGGGAACGGAATGGGCATGGGGCTCGCGATCTGCCGTTCGATCGTCGAATCGCACGGCGGACGCCTGTGGGCGGAGAAGAACGAACCACAGGGGGCGACGTTCGTCTTCACCTTGCCGATTGAAGTGAAAGCGGCGCCATGACCACAGATGACCATATCGTCTTCATCGTGGACGACGATGCGCGCCTGCGGGAGGCGCTAAGCGAGCTGCTGGATTCGTACGGTATCCGCGCCGCTGCGTTCGGATCGGCCAGCGAATACATCGGTGCAAACAAGCCGGACATCCCGGCATGCCTCATCCTCGACGTCGAGCTGCCCGACATCAACGGCCTGGATCTGCAGAGGCAGATATCAAAGGGAGATCATCCGCCGATCGTTTTCATAACAGGGCACGGCGACATCCCGTCCTCCGTCCAGGCGATCAAGCATGGCGCCGTGGACTTTCTCACCAAGCCTTTCAGTGATGCGGATCTCATGGCTGCAATCCAGGCGGCGCTCGCCGAGGATCGGGAAAGGAGGTCCGCGCGTGCTGAACTGGTGGCGCTGAAGCAACGCTATCTCGACCTGACGCCGCGCGAACGCGAGGTGCTGCCGCTCGTGGTGAGCGGCCTTCTCAACAAACAGGCAGCCGCTGAACTCGGAATCAGCGAGGTCACGCTGCAGATCCATAGAAGGAACGTGATGCAGAAAATGGCGGCGTCATCGCTCGCCGATCTCGTACGTATCGCGCAGCGACTGGAGATACCGATCACCCACTCGCGCCGAGCGGGAGGGCACCGGGCGTGACCAAGGGAAGACCTGTCGTGGCCGTTGTCGATGACGATCCAAGGCTACTCGAGTCGCTGGAGGATCTGCTGGAGTCCGCCGGCTATGCGGCCCGCAGCTTCTCGTCGGGGCGATCATTGCTCATCAGCGGGCTATCCGGCCTTGACGTGCTCATAACCGACATCGGGATGCCCGGCATGGACGGCTTCGAACTTTGTGGTCTGGTGAAGAAGGTGCGCCCGGACCTGCCGGTGTTCCTGATCACCGGGCGCCACGAGATTGCCGATGCGGACAGAGCCCAGGGCGTCAGCGGGTGCTTCCGAAAGCCCTTCGATGCGCAGGACATGCTGGCAACCATCGGCAATGCATTACGCAAATCGAAAAATGGAGGTGAACATGAGAGTTGAGCAGCTGCCGCACTTACGGAGATCGGCGCCGTCGTCATCGCAGCGCAGGAGCGACGCGGAGCAGCCACTCGTAATCATTGTGGATGACGATGCGTCTGTTCAGGAGGCGCTGTCCGAATTGATACTCTCCGCCGGGTTCCA
Organism: Mesorhizobium sp. WSM4819; assembly: GCF_055811215.1. Lineage (NCBI taxonomy): Bacteria > Pseudomonadati > Pseudomonadota > Alphaproteobacteria > Hyphomicrobiales > Phyllobacteriaceae > Mesorhizobium > Mesorhizobium sp. WSM4819. The sequence goes on from NZ_JBVVQO010000003.1 coordinate 307,392, forward strand.
GCATGTCTGTTTCAGCTCGACGCGCGAATTGCTCGATGCCGACGTACTGGATAGCGCCGGTTGTCTGATCCTCGATGTGCGTATGCCGGGAGCGAGCGGTCTCGATCTGCAGCGGCATCTGGCCCAAAGCGGCAATCCCAAGCCAGTCATTTTCCTGACCGGGCATGGCGACATTCCGATGACCGTCCAGGCGATGAAGGCCGGGGCTGTGGATTTTCTCACCAAGCCGGTGCGGGACCAAACGCTGCTTGACGCTGTTATTGCGGGCATTGCGATGGATGCCGCGCGGCGGGCGGAAGCTGCGGTCGTCAAGCGCAATGTCGAACGCTTTGAGACGCTAACGCCACGCGAGCGGGAGGTTCTTTGTCAGGTTGCGCGGGGACGCCTCAACAAGCAGATCGCCTTCGACCTCGGCATTAGTGAGGTGACGGTAAAGCTGCACCGCGGCAACGTCATGCGCAAGATGGAGGCCGCTTCCATCGGTGAGTTGATCCGGGAATGGGAAACTCTGCCCGCGCCGATGCGCGAGGTCGGCGGGGCCAGGACAGCGGCATGAAACAGTTCCGGCAGCGGCTCACCGGAAGGGCACGAGTCGCCGGCCACGGGCGAAGGTAGACAGCCGAATTCGCCGGGTGCGACGAATCCGGACAATCCGGCTCCAGCCGTATTCAACCTTCAAATGGCGAGTTCGACACGAGATCGACGGAAGAAGGAGCTCGGTATCCAGATACATAGCGTTCACCGAAATCCCGGACGAAATTGTCGTAGGTCGTTTCCGGCCTGGTCTCGGCGATGTGACAGAAGCACCGGGTCATGCGACGCTTCATCTTGAGCCGCGGGAATTCCTCGACGATCTTTGCGATCTCCGCTGCAGGGACAAGCTCGTATTGCAGGCCGATCACATCCAGGCAGATGCCGGCAGTACAGAGCGCCACCTCCGCCTCCTTGTAGAGGCCTATCGACGGTGTCGAGTTTAGGGCGACGCTGTCCCAGATCAGCTGGGCTCGGCGCTCGTCGACACCGCCTTGCTGTGCGAAGATCCGGGCTAGATCGGCGCCTTCGACTTCGAAGCGGCGCGGGCCGTTAAAGCGCTCGTTGAGCGTGATGTCATGCAGCAGCGTCGCCAGGGCGACGACTTCCGCGTCGTGATCGATGTTCCGAAGCTGTCCAATCCGCGCCGCGAATAGCCAAGAACGGACGACATGATTGAACAGATAGGATTCGCATTCGCGCCGAGCATAGTCGAGGGCCCGCTGCACAAGCGGCGTATCGGGAACCAAAACCCCTCCAAGGATTCGACCGCTGGCTCGGTTCATGTCTATAGTCTCCTCAGCGATTTTCGAACGGCTGTTCGTCGGCACGTCCGTCATGTGAGGCCAAGGCCCCCATCCACGGCGATTACCTGCCCGGTCACCCACTCGGACGCCGAATCGGCGAGATGCACGATCCACCTGGCTACGTCGTCCGGACTGCCACGTCGTTTGAGCGGTATCTGCTCTCGCTCCGCTTCCTCGATAACCGCTGCATGTTCCGGAGAGAGCCCCATCATACCCGTCGGTGCTCCCGATTCGGTTGGACCGGCAGCGATGGCGTTGACCCGCACTCCCTGTGGCGCGAGTTCGAGCGCCCAGCAGCGCGTCAGGTGTTCGAGCGCTGCCTTGCTGGCGGCGTAGTGGGACAGACCCGTCGCGGGCTTGTGACCGAACGTGCTCGATATGTTTATGATCGCTCCCTTCGCCGCCGTCAGATGCGGAAGGCCTGCCGACGCCAGCAGGCTTGGGCCAACGACATTCACCGCGAAGATGTCCGCGATCCGCTCAGCGGTAGCATCGCCCAGAGGCAAGAGAGCGCCAGCGCCGGCATTGTTTACGAGGATGTCCAGACGTCCCCATGTGTCGATTGCCTTCGCAATGGTGCGAGGGGCATCCTCGGGCTTCGCAGCGTCGGCGACGAGACTCATTATATTCGGGTGCTCAGCGGCCGCTTCCTCCACCATTGCTGGGCGGCATCCCGTGATGAGGATCTTCGCACCTTGCCTGGCAAAGCTTCCTCCGGTGACGATGACAACCTTGTTATCCAGTGACATGATCGCGCTCTTCACGGGTGTGAGCATTCGCTTCACTGTCTATCAATGAGATCAGGCCCTCTTGCCGCATGGCCGCTTGCACTGCCGGACGGCTCGCCATGCGGCGACGCAATGCAACGAATGGCGCGGGAATGCCGACATCATAGCGCTCGGCCCACAAGAGCATAACGAACAGATAGAAATCCGCGACGCTGGGCGTTGCGCCAAACAGGTAGTGGCCCGCAAGCCTCTCGGAGAGTATGTCCAGCAGCTTGGAGATCGTCGCTCTTGCCTGTGCCTTTTGGGTTTCGCTGCTTGCTTGCCACATCGGCTTGAAGCTGCGGTGCACCTCGGTCGAGATGAAAACCAGCGCTTCTAGCACGCGCGTGCGGCCAAGGTTTCCTGGAATACCGAGCGTTGGATACTCCGTGGCGAGCCAATCGAGGACGGCGATGTTCTCGGTGAGGATTTCTCCGCTGTCCAGCACCAGCGCCGGAACGTAGCCCTTTCGCGTTACATCGTTGAAATCGGCCCCCGATGCCGTTCGCTTGGTCTTCAGGTTAACGCTCTCCCGCTCGAATGGCGCGCCAGCTTCGAGTAGGGCGATGTGATCGGCCAAACTGCACGCAAGCGGGCTGTAGTATAGTTTCATGTTCAACGATCCTTTTTTTGGAGGAGATGCTTGGAGGCGCGAGGCATCGCTGCAGGTAAAGCGGCTAGCGGTAACCGACCCCGGCGACATAGTTGAAGAGCATCCGCTCCTGCATTTCTTCCTGCTCGAACAACACTTTCATTGCGTCGCGTATGTCCAGTATGCCGAGAGGCCTGGCGCCGACGTCGATGACCGGAATGTTCTGCAAGCTTCGCGCCGCCATGGTCTGCCATACGTCGTGGACATCGTCCTGCGGACTGCACGAGACAATGGATCTGTTCATCAGGTCGGACACTGGCGGTGTCTTGGCCCCCAGGCCGGTGAGATGGCGCACCAGATCGGATTTGCTGAGCACACCCTCCGCGACCCAGCCAGCATTGCACACCACAACCAGGCCGATGCCGGGCCTGGAAAGCGACAGCGCGGCCGCCTGCACCGTCGCATTGACGTCGATCACGGCGAGGCGCGACGACGTGAAGGCATGCAGTTTATCGATGAGCATTTGCGGCCGTCCTTGGTTGCATCAATGCTTCGGCGGCGGTTTCCCCGTTCAGCAGGGCGATGAATCCCGACCTTACTCTTCGAAAGGCAGCACAAGTTCGGTCTCGCCGGTGTCGACGACGAAGACGGCCAGCAGCCGTGCGGGCTCGGTCTCGCTGGCATTCTGGCTGACCCTGTGGCGATCGCCGGGGTACTCCGACCAGCTTTCGCCAGCGCGATAAGTGGTCACCGGCCCGTCATTGACCTGGCTCTTGATCGCGCCTTCGAGAACCGTGGCGTAGATGAAGGCCGACTTGGGGTGGAGATGTGCGGGCGAACTGCCGCCAGGCTCGTAGTGAACGAGCACGCCCCTCATGCTCTTGCCCGGAACGTTGGGAAGCGGATGGTCGTAGACCAGCTTCACGTTCTTGAAAGCGCCAGCCGCATTGTCGGCCAGCGCCGCGGTGGCGATGAACGCCGCGAAAGCAGCGGTGCTGTAAAGTATGGTCCTGATCATTTGTCTGGCTCCAGTTGCGGTTGAGATTGGGGGTGATCGCCGGCCGGAGGGGAGGACGGCCGGCGATCGGGCTCTCGCCTGAGGACACGGCGTGAGCCTAGGACCTGATGAAGGTGAGCAACTCGGCGTTCACCACATCGGCATGGGTGGTACACATCCCGTGCGGAAAGTCCTCATAGATCTTGAGCGTGCCGTTCTTCAGAAGCTTTGCGGATAACGGCGCGGAATCGGCAATGGGCACGATCTGATCGTCCGTGCCGTGCATGACGAGTGTCGGCACGTCGATGATCTTGAGGTCGTCGGTGAAATTGGTTTCCGAAAAGGCCTTGATGCCGTCGTAGTGCGCCTTGGCGCTGCCCATCATGCCCTGCCGCCACCAGTTCTGGATGATGCCCGGGATCGCTTTCGCGCCCGGCCGATTGAAGCTGTAGAAGGGGCCCGATGGGAAATCGATGTAGAACTGCGCGCGGTTGTCGGCGAGCGACTTGCGCAGCCCGTCGAACACTTCGATCGGAAGGCCGCCAGGATTGGCCGGCGTCTTCACCATGATTGGCGGCACCGCGCCGATGAGGACGAGCTTCGCGGTGCGCCCGTTGCCGTGGCGGGCGACGTAATGAGCGGCTTCGCCGCCGCCGGTCGAGTGGCCGACGTGGATTGCGTCCCTCAGGCCGAGATGCTCGACCACCGCCGCCGCGTCGGCAGCATAGTGATCCATATCGTGACCGTCGCTCACCTGCGCGGAACGGCCGTGCCCGCGCCGGTCATGGGCTATGGTGCGATATCCATGCCCGACGAAGAAAAGCATCTGCGTGTCCCAGTCGTCGGCGCTGAGCGGCCAGCCGTGGTGGAAGACGATCGGTTGAGCATCCTTCGGACCCCAGTCCTTGTAGTAGATCTCGGTGCCATCCTTGGTGGTGGTAGTGCTCATATCTTTCGATCCTTCTTGAGAGATGGATGAGTTCGATTCCTGGCCGGCTGGCCCTTGCCCGAGCGCATATTTGGGCAGGCCGGTTGCAATGCCGGCGGCCGCTGCGCCGAGGAGGAGGGCTCGGCGACTTGCCTGAGGCGCAATGGGCAGCTTGTGGTCCATCGTCGTTTCCCTTGCGGGTTGTCTTCAGATGCCGCCGTTACGCCGCAACACCGCTTCGCCGAGACGGGGCGTGGTCGAACCAGTATTCGAACGGCGTCGAACCGATGCGGGCGCCCGCGCCCGGGACAAGCGATCGGTCGTCTAGCTCGGTCCCGAAATAGAGCGCATGAGGATCACCGATCACCTTCCTGGGATCGTTGGCGAGCTGCAGAAAACGCGCGACCAGTTCGTTCATGCGGAAGGGCTCGGGGCCGCCGATCTCCATCACGCCGTTAATCGGCTGGGAGAGCGCCACGTCAGCCATCACATCTGCGACGTCGTCGGAGGCGATGGGCTGGAAATAGGCCGACGATACCGAAGCCGTGTCACCGACGGTTGCCGACTGCGCAATGCCGCCAAGGAACTCGAAGAACTGGGTCGAGTGAACGATCGTGTAGGGAATTCCCGACTCCCTGATCAGCTTCTCCTGAGCCATCTTGGCGCGCAGGTAACCGCTGCGGGGCAGGCGCTCCGCCCCGACGATCGAGAGCGCGATGTGGTGTTTCACCCCGGCAACCTTTTCCGCCGCGAGCAGGTTCTTTCCGGCTGTTTCGAAGAACTCGAGAACGGCCTCGTCCTCGAAACTCGGTGAATTGGCGAGGTCGATGACAACCGCCGCCCCGGCAAGAGCCTCATCCAATCCTTCACCGGTGAAGGTGTTGACGCCGCCACTTGGCGACGCCGCCAACACGTCGTGGCCCTTCACGCTCAGCCTTGCGACGGTCTTGGAGCCGATAAGTCCGGTGCCACCGATGATTACGATTTTCATGTCATTCTCCTGTTCTGACTTCGAAAAGATCTACTTGGAACAACGCCGGCGGCTCTAACCGTGCCGGCCCTGAATTCCTCGATGAGAGCGACGCGCGTCTGCGACTCGCTCGACCGCCAGCGCAAGGGCTTGGCTCAAGCGACACTGTCTTCGCAGCCGTCCCTCGCTTGGCCCCGACCCAGGAACTCCGAGGCGCTGCCGTAGTAGCCGAAGCCAAAGCTGTCGGCCGTGCCATAGGTGGCGCAGGACGGAGGCGGTGTTCTCGAGGAATTCCCGAAGAGGTCTGCCAGCGTGGCCGGGATCATGAGGTGCCACCGTTGTGAGGGCACGACGTTGCGGCGACGCCGCCACGACGTCATGCCCCTGTTGACGCAACCTCTCGACGGTCGCTAACCGGATGTACCGAGTGCCGCCAATGACCACGATTTTCATGTCGATGTCTCCTGGGGGCTTGCACTTGTTGAATGCAGCCGGCGCGAGGCGACCGGTTTCGTCACTGCGCCGATGCAGCTTCCTCTATGAGCAAGGCGATCGCTTCTGGACGCGAGACCATCAGCGCGTGCGACCCGCCCTCGACGACGATGGTCTTCACCGAATGCGCGCGCTCGGCCATGAACTTCATGACCGCCGGCGGGATATTCCGATCCGCCGAGCCGTAGATCGCGTAGGATGGAATTGTCTTCCAAGAAGGCGCGCCGGAGGGTTCTGCCAGGGCGGCGTCAGCCACCGGGCGTTGTGTCGCCGCCATCAGGCTGGCCTGCGCTGCCGTCACATCGGCCGCGAACTGCAGGTGAAACTTTTCCGGCTGGATGTAGAGGTCCTGTCCTCCATCCGGTCGCGCCACCGGCAGGAGCGCCTCGCCAAGCGTGCTGCCTGGGAACTTCCCCGAAAGCGTGAGACTGGACTCGCCTTTGTCGGGGGCGAATCCGGCCACATAGACCAGCGCTTTCACATTGTTCTTCCCGTTAGCTGCCTCGGTGATGACTGGCCCGCCGTAAGAATGGCCGACCAGGACGACCGGTCCGCCGATGGATCCGATGACGGCCGATACGGCGGCCGCATCGCTTGCAACGCCGCGAAGTGGGTTGGCCGCAGCGATGGTCCGGAAACCCTCCCGGTTGAGCTCGGCGATGACGCCGTTCCAGCTCGACGATTCAGCAAAGGCCCCGTGCACCAGCACGATCGTCGGTTTTGCCTGATGGTCCGCGGCCTGCGTCGTCGCGCTGTCTGACACGCAACATGCGTAAACAAGGGCCAGAGCTCTGATGATCTTGTGCACGTGTCTTCTCCTGTGCGGCGGGTCGTCCGATACCGAGAAGAATGCGCCCACTTGGCGCGCGAAAATATTCGACGGACGGCTCGGTCAGGCGATCCGAAAGTCTAGGTGATGCACCCGGGGGAGTGGCAGCTGTAGCCGGTGGTCGGCGCACGGGTAGGTTCCCGGCATCGATCGAATGCATCGCCGGGGCAAGGCCGCGCCGCCATGGCGATCAATCCGGCGAAAACTGCAGCGAGACATATACCGCCGTATGGCTCGCCCTCGTCCTCCATCCAATCGACCCGGAAATGCTCCTCAATATAGTGTCCTCACACGACCGGATTGCCAGGGTCGACCGAACAAAAGAGGGCATGAAAATGTCAGGCGCGGAAACAAGATCAATCACGGCCGACAATCATGTCTTTGACCGAACTACTGATGTTCCCCTGTCCGACCCGCCGGCAGAGCAGTCGACGGCCGGCATTGTTCATGATCTGGGCAATCTTATTCAGGTCGCTTCATCTGCACTGAATCGGGTCGCCCGCGACCCGAGCGTCTCGACGGCTCCAGCTCTCGACCCCGTAATCGCCAGCGCCAGGACCGCCCTGCAGCAAGCTGCCGCACTTGTCAGGGAGACGGTCGGCCGGGCCGCGGCAAGTCATCGAGCGCCGGAACATGCGAGCGTGGGCGCCTGCTTGGCCGAGCTCGAAAACCTTGTCCGAAGCGCATGGGAGACGAACGTTCGTCTCGAAGTTCGCTTTGGGCGCGATCTACCCGCTGCGAAATGCAATCCGCTGGGTTTGCAGAACGCGGTCTTGAATCTCGTATTCAACGCGCGCGACGCGATGCCGTACGGCGGGTTGATCTCGATAAACGCCGCCGCGGTCGTTCAGGATCCTGGCACCGTCGTCGAGCTCCGTATCGAAGACAGTGGAATCGGAATGACGCGGGAGACCGTGCTCCGCGCCTTCGATCCCTTTTTCACTACCAAGGGCACGGGCCTGGGCGGCGTCGGCCTGCCGATGGTGAAGCATTTTGCCGAGCGCCACGGCGGGCGCGTCGATATCGAAAGCGCCTTCGGCTCGGGCACGACAGTGATATTGCGCCTGCCCGCCATGGAGGCCCGTCAGGATTAACTGCAAGCCAATAGGGTGCCGGCTCACAGGGCGCCCCTGGAGGGCAATACGCGCCGTACCTTGAAACCGCTCACAGGTTCACCGGACACCGGCAAATCGATATCTGCGACGCCGGTTGTCGGATGCTCATGGCTTTCTCCCTTCTTGTAGGCCCGGTCTGCCGGCGCTCGAAACGCGCCGGAACGGTGCTGGGTGAAAGATCGTCTGCATGGCTTTGAGCAGCGCGAATTTCGAATCCGTGTGCTCTTGTCCGGTGCGGCTACCGCCGAGGGACATCCTGGCTGAGAGGACCGCCGCAAGATCTTCAGCCATTTCGGGCCGATCGAGCAGCAGGGGCGCGAAGCTTTGCTGGTCAATCTCGTAGACCACGACGTGGCTCATTGTGCGCAAGGTCGAGGTCTCGCCAATGCCCGCGAGCAGACCCGTCTCTCCGAAAAAGTCGCCGGGAGCGAGGTGGCCGATCTCCTGCGGCTGGGCGTCATCTTCGCCGCGCTCTCGGACGATGATGCCCGTCCGAACAATCATGAGGGAGGGCAGCATCTCTCCCTGTCGTGCTATGATGTCGCCCTTGCGATAGGTGCGCACCGTAACCGTTGCCGCGAGGGCTTCTTTTTCGTTGTCCGTCAACGCCGAGAATACTGGTATGGCATTTATAAGCTTGATCGGCGTGACTTCTGGGAGATTTGCCGTCTCTTCGTTCGGCAGGTCATTCATGAGAATCGAAGAGGAGGATGGCATTGCCAGCCGCAAACCCGCGGACTTGGAATGACGGTAGACAAGATCGAAGATTTCGTTCGTCGCTGGAATACGCTGGCCAACATTTGCGACCCGAAAAAACAGATCGACCTCGATCGCCGTCGCATCCAGAGCTTTGATGGCGACCACTGGCGGCGGCTCCCTCAGTATTGTGTTGCTGCTTTGTAAGGCCGCGTTCATGACGTCCGCGACGATCGCCGGCATCTTGGTCGGCGCCAATCTTATCGTGATGGACAGCCCATGGCTCTCCTCAGGGCTGCTGACATTGGTCAGCCCGAGCTTCGCGAGGAAGCTGTTCGGCAGCGCCACCACGTTGTGGGCCAAGGTGAGCAGGTGGGTCGATCGCCAGTTGGTCTCCACGACGCGGCCTTCGGTGCCGTCGCTCAGAACGATCCAGTCCCCAAGCACATAAGGTCGGCCGAGGGTGAGCGCGATGCCCGAAAAGACGTCGCTCAGCGTATTCTGGAGCGCCAGTCCGAGTACGATGGCAAAGACGCCCGAGGTGGCGATCAGCGTTCCGACCGGCGCACCGAAGACGAAAGCCAGGATTGACAGCAGCATCCCAACATAGACGGCGCCGACGACGAGGTCCTGCAGAAGGCGCGCCTCGCGCGGCTTGCGCTCGAACACGAGATAGATGCGGACAAATCCGATCAGCGCCCAGGCGAGGTGAACCCACCACAGCAACTTGGCCGAACCGACGAGGATTGCGCTAGCGGTTGTCTCGGTGCCCCGTGTCGGTTCGTAGGGGAGCACGGCTCCGTCAAGCAGCAGGACCGACATGGTAAGGAAGAATGCGATCTGGACAATCAGCCTGGTGGTGGAGAGCCGCCGCGGAATGACGTGCCAAACGACTATGCCGGCGAGACCGACCAGCACCATGTAGAGATGGGGAGCATTCCACCAGCTCGTGACCTGATCCGAATCCATAAAATCCTCGCACAATCCTCGCCTCGGAGCATGACGAGCGAACCTTGGGTGTTAATCCTTGCCTTTCTCCAGGATCGCTTCGGTTATCGAGCTCGGCAGCCGGCGCGGCGTCTCGATCGCGCCCAGAAGCGGCATGACGACTAGAAAGAACGCGAAGTAGTAGAGGGTCGATACCTGCATGGCGGGGATATACCAGCCTTCCGCCGGCTTGGACCCCAGCCAGCCAAGGAAGAGGGCGTTGGCGACAAACAGCCAGAAGAACCGCCTGTACCAGGGCCGGTAGACGGCCGAGCGCACCTTCGACGTGTCGAGCCAGGGCACGAAGAACAACACGGCGATGGCGCCGAACATGGCGAGCACGCCGCCGAGCTTCGAGTCGACCGGCCCGATGTTGAAGGTGACGGCGCGCAGGATCGCGTAGAAGGGCAGGAAGTACCACTCGGGCACGATATGCGCCGGCGTCTTCAGCGGGTCGGCGGCGGTGTAGTTGTCTGGATGCCCGAGATAGTTCGGCACGTAGAACACGAAGTACGCAAAGGCGAGCAGGAACACCACGGCCCCGAGCACATCTTTCATTGTGGCATGGGGCGTGAAGTCCACGACGTCGGTTTCCGACTTCACGTCGATGCCTGCCGGATTGGTCTGGCCGGCGACGTGAAGCGCCCAGATGTGCAGGATGACGACGCCCGTCAGCATGAACGGCAGCAGGTAATGCAGCGCAAAGAAGCGGTTTAGAGTCGGATTGTCCACCGCAAAGCCGCCGAGCAGAAGCTGCTGGATCCATTCGCCGACCAGCGGAATGGCGCTGAAGAAGCCGGTGATGACGGTCGCGCCCCAGAACGACATTTGTCCCCAGGGCAGCACGTAACCCATGAACGCCGTAGCCATCATCAACAGAAGGTTGGTGCAGCCGAGGATCCACAGCAGTTCGCGCGGCGCCTTGTAGGAGCCGTAATAGAGGCCACGGGAGACATGGATGTAGACCGCGATGAAGAAGAACGACGCGCCGTTGGAGTGCAGGTAGCGCAACAGCCAGCCGGAATTCACGTCACGCATGATCTTGTCTACGGAATTGAAAGCCAGTGTCGTGTCGGCCGCGTAGTGCATGGCCAGCACGACGCCGGTAACGATCTGCGCGGCCAGCATCATCGACAGGATGCCGCCGAACGAATAGGCGTAGTTCAGGTTGCGCGGAACCGGGTAGACGATGAACTGACCATGCACCAGGCGCGGCACCGGCAGGCGCGCGTCGAACCAGCGTCCGATCCTGGTCTTGGGAATATAGGTGGAATGCCCACCGCTCATCGGAGTGCCTCTGGTTTTGAAATTGCCGGTATCGATATCGGCCGGCGCTCCTTGGCCAGCCGTCCTTTAACACGGATGAGCGGGTTCACTCGCGGTCACGAACCTTCCTCGACGGGACGCGTAAGTAGATCGGCCGGACCATCGCGCGCGCAAACCCGTTACCGCCGCGCCTAACCGGCTGCGCCGTCGTGTCGACGGCCCAGACCCTCAGGAAGATCTGCAGCATCCTCGAAAGAACGAATCCGAGCGTCATTCCCGATGCTCCTTGGTTGGGTTGTGGAGGACCCAAGCATGCCAGCCTTTCCAGTGTTCGAACTATCATGCCGAGGACGCATGCATCCGATACGTTGGTCTATGGGTTCCTGACTGAAAGGCTGCGCCGGACGGCCGAGGCGGCCAAGTCAGGACTGCGTGCGGCCGTTGCAGGATGCCGCACGAGCGCTGGCGAGCGCCTCGTCAATGATGCGGCGGATAGTACGCGCGCAACGGCCGCACTGGGCGCTGCAGCCGAGACAGCCATAGACCTGGCGGATCGAGCACGTCCGCTCCGCCTTGACGGCGGAGCGGACATCCTGATCGCTCAACACATTGCACGAGCATACGATCATGGCGCGATAAGTCTCGATCCGACCTGGTGCGGCTCTGACCCGACAAGCGGGTCAGTAGTCCCAGACAGCCGGTACGCAACGAAAGACATCGCCGTCCATCGCCACATGGCAGATGGACGGGAATGGCAGGTGAGTGGCCACCAGCGGCTCACGGGTCGCGGCCAGCTCCCGCAAAAGATTGATGCGGACGCGGGCCGCCTCCTCAGGGTCGTGTTCGAAGCCGTTGTGCCAGTCGGGTTGGTCGAACCCGACCTGGAACACGGCGTCGCCGGCGAAGGTCAGCCTATCGCCGCCGGACGCCAGGCGGACCACGCTGTGCCCGGGGGTGTGGCCGCCAGTGAGTCTGACAACCACCCCCGGCGCCACCTCGTGCTCCGTCTCAAACGGCCGCAACTGGCTGCGGTACTCGTTCACGAACCGCTTGGCCGCCCGCCGAAGCGCATCCGGGAACCCCGTTGGCATGGAGGCGCGGGAGAAATCGGGCGACTCCCAGAACTTGAGCTCGGCGGCCGCCACGTGAATCCGCAGATCCGGACGCAGCCGGTCCTTCACCCCGTCGATGAGCAGGCCGCCGATATGGTCCATATGCATATGGGTCAGCACCACGTCGGTGACGGACGCGAGATCGATGCCGGCGGCCTCCAGTCGCGAGACCAACCGCCCGGCCCGCGGCAAGTGCAAGTCCGGGTCCGCCCCCAGCCCGGCGTCCACGAGTATGGTCTGGCCGCCGCTGCGCACGACGACCACGTTCAGCGGCCACTCGAGCACGTCCGGCGGCAGGAACATGTCGTCCAGCCAGGCCGCCCGGACGGCCGGGTCGACGTTGTATGCCATAACCGGGGCTGGTATCGGCAGCACTCCATCGCTGACGATCAGCACATCGATGTCGCCGACCTGCAGTGCGTAGCGCGACGGAACCAATTCGGGCTCCGGTCTACCGTTGCCGTGCTTCGCGTTCAGGCTGTCGGCACAATGCTGGATCGAGGGGTGTGAAATGTTGTCCAGGGTCATGTTTGTCTCCTGCTGACCACGGCCGTATCGGCCACCTCCGCCGCTGGCGCCCGTGGATTTGGCATGAGCCTCCATGGACCGCCACCTGGCGTCTACGGAGGAAGTTGCACGGCCTCGGCCTGCGCCACCATCGGACGGAAGCACCGGTCAGGCGATGCGAAAGTCTATGGCAGACCCGTTGCGAGCATGGGTGATATCCCGCGAAAGTCGGAAGACGCCGCTTTGAGCAGCGAGCAACGGCTGTGCCTCTCGCCTGTTGGCAGTACGCCCAGCTGTGTTGACACCAGCTTACTTGCCGCCGCGGCATGCTCGATCGGTCGCGCCAACCATCCCATTAGCACGTCGTTACCGCCTTTTGCCGCACGCGTCGCCCAAGCGTCTTTCCAGCCTTGAAATAGCTGGACTATACATGGCTGCACAAACCTGACTGACGAACTGGACGACAATAGAATTTAAGAGCGGGCATAACTCGCCCTTCCCGCTCACGGATTGAGTCGATGCACCTGACTCCTGGGGGCATAGAATCCAGATTGGCCCGCTTCTAAGCGAAGTTGACCATAACTGGTTGATATTGAATAATTTTGGTGGGCCCGGAGGATGTATCAAGAACTTTGATTTCATTGTCTTTTTCGCGGGCCAAAATCAGAAATCTTCCCGTATCGCTCCGTATGGTTCCGCGTCTAAGCAAAGGACGCTGCACAAGATGGGGCTTCATGCAGGTCCTAGGATGTGGGCTTTGCGTGGTATGATTTCGCATAGCGATCAGCCGCCGCTGTCCAATTCCGTTCCGGTTCTCAGGCACTCCAGATAGGCGCGATAGGCGAAGCTGCGGTCGCGCTTCTTCCCGGTGGTTTCCACGAGAATATCGGCTTCGGCCAGCGCCTCGATCGCACGGATCGCGGTCGGCTTGCTTGCGCCGATCAACTTTAGTCGGCCGTGAAGAATACGGAAGCCGCTGATATCGCATAGGAATAGTCTACTTTTCAGGCTTCCGAATTGTAGGTAACGGCCAGTTTGTGGATAGTTTCCTTGCAATTCCAGTTTGCGATTTCGCCGCCTGGCGAAGCGTGATTCACT
>NZ_JBVVQO010000004.1:0-6938 GCF_055811215.1 Mesorhizobium sp. WSM4819
AACCATCGGGGCAGCCGAATGCAACAACTACTTCAAAAACGCTGGATACGCTTCCGTCAAAACGTGAAACGCTCTAGAGCAATTCCAGGAAAAGTGCCTAGCGGTTTTCCGTCCGGAATTGCGTAAAACAAATACTTGATGCATGTCGCGCAAAAGCATGCCCTCGGGCTTGAACCGAGGGTGTGCAGCGGTTTTGCGATAACGTGAGGCAGGTCAAACGCGGCGCGCTTTAGAGCGGTTCGGCGGTTCTATCAAAAAGCCGAACCGCTCCAGACCAGATGTCGAAAGCTATGAGCTGGAGCAAGATGAGCCCGGATGGTATCATCCTGCTCCAGTCTTTCGCACCATTAACCACCGGAAGATTATCCGGTGTGGTACGCGATCGCATAATGGATGCATGCTTGTATGGCAGTGCAGGCGCTATATGATTGCGTCTTAACCTGTGCCGACTTCGAGAGGATCGACACTTGCAGCATGCCACGCCTGCCGCCCCCGCAGTGCGCGAGACGCTGGAGCGATTGCTAGCCAGCGAAACGTTCGGGAGATCCGAACGAGCGCGTAAGCTGCTTCGCTATCTGGTCGAGCGCGAGCAGGCAGGCGAAGCCGACAAGCTCAAGGGCTTTTCCATCGCGATGGATGTTTTCGGCAAGGACGGCGATTTCGATCCGTCGACCGATGCCGTGGTGCGGGTGCAGGCGGGCAGGCTGCGCGAGCTTCTGCAGCATTACTTTGCCAATGAGGGCGTTGCCGAGCCGATCCGCATTGCCATTCCGCGTGGCGGCTATGTTCCATCCTATGAACTCAACGCGATCCGCCTGCCGGTCGAGCCGGCGTCGGCGGAACACGTCGAAGCGGCGGCCACCTTGCCGGAATCGCCCGAAGAACCCGGCATGGCCGCACCTGCCGCATCGTCCCCCGTCGTTCGCCAGCCGGCACCCTCGCTGCTGCGTCATCTCCAGTTCTTCTGGCTGGCGATCGCTCTGGTCATCGCCATGCTGGGGGTGCTGATCCTTCGTCAGGGAGGCAGCGCATTGCTGGCGGGAAGCGATGCCGCGCCGACGATTGAAAATGCGGTGGCAACCGGCAGCATCGCGCCATGGGCTCCGGCTGGAAGCCTTCCGCTCGTCTACATTGCGGTGAAAACCAACAGTGCCGAGGCTGCCCGCGTCGCCGCATCGCTGCGCGCCGGCCTCAGCCGCTTCGACACGGTCACCTTCATCGGTCGCGATGCTGACGGCCCGCCCGATCCTGTCGCCGATGCGATCAGCTTCGTATTCGATGTCTTGCCGGGACCAACGGCAGGCGATGTCACTCTGGAGCTTCAAAGCGTGGCGACCGGGCGGGTCCTGCTGTCACGCAACTTGACTGCCGCCGACAGCACACCCGCCACCGTCGAGGACAGTGTCGCCGGCATTTTGAGTTCGGCCGTTCCGGCCTCGGGCGCGATCTACAACTATATCGAACAGAGCGGCCTTCAGACCGGCCTGACGGAATGTCTGCTGCTCAACGACAAATACTATCTCGACCAGGCCGCCAAATCCCATGAGGCTGCCTATCGCTGCCTCGAAATCCTGGTCGATCGGGATGCGAAATCGTCGCTCGTCTTTTCGGAGCTGGCGACCCTGCATCTCGAGGCGGGCACAGATCACTACGCCTATCCAGCCGGCGCAACGATCGAACAGGCGATGTCGCTGGCCCGTCGCGCCGTGCAGATGGGGCCGACCAGCCCCTATGCCCACCGTGCCTATGGCTATCTCAATTCCCGCCTCGGCAATTCGGAGGAATCGATCCGCTGGATGCGCAAGGCCTACGAACTCAACCCTTACGACCTCAGCATGGCGGCAGCTTATGCCTACGGGCTGATTTTCGCCGGCAGGTACAGGGAGGGAACACCGATCCTTGCTCACGCCGTCGAAACCTCCAGTGCCCATCCGGCCTGGTGGGATTACGGGCTTTTCGTCGGCCAGTTGATGGCTGGCGATCTGAACAAGGCTGCACTTGCCAGCGATGCGCTGCAAGCGACGCCGACGAAATCGCACTATCTGGCTGCGCGGCTGATCACTGCCAAGGCCGCCGGCCGCGGTCAACTGGCGCACGAACTTCTGGACGAGTTGACGGTCAAGTTCCCGAAATTCGCTGCCGATCCGCGCGCGGCTTTTGTCGAGCGGAAATACCCCGCAGATCTGACCGAGCGGCTGGTCGAGGCCTTGCGGGCCGCGGGGCTCGGCAATGCCAGCTAGTCCTTGCGGCCAGCACGGCCGATCGCGAAAAACTTGGTGCAAGACGCAATCCAGCCACATCCGAATTCGCATAAAACCATAGTATTTCATGATTTCATCGCTTTACGTTGCCGAACGGGGCGCCGGCCCGAAGACGGTTGTCTTTCTGCATGGCTTCGGCGGTTGCCACGGCGACTGGCACGAGGTGATTTCGACACTGGCACCTGGTTCACGGACACTGGCCTATGATCTTCCGGGCCATGGGCTGTCCCTCGATTTCCCGGGTGGCGGCCCGGCCAGGACAGCCGCCCGGGCTGTTCTGGCAGACCTCGCCGCACGCAGAATCAGGAGGGTGCATCTCGTCGGCCATTCGATGGGCGGGGCGGCGGCTGTGCTGATGGCACTGGCCGAACCCGAGGGGATAGCCTCGCTGACGCTTCTGGCGCCGGGCGGGTTTGGCACTGAGATCAATGGCCCGCTGTTGCGCCGTTACGCAGCGGCAGCCGGCAAAAGTGAAATTCGCGCCTGCCTCGCCGCCATGTCCGGACCGCAAAGCCCGCCCTCGGAGCGCATCGTGGATGTGCTTGGCGAAATGCGTGCGCGTCCCGGCCAGTTGCACAAACTTGTCGAGATCGCCGCCGCCATGACCAGGGATGATCGGCAGGGCGTCATCCCGCGCGAACGGCTCGAAACACTGGATATGCCGGTGATTGTGGTCTGGGGGACCGATGACGCGGTGCTGCCCTTCAGCCAGGCCGATGGTCTGCCGGGGCATTTCCACCTGCACCACGTGTCGGAGGCCGGCCATATGCTGGTCGAGGAAGCGCCCGGCCTGATCGCCGAGATCGTCCGCCGCAACATGAAACGCCGCAGCAGGCGGCTTCGTCCAAACTCCGCTCCCGCGGCGGGCTGATCCCTGTCAGAGCGCGGCTTCGGGCCGGATTTTGCAAGCCGCCTATCGATCTCGCAAGTGCATTTTGCTGCATTTTGCCAGCGACTGTGTTAATTCGGTGTTAACCAAACCCGCGAGGCAACGCCGATGAAGGATGCAGCCGAGACCATAAGCCAGGCTGATGAGTCGCGAAAATTGTCGGACGCCATCCGCGACGTGAAAAACGCTTTCGCCGACCGCGACGACGTCGTGGTCGACATGCGCGAAGCGCATCGCATGCGGCTCGAATTGCTTGCCGCCGAACTCGCGCCGGTCTTCGCCGACGTGCCCGCCGACATGGACAATTTCGACTTCGCCGTCTCGTCCGGGCTGCAGCCGCGCCTCTGGATCGACGCCGTCAGCCATGTCGCCATGGGGCGCGATCGCCGCACCTATCGCTTCCTCAAGGACACGCGCATCGGCCGCGTGGTGCTCGCCGAATCGACCGAGATGAAACCGGTTGCCGATCAGGTGACGCGCTACGTCGCGGAGCGCGTCATCGAACGCCAGAGAATGCTGGAAGGCGGGGTCGAGCAGGCTGCCGGCCTGAAACGTGCCTTGGTCCCGGAAGCCGAGCCGCCGCTGCGATCCGTCAAGCGCCGCAAGCGTTGGTCAGCCTTTCTCTCCGGTCTCGGCCTGATCACTGCCGGCGCCCTGGTCGGGCTGGCTGTATCGATCGTCTTGTTCTGGGACCGCCTCGTTGCGATGGGACTGAGTTTCACGCCATAGCGTCCGCGCCAAGCTCCACAACCTCCAGATCGGCAGGCGGGATGGCCGGCCCGGTCAGGCCACGTCGCGTCAGCCTGAGCCGCCAATTGCCTATTTCACCATCGATCTCCAGCAGATTATATTGCGCCGCTGGACGCCTGCCGCCTGGCGCCTGCCCTGCGGCAGCGACCCCGACCACTGGAATTTTGGCGCCGCGCCCATTGATCGAGAACAGCGTCGGCTCGTGCGAATGGCCGTGCAGCACAAGCTCGGCCCCGTGCCGCTGAACGACCTTTTGGAAACGGGCAATGCCGAACAGCCGCTTGGGCTGCGAAACGGCGCCGCGCACTGGCGGATGGTGGATCATGATCACCCGGAACAGCCCGCGTTTGGCCGTGGCATCGAGCACGTTGCGCAGCCTTTCCGCCTGGTCTTCCAGAAAAAAGCCGTTGGCCATGAACGGAGCCGTGGCCCGCGCCGTCGTTACACCGATCAGCGCGACGTTGCCACGCACGCGCAGATAGGGAAAGGCTTCGCGGTCGACCGGCGTATTGACGCCGTCGCCGGTCATCCACTCCGTCCACGACCGGCAAGACTTGTCGAAAGCACCGGGCACATAGGCGTCGTGGTTTCCCGGAACGACCGACACATCATCGGGAGAGCCCAGCGTCTCCAGCCAGTGCTTGCCCATCTCGATCTCGCCATCGAGCGCCAGATTGACCAGATCGCCGGTGACGGCAAGGTGATCGGGTGCGCTCGCCTTGATATCGGCGACGATGGTGTCGATGACGGCGTCGCGCATGTGGCGGCGGCGATTGCGCTGCCAGTTGACGTAACCGACCACCCGCTTGGAGGCGAGATCGCGATAGGTTACACCGGGAAGCGGTCCCAAGTGGATATCGGAAATATGCGCGAGCCTGAACATCCCTCCTTCATAAGCGACGCGCGCGCTGCTTTCCACCCACGGTTTCGTGGGTGATGATGCGGCCCGATCCGGAGCAAGCTTTCCGCCAGACCGGCTGGCCGGGTCTCAGGGCAAGGCTGTTTCATCTGTACTTCGTGCTGCGGCGGCCGATGACGCTCGGGGTGCGTGGTTTGATCCACGATCGCACGTCCAATTCCGTCTTCCTCATTCGCCATACCTATGTACCGGGCTGGCAGCTTCCCGGCGGCGGCGTCGAGCTGGGCGAGACGATGATCGAGGCGTTGGCGCGCGAGCTCTCCGAGGAGGGCAATATTGCATTGACCGCGCCGCCGGTGCTGAAATCGATGCATTTCAACCGTCGGGCCAGCCGCCGCGACCATGTCGGCCTATATTTGGTCGAGCAGTTCAACCAGACGGCGCCGAAGCTGCCGGACCGCGAGATCGCCGCAGCCGGCTTCTTTCCGCTCGACCGCCTGCCGGAAGCAACCACGCCGGCCACGTTGCGGCGGGTTGCCGAGAATTTCAGCGGCGCCGCGGCATCGCCCTACTGGTAGATCACGCTGCCTTCCTGAACCGTGCCCGATCATGCGGCGCCGCGTAGTCCAGTTCCGGCCCGACCGGCACGATGTGCGTCGGGTTGATCGTTGCGTGGCTGCCGTAATAGTGCGCCTTGATGTGATGCAGGCTCACCGTGCCGGCGACGCCCGGGACCTGATAGAGGTCGCGCAGATAGTTCGACAGGTTCGGATAGTCGGCGATGCGGCGCAGGTTGCACTTGAAATGGCCGACATAGACCGGGTCGAAGCGGACCAGCGTGGTGAACAGCCGCCAATCGGCCTCGGTGATCCGGTCACCGACCAGATAACGCTGGCGAGATAGGCGATCCTCGAGCTTGTCGAGCGCCGCGAACAGTTCGCCAAACGCTTTCTCATAGGCCGCTTGCGTGGTGGCGAAGCCGGCGCGATAGACGCCGTTGTTGACCGAGGGATAGACCAGAGCGTTGACCGCGTCGATTTCGCCGCGCAGTGCTTTCGGATAGAAATCGAGGCCGGCATCGCCCCATTCGTCGAAGGCTGAATTGAGCATCCGAATGATCTCGGAGGACTCATTTGAAACGATCGTCTGTTCTCGCCTGTCCCACAGAACCGGCACCGTCACGCGGCCGGAATAGGCGGGATCGGCCTTGGTGTAGATCTGATGCAGGAAGTCGAGGCCGTAGAGCGTATCGCCGGTGGCGCCGTCCTCGGCCAGGAAGGTCCAGCCGTTGGCGCCTATGAAATGATGGACGACCGAGACGGAAATCACGTCCTCGAGCTTTTTCAGTGCCCGAAAGATCAGCGTCCGGTGCGCCCAGGGACAGGCAAGCGAGACATAGAGATGGTAGCGGCCCGGCTCGGCCTTGAAGCCGCGCGTGCGGCCTTCGGCCGGCCTGCCGTCAACCGTGACCCAGTCGCGCCATTGCGACTGCGCCCGCACGAATTCGCCGTCACTCGCCTTGGTGTCGTACCCGCTGTCCTGCCATTTGCCGTCGACCAGCAATCCCATGTGATGTCCTTTCCTCTTCGTAGGGATTTAGGCACAAACCGACGATGCGGAAATCGCCAGGCGTTGAACAGTTCGTCAATCGCCCGGTGCGGCAGACGAATGACGGCAAACGAAGGCGGCAAACGAATGGCGGCAGCAAACGGCCGATTGCAGTGGCTGAAGATTGATGCTAGCGGAAAATTCGCATGTTTGACTTTGCTTTGATCCGGTTCGACCGACGACGAAAGGGCGCCCGCGCTTGATGAAGCGCTGACTGGCGAACGCTGCCGTTTGCAGCAAACCTTTCCCCGTCTACCGGAACGCAAAGACCATGAGCCTTGCCGACGTGAAATACCTGCCGGAAACCCCGGCGCATGACCCCGAAATCGAAGCCATCAACGACGAAGCCTTCGGGCCCGGCCGTTTCGTGCTGGGCGCCTACAAGATCCGTGAGGGCGGCCCGCATGAACGCGCTCTGTCCTTCGTGGCCGTCGATGGCGATATCGTTGTCGCCTCTGTGCGCATGACGCGCATCGCGGCCGGGGGCCCCCCCCCCCCGGAGGGAGGGCCCCGGGTCGGGGGGGCCGCGGGGAACAAAAAAAGCGATTTGCGCCCGCCGGGGGGGGTGAGG
>NZ_JBVVQO010000004.1:6948-104596 GCF_055811215.1 Mesorhizobium sp. WSM4819
GGGGTTGGGGGGGGGCCGCAAACACGCGCGGGGGGGGCGGCCCCCTTCACGCGGCGCTGCCGGGGGGGGCGGCGTCTGTATTTTTGGTGGGCGCGTGGGGGCCCCGGCCGCCCGGGGCGGCGGGCGCCGCCCCCGCGCTGATGCTCGGACCGCTTGCCGTGCGGCCGGCGTACAAGAATCTCGGCATTGGCCGCCGGCTGGTGGCGATCGCGCTGGAGGCCACCGCCAAGGCCGGCATGCCGGCGGTGATGCTTGTCGGCGACGAGCCCTATTACGGCCCGCTTGGCTTTAAGAGAATCCCGCGTGGGCAAATCTCCATGCCGCGCCCGGTCGATCCTGACCGGCTGTTGTCGCATGAGATCGTGCCGGGCGCGATGGCACGACTGGTGGGGGAGGTTTGCCACGCCGATCAGGCAAGGATTGCCGCGCAAATCGCCGCGATGGCGTGACCATCCGGATGCTGTTGCGCCACACTGTCAGGCTTCGTAGCATGTGCCCGACTAAGGTGTGTTGAGATTCAGGTCAGGCCGAGCCGAAAACGGTGGTATTCGAGAACCGGAGCGGAGCGTACTTTTGGGTACGTGAGCACCGGAAGCGCAGGGGACCACTGTTTGTAGGCCGGCCTCACCTGAATATCAACACAGCTTGGATGGAGGACGCCGACATGAACCCCAACGGCCAGATTGCGATCGTCACCGGCGGCGGCTCCGGCCTCGGCAAGGCGACGGCACGTGCACTGGCCGCGAAGGGCGCCGGCGTTGCCATCCTCGACCTCGGCATCGAGCGTGCGGCGAAGATTGCGGCCGATATCGGCGGCATCGCCATCCAATGCGACGTAAGCAGCGCCGACGGCGGTGCTGCTTCAGTGGCAGAAGTGGTAAAAAAGTTCGGCGAACCCCGTATCCTGGTCAATTGCGCCGGCATCGCCATCGGCATGAAGACGATCGGCAAGGAGGGTCCGCACCCGCTCGACCAGTACCGCAAGGTGATCGAGGTCAATTTGATCGGCACCTTCAACATGATCCGCCTCGTCGCCGACCAGGCCGCGAAGCTTGAGCCGCTGGACGGCGGCGAGCGCGGCGTCATCGTCAACACGGCATCGGTCGCCGCCTATGACGGTCAAATCGGCCAGGCGGCCTATTCAGCCTCCAAGGGCGGTGTCGTCGGCATGACGCTGCCGGTGGCGCGCGACCTTGCCCGGTCGGGCATTCGCGTCTGCACCATCGCGCCCGGCATCTTCAAGACGCCGATGATGGCCGGCATGCCGCAAGAGGTGCAGGATACGCTCGGCGCCGCGGTGCCCTTCCCGTCCCGTCTCGGCGAGCCTTCCGAATATGCAGCCCTTGTGCTGCATATCATCGAAAATCAGATGCTCAACGGCGAGACCATCCGCCTCGATGGCGCCATCCGCATGGCGCCGAAGTAGCCGACCATGAGTGCCGAAGTCGCCCTTCAGGCGAAGACCGGCCCGCTCGCCGGCCTGACGGTGATCGAGATGGCCGGGCTTGGACCGGTGCCGCTGGCCGGGCTGATGCTGTCGGAGATGGGCGCCGAGGTGCTGCGCATCGAGCGGGCCGGGTCGAGCCAGCCGTTTCTGGCGCTACCGGACGAATACGACATCGACCGTCACGGCCGCTCCATCCTGCGGATTGACCTGAAGCGCTGGGAAGGCGCCGAACTGGTGCTGCGCCTTGCCGAAAAGGCCGACATGCTGGTCGAAGGGTTTCGTCCCGATGTCATGGAGCGGCTTGGTCTCGGGCCGGATGCGGTACTGGCGCGCAATCCGGCCCTGATCTACGGCCGCGTGACGGGGTTCGGCCAGGACGGTCCGCTATCGGGACGTGCCGGCCACGACATCACCTACCTCGCCTATTCGGGTGTGCTGCATGCCATCGGCCAGCAAGGCGGCCAGCCGGTCCCACCGCTCAACCTTGTCGCCGACTACGGCGGCGGCGCCATGATGCTGGTCGCCGGCGCACTGGCCGCCCTGTTTGAGCGCTCGCGCTCCGGCAAGGGTCAGGTGATCGACGCCGCGATGACCGAGGGCGCTTCAATGCTGACGACACCTGTGCACGCCCTGATGGCGGCGGGCCTGTGGAATGACACGCGTGGCGCGAACCTGCTCGATTCCGGCGCGCCCTTTTACGACACCTATGAGACCGCGGACGAACGGCACCTCGCCGTCGGCTGCCTTGAGCCCCGGTTCTTCGCCGAATTCGCAAGACTGCTGCCGCTCGAGCAGATTTTTGTACGCGGCCAATACGACAGGAATTTGTGGCCGCAGATGCGGGCCGCCATTGTCGATCGGGTCGGGCAGAAAACACGGGACGAATGGGACCGTCTCTTCGCTGCAACCGATGCTTGCGTCGCACCGGTCTTGTCGCTGCGGGAAGCCAGGGATCATCCGCACAATCGCGTTCGCAACGCCTTCTTGAAGTCGGGTGCGCTTGAGCGCCCCGCCCCGGCGCCGCGCTTTTCGCGCTCCCGGCCGACACTTGCCGCCATGCCGGCCGATCACGATTGTCAGGCGGCGACGGTGCTGGCACGCTTCGGCCTTTCGGAAAGCGAGACTGAGGCCCTTTTCAAATCTGGGGCCCTTTTCAAATCTGGGGCCCTTGTCAAATCCGGTGTGATAGGTTGATAACTGGAGAGCAAAGATCAGCTTAAGACGGTGTGGATTTGAACGATCGAAAGAAGGACGTGATCCGCGAGACCGACGCCGAAGCGATCAGGCTGGCGAAGACGCTGATCCGCAGTGCCCGTTTCGGCGCGCTGGCGGTGATAGAGCCCGGGACCGGTTCGCCGCTGGCCAGCAGGGTTGGTGTCGCCACCGATATCGACGGCACGCCGCTGATCCTTGTATCGATGCTGTCCGCCCATACCGGCGCGATCCTTTCCGACCCGCGCTGTTCGCTGCTTGTCGGCGAGCCCGGCAAGGGCGACCCGCTGGCGCACCCACGGTTGACGCTCGTCAGTCGGGCGGCACGGCTTGAGCCTGGATCCGACGAGCACGCCCGCGCCGAACGGCGCTATCTCAACCGCAACCCCAAGGCGAAGCTCTATGCCGGTCTTGGCGACTTCTCGATCTTTCGCCTTGAGCTGGAGCGCGCCAGTCTCAACGGCGGCTTTGGCAAGGCCTACCTGCTCGAACGCGCCGATCTGGTCACGACCGCGCCGATCGTCGAAGAGCTTGCCGCTGGCGAACAATCCGCCCTCGACCATATGAATGCCGACCATAGCGACGCAATTGTCGTCTACGCGCGCCACTTCGCCAAGGCGGCGGGCGACGGCTGGGTCGTCACCGGCTTTGACGCCGACGGCATGGACCTGGCATTGGGCGACGATATCTGCCGGGTGTTCTTTCCCGAGCCATTGAGGACGGCGCGCGAGCTCAGGCATGTTCTGGTCGACATGGCAAAAACCGGCCGAGTGGCGGATTAAACACAGTCCGACTGTTAATCGCGTCGGGTCGAAAGCAAGTCTTGAGGTTTGTGCGAGATGTTCTACGCTTTCCCGGTAGCGTTGAATCGCCAGCGCACATTCGCAAGTGAGCCTATGGAATCAGACGCTATTGCCCCCATAGCGCCGGACGAGCAGGAAGGTATGGGGGATCGATGGTCTCGAAAAAGCTAATCGCCAATGCCGAATCAGCGGCTTCGTTTCTGACGCTGATGGGCAACGAGAAACGACTGTTGATCATGATCTACCTAGCCGACGGTGAAATGTCGGTCGGCGCTATCGCCGAAAAGGTTCTGCTCAGCCAATCCGCCCTGTCACAGCATCTGGCCAAACTGCGGGCGCTCGATCTCGTCGAGACCCGGCGCGACCGGCAGATGATCTACTATTCCTGCAAATCCGATGCCGTGCGCGAACTTCTCAACACGCTGGACGGGATTTTCGGCGAGGGTGAGCTATCGCAGATGGCATACCGCCTGCGTCGCTCGGGGACTTGACCGGCCAATGCATGTCGCCCAAAGCCGGCAACATGCATAACTGGTCCGAGCGCCCCTTGCCTGGCTGACGACTCCTGATGCATGTCGCGCAAAAGCATGCCCGTGCAGCGGTTTTGCGATAACGACATGCATAAAACAACAACCTAAAGCGCGTCGCGAGGTCGGTTGAGGTCGGTCGAACGCGACGCGCTTTTGAGCGACTTGCGTCCACTTGGACGCAGAAGGTACGTTCTGACACTTTGGATCCACGCGTCGTGCTGTCGCAAAACCCACCACGATCGGGCCGATGCGGGTCAGTTGAGGCAAGCATGCGCAGCATTCGTATCGACGACCCGCAAGACCCGCGCGTCGCCGCCTATCTCGACATTCGCGAGCGCGATCTTGCCGGCCGGCAGGGTCGTTTCGTTGCCGAAGGCAAGGTGGTGCTCGAAATGCTGCTCGCAGCCAAACGCTTTACCGCCGAATCGGTGCTGGTGCTCGAAAACCGGCTGG
Source organism: Mesorhizobium sp. WSM4819 (assembly GCF_055811215.1). Lineage (NCBI taxonomy): Bacteria > Pseudomonadati > Pseudomonadota > Alphaproteobacteria > Hyphomicrobiales > Phyllobacteriaceae > Mesorhizobium > Mesorhizobium sp. WSM4819. The sequence continues at coordinate 11,394 of NZ_JBVVQO010000004.1, forward strand.
CAGGCCTCGACGCAACCCTGCGCAAGGCGCCCGCGGACCTTCCGGTCTACGCGGCGGCCAGCGAGGTCATGGACAGGATTGCCGGCTTTCACATGCATCGCGGCATATTGGCGATCGGCCGCAAGGGCGAGGCGCAGCCTGCAGAGGCCTTGCTGGATGCGCTGCCCGCCCGCGCGTTGATCGTCGTGCTGGTCGGCATCGCCAACCATGACAATATGGGCTCGATCTTTCGCAACGCCGCCGCCTTCGGCGCCGATGCCGTGTTTCTGGACGCGACCTGCTGCGATCCCCTGTACCGCAAGGCGATCCGCGTTTCGGTCGGCGCCGCGCTGAAAATTCCTTTTGCCTCCTTCGCTGAGACCGTCGGCTTTACCGCGGCGCTCGATCGGCTGGGCTTCGGCCAATTCGCATTGTCGCCGCGCGGACAAACCGACATCCGCGATGCGAAAAGGACCGAACGGCTGGCACTCTATCTCGGCACTGAAGGCGAAGGCCTGCCCGAGATGCTGCTCGCCCGCCTGCGGACGGTGCGGATCGATATGACAGAAGGCTTCGACAGCCTGAATGTCGCCGCCGCGTCAGCCATCGCCTTGCATCATTTCTCGGCAAGCAGGACCTGAGCCGCAGAAGTCAGCATCACTGCCTGGGCTCAATGCGCCGATTCGGCCTGCTGCAGCGCCCGCACGCGATCGGCAAGGCTGCGTTCACCGCTTCCCGGTGGGTTGGGTGCCGCAAGAACCTTTGCGATCGGCGATTCCGGCCCGTCGAGCTTCGCCGTCAGGGCTACGACCTGCGCCGCCAGGTCGCTCATCTGCTCGCGCAACGCAGCGCTGGCGCCCTCGGATCTGGATGCCGCGTCGGCGGCAAGATCCGTTTTCAGCCTCTTGTTCTCGCTGGCCAGTGCCGTCAATCTCGCCTCCAACTGCTCCCGGTCGCTGTCGAGCTTGGCGATAGCTTTTTCCATATCGCCCTTGACGGCCACATCGGCCTGACCGCCTTGCGGTCCGACGAGACGCACCGCTGCCGACGCATTTTCCACGCTTTCGCTTTTCAGCTTTTCGCGAAGCCGCGCGATTTCCTTTTCGCGGCGTTCAAGCTTGTCCTCGCGATCGGCAAGCGTGGCGAGCAGGCGCTCGATCTTCTTGTCCAGTTCGCCGGTCCTTTTCTTCTCGGCTTTCAACGCGTCTCGCGCGGCCTTGCTCTCGGCCGCGATCTCCTGTTGGCGCCTGTCCGCCTCCTTGCGCTGGCCGCGCAGCACTGAAATATCATCGGCCAGCTTCTGCAATTCGGATTCGCGCGCCACAAGTTCGATCTGACGGCTGCTGGAAGAAAAGCTGGCGTCGTCATACATGTGCTCCAGTTTTTTCAGCTCGAGCACACGCTTTTCCAGGGCATGCTCGCTTTGAGCAAGCCGATCCGACAAAAGCTGCAACTGGTCTTTGCGCTGCCGAAGGTCTTCGCCCTTGGCCTCGAGCGCGGAAAGGGCCTGTTCCTTGTCCTTCCGCTCGAGCGCCAGCTCCTTCAGTGCTTCGCGGCCGCGGCCGATCTCGACAAGCTGTTCGGCCGATTTCTCGCGCAACGCCTTGACGCTCATCTCAAGCCGACGTGTCGCCATGGCGAACTCGGCGCGGATGCGATCCTTCTCCGCCTGGATCTCGGCCAGCGTCAGCGGCATCGAGCCCTCGATGCGTTTACGCGTCAGCATCACGGCCCGCCGCCAGATGGCCGGGGCGATCATCAGCGCCAGAAAGCCGGCGCAGAGAAAGCCGAGGACAAAGAACAGGACCGACTGAACCAAGGTGACTATCCGTTATGAACGGCAAACAACCGTAAGGGACTGTGCCACGTTCGCATGACGGAATTCCAGCGCCGCGGCAAGGGTCTGCCGCAGCATTGTTCAGACCGTCGATCCTGGAAACAATCGCGGTGACGAGGCAACCGCTTGCTCAGAATGGATTCCAGGTGGCGCGCTGGGTAAGCTTGAGGTAGCCGAGATTGACGCCAAGCCGGGCGCCGACGCCGGTACGGATCGGCACCAGCAGCACATTGTTGTTCTTCATCACGTTGAAGCCGACGCCAGCCACGAGGTAGGCGGAGCCGGCAAGGCCGCCGAAACGATTGTAGAGGCTGTTCACATCGTCGAGATTATAGACCAGCATCATCACCCGCGAGCCCTCGCCGCCAAAATCCCAGCCGAGCGATGGGCCCTGCCAGAACACTTTGTGATCGCCGGCATTCTTGGTGTAGAGTGTGCCTTCACCATAGGTCAGGCCACCGATCAGGGCGCCCGAGCCCTCCTCGCCAAGCAAATAGCCATTGGGCAGGCCATAGGAGGAGAAAATCTTCTCCACGACGGTGGCGAGCCCGCCCGACGTCGCACCGAAGAATTTATGACCGGAATCGACGATCTCCTGAGCGGTGTATTCCTGGGCCCGCGAAGGCGAGGTTGAAAAAACGACAAGGCCCATGAGAGCGATCGCCATTGAGAAGACACGGAGAAAACTCCGGTCTGTGAAGACACGGAGAAAACTCCGGTCGTAGTATCGGGAAAACATGCTTCCAATCTCCGTCAGGGAGCACTTTCGCCGACGCCTCGCATCCGTGCGGCTCTTTGGTGGCCGTTAAGGATGACTGTTAAGGACAAACTATGCCGTAATCCTTTTTCAACCATTAAGCTTTCACATGAAGATGGCGGTTCGTAGGCTGGTTTCGCGCTGATTTCGCGTCGACCCGCAGTATCCGCACCCTGCGTGAACACACCATTTTCGATAGCGACAATTCCGGATTTGTTGCTGCACGCTCAGGCGCTGTGTATTCAGTAGGCCTTGGGAGAGCGAGCGTGATTCGTATGGACAGGCGTGATCGTTGATCGCCCGGCCATTTCCAGTGAAATTTTGCAGGGACTTTCGCCGATGGCCGAGCTTTTCACCCTTTCCGCACCCGATCTCGCCGCGCTTTTGTGCAGCCGGGTCTGCCACGACATCATTTCGCCGGTCGGCGCCATAAACAACGGGCTTGAACTGCTCGACGAAGGCGGCGCCGACGAAGACGCCATGAAATTGATTCGCCAGAGCGCCAGAAACGCTTCGGCCCGCCTGCAATTCGCCCGCATCGCCTTCGGCGCAGCCGGTTCTGCCGGCATGATGATCGACACCGGCGATGCCGAGGCCGTTGCGATCGCCTTCTTGAAGAACGAGAAGCCGGAACTGATCTGGAATGGAACCCGTGCGCTGCTGCCCAAGAACAAGGTAAAGCTGCTGCTCAACCTCATTCTCGTCGCCAACGCTGCCATTCCGCGTGGCGGCAAGCTTACGGTCACGCTTGAAAACCTCGACACGGAACCACGCTTTGCGCTCGCCGCGAGCGGTCCGATGCTGCGCGTGCCGCCCAAATTCCTGGAGCTCCATTCCGGCAACAAGCCTGAAGAACCGATCGACGCGCATTCGGTGCAGCCCTACTACACACTGCTTTTGGCGCGCGAGGCGAACATGACAATATCGATCCACGCGACCGCAGAAGAAATCGTTCTCTCGGCTGCTTGAAGTTACTAAGAAATGATTGAAAAGAACAGATAAGAGTTTTTAGACAATATTTACTACGCCATCACGGTGGAATGAAATGAGCCATCCAGGCTAGTTCGGCCGAAGCATCGGTCAAGAAGTTTCCGTAAAAGCTGTTCTTGCAAAAATTTTACCTATCGGCTTTTCAGCTTCTTTACCGGATTGATCCTACGGTGCCTTTCAGTACCGCGACGCTGCCGGATTGCCGCATGGCAAAGAGGGCCCGGAAAATGAAACGCTGCATGTTCATCGACGATTCGAGCGTCATCAGGAGGGTTGCAAAGCGCATCCTGGGTGGTTCCGACATGCTGGTCATCGAAGCTGCCAGCGGGCTTGATGCGGTTGAGATGTGCACTGCCGACATGCCGGATATCATCATTGTCGACGGCGCCTTGCCGGACATGCAGGCCGAGGACGTCATTCGCCGCGTACGCGCCATGGAAAGTCCGATACAACCCCAGATCCTGATTTTGCTGGTTGAGGTCGACGTCGCGTCGATCATGCGGGCAAAGCGCGCCGGCGCCCAAGGCTATCTGCTGAAGCCGTTCACTCGGCCGCAACTTCTCGAGCGCTTCCGCAGCTTGAGATTTGCCGCCTGATTCACCGCCGCTGGCGCATGGCCGCGGAAATCGGCGCTCCAATATCTGCGACATAAAAACGCAAAATCCGGCCGAAGCCGGATTTTAGTCGGAAAAATCGATCGGATCGGCGTCGTCAGCTCAGGCGCTGACGCGGATGTCTTCCGGCTCGCGAAGCACGTAGCCGCGACCCCAAACCGTCTCGATGTAGTTCTGGCCGCCGGAAGCAGCGTCGAGCTTCTTGCGCAGCTTGCAGATAAAGACGTCGATGATCTTCAGTTCCGGTTCGTCCATGCCGCCGTAAAGGTGGTTGAGGAACATTTCCTTCGTGAGCGTGGTGCCCTTGCGCAGCGAGAGCAGCTCCAGCATCTGGTATTCCTTGCCGGTCAGATGCACGCGCTGGCCACCGACCTCGACGGTCTTGGCATCAAGGTTGACCACCAGGTCGCCGGTGGTGATGACCGACTGGGCATGGCCCTTGGAACGCCGCACGATGGCGTGGATGCGGGCGACCAGTTCGTCCTTGTGGAACGGCTTGGTCATATAGTCGTCTGCGCCGAAGCCGAGGCCACGTACCTTGTCCTCGATGCCGGCCATGCCGGAGAGGATAAGGATCGGCGTCTTCACTTTGGAAAGGCGAAGTGTTCTCAACACCTCGTATCCCGACATGTCGGGGAGATTAAGGTCGAGAAGGATGATGTCGTAGTCGTAGAGCTTACCTAGATCGACCCCTTCTTCGCCAAGATCGGTTGTATAGACATTGAAACTTTCCGATTTCAGCATCAGCTCGATGCTCTGTGCGGTCGCACTGTCATCTTCTATCAGCAGAACACGCATTTCATTCCCCTTTTCTGCTGCCGGACCATTTCACGACCCGTCCAGGACCGGAGCAGTGATTGCCTGAGCAGAGGCTGCCATCGAATGGTTAACAAAACCTAATTCCGTGCCGTTGACGGTACCAGATTTTTTAACCCTTTTCTACACCTTGTTGAATCTAATAGTGAATCTAAGAACCAAACCGCTAATGCAAAACATTAATAAGCCAGACTAAGTGACTCCAGGGACTCGCTAGCCGTGCTTCCGGATGGGGCCGGAATTTTTACCCGGCCTTAAGTCCTGAGCCGTATGATTAACAATGCCCGTAAACGAATGGTTACCGCCGGCAAAAAACTTTAGGAATTTGTTTCCCATAGTTCTGGTAAAGTCGGTGGAAGCGGGTCGAAGCCTGAGTTTGCCAGGCGGATTAGACGATATGTGCAGGTGTGCGTTTCCAGGAGTACCGAATCATGAAGTCACGTGAAAACCTCGTTCGGCTGAAGCAGTTTCAGGTGAGCGAGAAGCGGCGGCAGTTGCTGCAACTCGACATGATGATCGCCGAATTCGAGCGCATGGCTGTCGAACTGGAACTCCAGATCACTGCCGAAGAAAAGAAAGCCGGCATCACCGACATCAACCATTTTGCCTATCCGACCTTCGCCAAGGCAGCACGCTTGCGCCGCGACAATCTCAGAAATTCGCAAAGCGACCTCGCCCAGCAGCGTAGCGTTGCCGACTCACTGCTCGGCGAAGCCGAAGCGGAGCTTTCCAAAGCAGAAATGCTCGAATCACGCGACACCAAGATCCGAGACGCCGAGACCGGCGGCCGCAGCGCCATGATCGGCTGAAAACAAGGCTTTAAGGCCGGTCAGCACCCAGCGATCAGGTCGTTGCCCATCTGGAATGTCGCCGCTCATTGGTCGAGCAACTGCCAGTTTCAGGCCTACGCTGCCAAATCCCCTTGATGCTCCGCGACCGCCCGCACCTGGGTATCCTGATGTCGGGCGCAGGCGATTCCGGCCAGGACCTTATCTGATTGAGCAGCCCACCAGGTTCCGGCCGAGTTCGGCTCGGGGCCGACCGCGCAGGCTTGTGGAACTCGGCAAGGTCGACGCGAAAATGCTTGCTCCAAGAAGCAGGCGCTGCTCATGCCTTTTGTCAGCCCGATCGGCAGGTGGTGCTGACCGTCTGAAGCAGAGAAAACCCTGTCGGCAAAGCAAAAAGGGCGCGGATTGCCGCGCCTTTTGACATCCTTGAACCAGCCCTAATGCCGATATTGCTGGATGCGCGTCGTGCGCAGGCCGGCAAGGCCATATTCATCGATCGACGCCTGCCAGGACAGGAATTCCTCGGTGGTCAGCTTGTAGCGCTGGCATGCCTCTTCGAGACTCAGCAGCCCGCCCCGTACAGCCGCCACCACTTCCGCCTTGCGCCGGATAACCCAGCGACGTGTGTTCGTCGGCGGCAGATCGGCAATCGTAAGGGGGCTGCCGTCAGGCCCGATAACATATTTCACGCGCGGTCTAACAAGATCGGTCATCGTACTCTCTACTAAAAACTCAAAGACCCAATCCCCACCACATTACCGCCACAGCTTTAAAATTTGCCTAAGCGATCCCTAATAGCTAGGTAAGGATCATGAACGCCGCGTTAGTCTTTTCGTCGGCATTTGAGGCATCTGCCCAGCAAGCGCCCGAATCCGTTCAAAAAAATCGGCCGGTTCGCGAAGCTGGCGCACCCGGAAAGCTTGACCTATATTCCGGCCATTGGCATTCAGGCGCCGTCATCCAGGCGCCGTGCAGAACGAAAGAACCATGAACAGCCTCGACCTTCCCGGACGCCCCGAAGATACCCGCATCGTTGTCGCCATGTCGGGCGGCGTCGATTCGTCGGTTGTTGCCGGCCTTTTGAAGCATGAAGGCTATGATGTCGTCGGCGTCACGCTGCAGCTCTACGACCATGGCGCGGCAACGCACCGGGCCGGCTCGTGCTGCGCCGGCCAGGACATCGACGATGCCCGCCGCGTCTCCGAAACGCTCGGCATTCCGCATTATGTGCTTAATTACGAGGAGCGTTTCCGCAAGGCGGTGATCGACCCCTTCGCCGAGAGCTATGTGGCCGGCGAAACGCCGATCCCTTGCGTTTCCTGCAACCAGACGGTGAAATTCGCCGACCTCCTGGCGACCGCCAAGGAACTCGGCGCCGAGGCGCTGGCCACCGGCCATTACATCCGCTCCGGCGCCAACGGCGCCCATCGCGCGCTGTACCGGCCGGTCGACGCAGATCGCGACCAGAGCTATTTCCTGTTCGCCACCACACAGGCGCAGATCGACTACCTGCGCTTTCCGCTCGGCGGCCTGTCGAAGCCGCAGGTTCGCGCCATCGCCGAGGAAATGGGGCTGACGGTCGCTGCCAAGCAGGACAGCCAGGACATCTGCTTCGTGCCGCACGGCAAGTACTCCGATATCATCGCCAAGCTGAAGCCGACTGCTGCCAATCCGGGCGACATCGTCCATATCGACGGCCGCGTGCTCGGCCGCCATGAAGGCATTTTGCGCTACACGATCGGTCAGCGCCGCGGCATCGGCATTGCCTCGGGCGAGCCGCTCTACGTCGTCCATCTCGACGCCGACCGGGCCCGCGTCGTCGTTGGCCCGCGCGAGGCGCTGGAAACGCACAAGATCTATTTGCGCGACATGAACTGGCTGGGCGATGCTGCGCTGTCAGATATCCCGGCCGCCGGACTAGAGCTTTTCGCCAAGGTCCGCTCGACACGCCCGCCACGCCCGGCCGTGCTGCGTCACAACGCCGGCATCACTTCGGTGGAACTGGTCGACGGCGAGTCCGGTATCGCGCCCGGCCAGGCCTGCGTGCTCTATTCCGACGACGGCAACGAGGTTCGCGTGTTCGGCGGCGGTTTCATCGAGCGTTCCGAACGCGGCGCCGAGGCCGAGGCGATGCTGACGCGGCTGGCGGCCCGGCCGGCGCAGATTCCCGCCGAATAGACGATAATCCCGATCTATCGGGATCGATCAGGCTCTGATACAGCCGCACTTCTCTCAGGAAGACGATCCGGTGTGGGCAACCGTGCCGGCGGTCAGGATACGCAGCACCCTGATGGCTTCCTCGCCGCTGGTACGCGGTTCTGCCCGCGTCTCGATGCAGTGGATGAAATGCTCGAGCTCTCGCGTCAGCGGCATGCCCTCGCCCACTGCAACATAGGACGGCTCGTTGGTGGTGAAGGCCCATTGGCCGCTGTCTTGCCAGACCGCGTGGCGGTAGACGGCGAGCTTGCGCTCCCACGGCTCGACATCGTCGAACACCGCCATCGCCTTGGTGCCGACCACGGTCAGCCGCCGTTCGCGGTAGGGATTGAGCCGCGACGCGAATAGGTGGCTGCGCAGACCGTTGGGAAAGCGCATGTGCAGATGCGCGAAATCGCTGAGATTGTCGAGGAGCGCTGCCCCTTCTCCACGCACCTCGATCGGTTCCGTGCCGGTGATGGCCAGGATCATCGACAGATCGTGCGGCGCCAGGTCCCACAGCGCATCGTTCTCAGTGTGGAATTTGCCGAGCCCGAGCCGGTGCGAATGGATATAGCGGACCTCGCCGAGCTCGCCATTGTCGATCAGCGCCTTCAACGTCTCGAAGGCGGGATGAAAGCGCAGCACATGACCGACCATGAAGACGCGGCCATTGTCGACCGCCGCCTTCACCGAACGCTCGGCATCGGCCACCGTCAGTGCGATCGGCTTCTCCACCAGCACGTCCTTGCCGCCCTGGACGGCGCGCACCGCCATATCGGCGTGGAACTGCGGCGGCAGCGCCATCACGATGGCGTCGATGTCGCTGCGCACAAACAGCGCCTCCGGCTCGATCGCCAGGCAATCCTGCTCACTGGCGAAGCCTTCGGCGCGGGCAGGGTTGACGTCCGAGACCGCGTGCAGCGCGCCGAGCGCCTTGAGGGTGCGGATGTGGTTGCTGCCCCAGTATCCGCAACCGAGGACTGCAATGCGCGGTTTCATCATTCCAACTCTAGAATTTCGTGGCCGAGACATAGCGGCGCGCCCCGCCGAACTCAACCCGGCATTTCTGTGCCCGATTGTCTGCCCGGCAAAGCTTTTCGGCCATCAGAGCGAGGTGCGTCCGCCTGGACACACAAAGTGCGTCTCAAGACCGTGAAGCTTGGCGACGCGACAGGATGCGATAGAGTGTGGCGCCAGACCGGCTGCATCGACACCGGCTGCATCGATGCTTGACAGGCTTGGCGTCCCAACCTTATATCCGCCCGACCTTGGCGAACGCTTCGACATGCCCTCTGATTTGAGGCGGATTTCGGGCCTTTCGCCGCCCTGGCGGGGTAGCTCAGTTGGTTAGAGCACGGGAATCATAATCCTGGGGTCGGGGGTTCAAGTCCCTCTCCCGCTACCAGCGCTCCCACTGACGAACCTATCGTCAGCGGGTCGCGTAGTAAGTAGGCCATTCAGATGGCCTTTGACTTCCACCTCAACACCTGTCCCGTCTCCCTTGCGGAAGAGCGTCGCGGTCGAAATAATCTCTCGAAGGAAGTCAGCGCTTTCCGCGATGCCGGCAAGTCCTCCGGTCCTGAATGCTTCATGCAAATCGCGCATTGCGCGCTCAAAACGCATTTGTGCAGCCGGAAGAAACGACACGGCTTTCTCCGGCTCCGGCTGCACCGCCAGTTCGGCTTCCATCGCCTTTCGGCTCTCGCGTAATGCCTTGATCTCTTCGGCCACCTCATCGGCCTCCACAACGCCATCGCGAAGATGCCCGATGATGCGGTCCATCTGGCGCTTATTTGACGCTAGGTCTCGCTCCAGCCTGATAGCCCTCACGCAAAGTCCGTTCATAGTCCTCACACGCGGCGCGCTTTGCAAGCGAAACCAAGGCGATCCGACGGAAGTGCCTGGACTGCTCAGGCCAGCAAATGTGGCTGAGGTGAAGCTCTGCGAGGCGGTTACCTGTCCCCTCACTGCAGCGATCTTCTGGCTGAAGACCAGGGCGCGCTGGACGGAGACCTCCATCCATGAGCTAGAAGGAAAACTGGACACATCAGTGACCTTCGTGACCACCTATGAAGACATGAAGCTCCTGTAGGTGGCACGCCCGACTCGTCGGACGGCTGGTCAGCTCATTTCCCAGCTCGGATCATTTTCCGTCGGCGAGGGTATTCTCAATGGCAGCGATATTGAGCTCAAGCATGGCCACTCGTCGAATCGTGCTGGCGCTCGGTATTGTGTTTTGCTCGGGGGCGGCGAGAAGTAGATCGCGCTGCTCGTCCTTGAGACGTTTTGAGAGCGCTGTCAGTTTTTCGTGCATGTTGAACCCATTAGTCAGAGTGGCCTATAGGACGCCGGCTAAGCACACTCAAGACCGCGCGTCAGCGCGCCTGAACGGAGCGCTGGTTATTCCCCAGTAGGCCACGCATGAGTTGCTGATGTGCGCCGCCTACTAGGCACCCGATGCCGATCACGACGAAGACGATCAGGATGCCTTGCTCGAGGCACATCAGTCGCGCTCCGAGGTCACCGGGTACTAAGCCTAAACTTCAAGACCCCCAAACCCTCGGTGCAAGGTGGTCGTCGCACATTCCAAACTAGCGTCAGTTGAGTCGATCGATTTCCCAGTTCAATGCTGCCGCGAAGCTGACCCACAACAGGTAGGGCCAAAGTAGCATCGAGGCCGTCGGATCGATCTGCCAGAACGCCAGGATGGTCAGGACGATCGCAAGCCAGAGAAGCGTGATGACCACGAGGCCACCTCGCGGGCTGTGGAAGGAAAAGAACACCCACGACCAGGCCGCGTTGAGCGTGATCTGAATTAGAAAGATCGCCACCGCAAAGCTGATCCAGTCGGCGTTAGCTTTCAGCACGCGATAGAAAGCATAGGCCATCATCAGGTACAGCGTCGTCCACACCGGGGCAAATACCCAATTCGGTGGGTTGAAAGAGGGTTTGGTCAGGTGGGCGTACCATGTCGGTACATTGGGAATGGTAGCGAGATTGCCGGCAATTGCCGCCGCCGCGACCGGCACGATAGCCGCCAGAATGAGAAGAAGCGTGCTCGTCCCCGGATTGATCATGATGCCCCTTGTGTTGAACAGAGACGCAGTAACGCTGGAGGGGTCGGCGAAGTTTCACCGCCGCAGTCGCAAAGCCAGACGTTGCGCGGCGAGAAAGCCTACCCGGCTAAGACCAGAAAGAACTTGCCTGATGGGGCCGGCGAGCACACTGCAAACGGTGGTTTGCAGTTTGAACACCCCGGAAACAGCACCATGACGAGCGCGGTCGCCTACTATCGGGTCTCCACACAGCGGCAAGGACGATCAGGTCTCGGCATTGAGGCCCAGCGTGCCGCGGTCGCCCGCTTTGCTGAAGCCGAGGGAATTGCCATCATCCAGGAGTTCACCGAGGTCGAAACCGGCAAGGGCTCGGACGCCCTGGATCGCCGTCCGCAACTTGCCGCCGCCCTCGCCCTGGCCCGCCAGACAAAATGCCCGGTCGTCGTGGCCAAGCTCGACCGCCTGTCGCGAGATGTCGCCTTCGTTGCCGGACTGATGGTCCAGCGGGTCCCGTTTATCGTCGCCGAACTTGGCGCCGATGCCGATCCGTTCATGTTGCACCTTTACGCCGCGTTGGCAGAGAAGGAGCGTCGATTGATCTCGGAACGCACCAAAGCCGCCCTCGCCTCGCGCAAGACGACCGGCATGAAGCTCGGCAATCCGACCAACACCGCTGAAGCTGCGGCGAAAGGTCGGAAGATGTCGATCGAAGAAGCCGACCGGTTTGCCCAGACCGTGCTGCCAATCATCGCTTCCATAAAGCGGTCGGGCATCACCAGCCTACGTGGACTGGCAATCGCCCTAAACAACCGCGGCGTTTGCACAGCGCGCAATGGCCAGTGGCAAGTCTCTAACGTACGCAACATTTTGGCGCGGCACGCTTCCGCGAATTTGCTTTTATAGGCGGGAGTAACTAGCAGTTGCCGTACTTTCGACAATCTCTATTGGGGATTAGCCAAGCTCACTGCCGCGTACCCATCTGGGAAAACCCGCCGGCCATCTGCCCTGGTCTTGAACCTGGACAGGAATAAGAAGTGCCGCCGGTGAATGTTGCCGATACGGATCGTGTTTTTGATTACCAGTTTATCAATGACCCTGCTGCCCACTCAACCGGTTCATCGCCTGCCAGACTGGCCCGTGCGAGAGGTAAAGTTTTCGCTGTGGAACATCCTCTATCTCTCACAACCGCGAGCGCTCAGAACTGTTTCACTGTCTGAACGCAATCGCGATGATTCTGAGCCGAACCAATCTGCTATTTTATTTCATGATGTTTGGCACTTCTGCGCCTCTCATGCGTTAGGGGGAGTTCAATAAGCGCGGCGCGGGCGATGGATCGTCATTGGACTGCCTCAGTAGCATCGGGTCTGTTCCTGCTGACGATCGGCTACGTCGAACAAAAAGCCTGGGCTCAGGCGGCCTGTCCTGTCGACCACAGCAAACTGCTGAGCGCGCTCAAGGGGAGCGTCAAGGCGAGCGGCGGCCCCGGCAATGGGGGTTTCGACACCCATGAATGGGCGGCGGTCGTGGCTCGCGACGGCGCAGTCTGCGCCGTCGCCTTCAGCGGTCCCACACCTGATGCCCAATGGCCGGGCAGCCGGCTGATTGCAGCCGAAAAGGCCAGTACGGCCAACGGCATCAGCCTTGCCGATATGGCCCTTTCGACCGCCAACCTCTACGCGGCGGTCCAGCCGGGGGGATCTCTGTTCGGCCTGCAGGCCACCAATCCTGTCAACCAGGCGGCCGCTTATGCCGGAAATCCGTCGACATTTGGAAGTCCCGATGACCCGCTGATGGGAAAGCCCGTCGGGGGAATAGTCGCATTCGGCGGCGGCTTGCCGCTTTACGATGGAAAAGGGATCGTCGGGGGACTTGGCGTGAGCGGCGATTCCTCCTGTGCCGATCACAATGTCGCCTGGCGCACACGCGCTGCGCTTGGACTGGACAAGGTGCCGGCCGGCGTCAATCCAAATCGCAAAGACGCCATCGTCCATGATCTCGACCCCGGTGGGAAAAGCGCTTCCGGCTGGGGCCACCCATTATGTGCCGGAAGCGAGGCGGACGTTGCAGCGGAGCTCGGCGCCGGGGTCGGCGGCTCGATGCACGAATGAGACAGGTGCAACAGGCGGCGGCCAAGGTTTGGGCGCCTGCCGGAGGGAGGACCGGGCGATGGCGAGGATAGATGGTCGGACCAAATCGAGGGTGATCGGCTGGACCTTGCTGGCGAGCTTCTCGCTCGCGGCCGGAGCCGTTGCCCAGCCGGCGGAGCCTGCAATTAGGCCGCCCGCTGCAGCCGCCCCATCCGACGATGGCCAGTGGACGATGCCGGCGAAGAACTATGCCTCGACCCGCTACAGCGAACTGGCTGAAATCACTGAAGACAACGTCAAGACCCTGCAGGTGGCCTTCACCTTCTCAACCGGCGTTAACAAGGGCCAGGAGGCTGCGCCGCTGGTTGTCGGCGACACGATGTATATCGTGACGCCTTTTCCCAATATCCTCTACGCGCTTGATCTCGCCAGACCCGGCGCACCGATGAAGTGGAAGTTCGAGCCCAATCCCGAACCTGCTGCGCAGGGCGTTGCCTGCTGCGACGTGGTTAACCGGGGTGCGGCTTTCTCCAACGGGCGAATCTTCTTCAACACGCTCGACGGACGCGCCATCGCGGTCGACGCGGCGACCGGCAAAGCCATCTGGAACACCCCTATCGGCAACATCAACATCGGCGAGACCATTACCATGGCGCCACTGGTGGTAGAGGGCAAGGTTCTGGTGGGCAATTCCGGCGGCGAACTGGGCGTGCGAGGCTGGATCAAGGCGCTTGACGCCGGTGACGGGCATGTCGTCTGGACTGCCTACAGCACCGGCCCGGATGCCGAGGTGCTGATCGGCCCCGACTTCAAGCCGCATTACGATATGGACAAGGGCAAGGATCTCGGCGTCACATCATGGCCGCCGGACGCTTGGAAAATTGGCGGCGGCAATGTGTGGGGCTGGATTTCCTATGACCCCGATCAGGACCTTATCTTCCATGGCACGGGCAACCCCGGTCCGTGGAATCCCGACCTGCGACCGGGCGACAACAAGTGGACGTCCGGGATCTTTGCCCGGGATCCCGACACCGGCACTGCGAAATGGTTCTATCAGTGGACTCCGCACGATTTGCACGATTACGATGGCGTCAACGAGCAGGTGCTGCTGGATATGACCTGGCAGGGCAAGCCTCGCAAGGTGCTCGTCCGGCCGGAACGCAACGGCTATGTCTACTTGCTGGATCGCACGACGGGCGAGGTCCTGTCCGCGGTGCCATTCGGGCCAGTCAATTCCAGCAAGGGTGTCGACCTCAAGACGGGCCGGCTGATTGTAAATCCCGAGAAAGAGACCGGCACCGGCAAGGTCGTGCGTAACATCTGCCCGACCGCATCCGGCCTGAAGGATTGGCAGCCCTCGGCGTTCTCGCCCAAGACCGGCTTGCTCTACCTCCCGCACAACAATCTGTGCATGGACGAAGAAGGCGTAGAGGTCAACTACATCGCCGGCACGCCGTATGTGGGCATGAATGTCCGCATGATCCCGGGGCCAGGCGGACATCGCGGTGCGTTCACCGCCTGGGATGTCGCCGCCGCGAAGCCGGCGTGGGTCCTGAAGGAGAACTTTCCGGTTTGGAGCGGCGCCGTCGCTACAGCCGGCAATGTCGTATTCTATGGAACCATGGAAGGCTGGTTCAAGGCGGTGAGTGCCACGACCGGGAAACTGCTTTGGCAGTTCAAGACCTCTTCCGGCATCATCGGCCAGCCGATCACCTATCGCGGTCCCGACGGGCGCCAATATGTCGCGATCCTGTCGGGTGTCGGTGGCTGGGCAGGTGCCATCGTGTCGGGAGATCTCGACCCGCGCGACGCCACCGCGGCGCTCGGCTTTGCCAACGTCATGAAGGATCTGAAGGACGTAACCACGCCGGGAGGTACGCTGTATGTATTCCGGCTGCCTTGAAGCGATCGACGGGCCTGCGCGACGGGGGAGCATGCGTTCCCGACATTTTGTCGCGACAATCTGCGTACTGGCCCTGTGTCTTGTTCCCGCCCTGGCGAATGCGCGCGAGCTGCGGGTGTGCGCCGATCCCAACAACATGCCCTTCTCCAACGCCCGCCGTGAAGGCTTCGAAAACAAGATCGCGGGGATTGTCGCCAAGGAACTTGGCGCAACCCTTTCCTATACCTGGTGGGCGCAGCGCCGTGGCTTCATCCGCAACACGTTGAAAGCCAACCTGTGCGATCTCGTGCCCGGCACTCCCGCCAACCTCGAAATTCTGCGCACCACCGCGCCATACTACCGCTCGTCCTACGTCTTCGTGACGCGCAAGGAGGCGCCGGAAGTCAGTTCGTTCAACGATCCCCGCCTGCGCGATCTGCGCATCGGCGTCCAGCTGATCGGTGACGACGGCGCCAACTCCCCACCCGCCCAGGCGCTCGGGCGCCGCGGGATCGTCGGCCATCTCATCGGCTTCCCGGTCTACGGCGACTATTCTGCGCCGAACCCTCCGGCGCGCATCATCGAAGCGGTCGCGAGCGGCGATATCGATATGGCCGTCGTCTGGGGACCGCTGGCCGGCTACTTTGCCGCCAGACAGAAGGTAGCGCTGAGAATTACGCCGGTTGAACCGCGGATGGACGGTCCGCAATTGCCGATGGTCTACGACATCTCAATGGGCGTGCGTCACGAGGATAATGCGCTGCGCGGCGAAGTGGACGCTGCCCTCGCAAAGCACCGCGCCGAGATCAAGGCGATTCTGGCGCAGTATGGCACGCCCCGGCTCGATACTGCCGGAGCGCCTTGAAATGAACCGCGGATTTCCCTTGCTGTTGTTCGCACTGCTCACCATTGTCGGATGCCAGCGCGAGGAACGCGACTCCCGCCCTCAGTCGGCGCTCGGCTCCGGCAAGCAACCGACGCCGGTCACTTCCCTTGTGCCAGGCGGCGAGCGGCCGTCTCTGTCCGACACCAAGGCAGCAGCGTTCCAGGCAAACGCGTTTCATCTTAGCCAGGGCAAACGTCTGTTCAACTGGTTCAACTGTTCCGGCTGCCATGCCCATGGCGGTGGCGGCATGGGACCAGCGCTCATGGACGAAAAGTGGATTTACGGCGGTTCGATCGAAAGTATTCACGCCACTATCAGAGACGGGCGCCCGAACGGGATGCCGAGCTTCCGTGACAGGGTCCCCGACGATCAGATCTGGGAACTTGCCGCGTTTGTCCGCTCGCTGAGCGGCAACGTACCCTCTTCCGCCGCGCCCGGGCGCAACGACGACATGATGGTGCGCCCATCCGAAAATCGCCTGCCAAATGCCGCGACGCTGGGGAAGTCGCCGTGAGACGGCTGGTTTGGGTGGTGTGCGGCGCCATTCTGCCCCTCGCAGGATGCAGCGGCTGGCAATCCGCCCTTGATCCGAAGGGGCCGGCGGCGAGCGAGCTCGCGTGGCTGATCTGGTTCTTCACCGCCCTCTGCACCGTGGTCTGGCTGCTGGTGATGATCGTGCTGACCATGGCCCTGATCCGGCAAGCACGACCGCTCGGCGATCCGCTTGTCCTCGACGCTGCTTCCGAGCGCCACAAGGCACACATTGTTTTTGCGGCGCTCGGGGCCACCACGGTGATCCTGATCGGGCTAACGCTGTTGAGCTTCTTCGCCAACAGGACGCTCGCTGCGATCGGCTCGGATACTGCGCTGACAATCCGCGTGACCGGGCATCAGTGGTGGTGGGAGGTGCGCTATGAAAACGGCCAGCCGAACCGCATTCTGACCACCGCCAACGAGATCCATATCCCGGCAGGCGAGCCGGTGCGGCTCATTCTGACCTCGACCGACGTCATCCATTCCTTCTGGGTGCCGAACCTGGCCGGCAAACTGGACCTCGTTCCGGGCGTCGAGAATGTTCTTGATCTCAAGGCGGACAAACCCGGCGTTTATCGGGGCCAATGTGCCGAATTCTGCGGTGCTCAGCACGCCAATATGAGCACCTTCGTTATCGCCGAGCACCGGCCCGTCTTCGACGCCTGGCTGAACGACCAGTTGAAGCCCGCCGCCCCGCCTGCCTCGCCTGAGGCGAAAGCGGGGCACGACTTGTTCATCAAGCGGCCCTGCGTGATGTGCCACAAGATCGGCGGCACCATCGCCGGCGGCACGGTCGCCCCAGACCTGACCCATGTCGCCAGCAGGCAAACGCTTGCAGCCGGGACGCTGACGATGAGCCGCGGCAACATTGCGGCATGGGTCGCCGATCCGCAGGGGATCAAGCCGGGCGCCCATATGCCGGTGGTGGATCTGAACGGCGACGAGTTGAATGCGATCGTCGCCTATCTAGAGGGCTTGCGATGAGCGGCGCCGACCTCGCTCACGAGGGTGACGCGACCCCAAACCGTGACGTGGCCTCAAAAGGGGATTTGCCCCCTGAGCGCGACGGCCCGCGCGACACCGACCTCGACGATGCCAGCCTTGACCGCTGGCTTGCGCGAACGTGGCAAACCGCACCTGGCATCATCGGCGCCCTTTCGACCGTCGATCACAAAATCGTCGCGCGGCACTACCTGATCACCGCGTTCGTGTTCCTGTGCCTCGGTGGGCTGAACGCGGTCGCCATGCGCATTCAACTGTCGGGCCCCGAGCGCGGGCTGATCGGGCCAGACCTCTACAACCAGTTGTTCACGATGCATGGCGCGACAATGATGTTCCTGTTTGCCGTGCCTATCGTGCAGGCGAGCGGCATCTACCTTGTGCCGCTGATGGTTGGCACCCGCAATATCGCGTTTCCGCGCCTTGTCGCCTTCAGCTTCTGGATCTTTCTGTCGGGAGGCATGTTCGCCTGGGTTTCGTTCGCGCTCAATATGGCGCCTGATGTCGGATGGTTCGCCTATGTGCCGCTGTCCGGTCCCGAATTCGGGCCAGGCAAGCGCGCCGACGTCTGGGCGCAGATGATTACCTACACCGAGATCTCTGCACTCGCCGTCGCGGTCGCAACCATAGTGACGGTTCTGAAACAGCGTGCCCCTGGCATGTCGCTTGACAAGATCCCGCTCTACGTCTGGGCGATGCTGGTCACCTCCTTCGTCGTCGTGTTCGCGATGCCCGCGGTCATGATCGCCTCGACATTCCTGATCCTGGACCGGCTGGTCGGCACCCACATCTTCAACCCCGCCGAAGGCGGAGACGCATTGCTCTTCCAGCATCTTTTCTGGTTCTTCGGCCATCCGGAGGTCTACATCATTTTCCTGCCGGCGACCGGGATGGTGTCCTCGATCATCGCCGCCTTCGCGCGGCGCCCGGTGTTTGGATATTTGGGGCTGGTGCTGTCGCTGATTGCCATTGGATTCCTGTCGTTCGGCCTTTGGGTCCACCACATGTTCACCACCGGCCTGCCTAAGCTCGGCGCAAGCTTCTTCACCGCATCGAGCATGCTGATCGCCATTCCGAACGGACTGCAGATATTCTGCTGGCTGGCGACGCTCTGGGACGGACGGCCGGTCATCAGGACGCCAATGTTGTTCGTGTTCGGCTTCTTCTTTATTTTCGTCGCCGGTGGCCTGACTGGTGTAATGCTGGCTTCGGTGCCGTTGGACCTGCAAGTTCACGACACCTATTTCGTGGTGGCGCATTTCCATTATGTGCTCATCGGCGGGTCGGTATTTCCCTTGCTGGGTGCCGCCTATTTCTGGTTTCCCAAGATCACCGGCCGGATGATGAACGAGCGCATCGGGCGCTGGCATTTCTGGCTTGCCTTCTTCGGCTTCAATACAGCGTTCTTCCCGATGCACATTGTCGGCATCTGGGGCATGCCGCGACGGGTATACACCTATCCGGCGGAGCTCGGCTGGGGTGACATCAACCTGTTCATCACCGCTGGCGCGGTCGTTCTGTTCGTGAGCTTCGCGCTTTTCACCATCAATCTGGTGCACAGCGCCTTGAGGGGCGCCCCGGCCGGCGACAACCCCTGGAATGCAGGCACATTGGAATGGGCAACGTCATCGCCGCCGCCGAGTTACAATTTCCTCCGCATTCCGGTCGTGATGCATGTCGAGCCGCTATGGGCCGAACGCGGAACGCTTGCGGTGGCGACGGGGCTTCGGGTCGACGCACGCGAACTGGTCACCTCGACAGTGGCGGAGGCGCATCCCGACGTGCGCGAGAAATCGGCAACGCCGTCAGTCTGGCCGCTGCTCGCCGCACTCGCAGTCGGGGCTACCTTTCTCTACTCGATCTTCAGCCCATGGGCAGTGGTTTGGGGAGCGGGACCGATCGCCGTCGCTTTGATCGGCTGGTTTTGGCCGAAAGGCGATGCGGAGGACGAGGAATGAAGCAGCGTCCCGCCATGGATCTTTCCGAGCTCCCGACCTTCGGGCACGGGCCGCGTACCCCGACCTGGTGGGGCACTCTCGCCTTCATGGCGCTCGAAGGCATGGGATTCGCGCTTGCGGCGGGGAGTTGTCTCTACCTCGCCTATCTATCACCGCAATGGCCGTTGAGCGCTCCGGCGCCGAACCACTGGCCGGGCACGATCGTGACGCTTTTGCTGCTCGCCAGCCTGGTCCCCAACCACGTGTTGAAGCGCCAAGCCGAGGCGTGCGCGATGCTGCCAGTGCGCATTGGCCTCGTAACCATGTCGCTGCTCGGGATCGCGCCGCTTGTCGTGCGCTGGTTCGAGTTCCCAGCCCTCAACATCTATTGGGACACCAACGCCTACGGCTCGATGCTCTGGGTCTTGCTCGGCCTGCACACCGCGCACCTGATCACCGATGTCGCCGACACGCTGGTGTTGACCGTCTTGATGTTCACGCGCCACGCCAACAGTGGCCGTCGTTTCGCTGACGTCGGTGACAACGTCTTCTACTGGGACTTCGTCGTCGTGACCTGGATTCCGATCTATCTCTTGATTTATTGGATGCCGAGGCTTGATTGAGATGCGCGCGCTTCAGTCAGGGACCTCATGGGGCGGTCTCTTGTCGGGGCCGTTGGCCTGGGCCGTGTCGACGCAACTGAACTACGCCGTTGTGGAATGGCAGTGCGCCCACCGGATTCCTGTCATACCCTTCATAGCACTGGTGCTTGCCGTAATGTCTCTGGTTGGCGGAGCGCTATCGTGGCGGGCGCGGCAACAGGGCGGGGCATCCTTCAAACCAGAGCGCACGCGCGACACTGAGGCGTTTGTCGCCAATCTGGGCATGCTGGTCGCTGTGCTGTTTGCGCTGGTCATAATCATGCAAGGCGCCGCCTCGCTCATTCTCGACGAGTGCCTGCGATGAGCTTTGATGCGCCCTTCTCGGCCTCGATCTGCTATGGCGGCACCGCCCCAGGATGGACGCTGGCGCTGCCGATCACGCTGCCGTTGGCGACCATCGCATTGTTCTATGCGGCAGGCTCCGTTCGACTGTGGCGTAGGAGCCGGCGCAGCCGCCCGTTGCGATTGCGACAGGCCCTGCTGTTCGCTGCCGGCTGGGCCGTATTGGTGTCTGCGCTCGTCAGCCCGCTTCATGCTTTGGCTGAGCGCATGTTCACCGCACATATGATCGAGCACGAGTTGCTGATGGCGGTCGCAGCGCCTCTGCTGGTCGCTTCCCGTCCGGGGGCTGCAATGGTGTGGGCACTGCCGATCTGGCTACGGCACACGCTTGGCGCAGCCGGGCACGCGAAAATGCTTCGGGCCGTCTGGGCCTCGACCAGCAGTCCCATCGCCGCCACCATCCTGCACGCCATCGCGATTTGGGCGTGGCACGTGCCGGCGCTGTTCGAGGCTGCGCTCAAACACAGTTTCCTCCATTATGCCCAGCATGCCAGCTTCTTCGGCACCGGCGTCTTGTTCTGGTGGGCGATGCGGCCGCGCCCAGGCCATGAACAAGCCTATGGCAGCGCAGTTTTGCACCTCTTCTTCACCTCGCTGCACACCGGTCTGCTCGGTGTGCTGCTCCTGGTCTCGACGAGACTTTGGTACCCCGAAAATGCCGCCGGCGCGAAACTGTGGCACCTCAGTCCGCTCGAAGACCAGCAACTCGCCGGCCTGGTAATGTGGGTTCCGGCCGGCCTGATCTACGGCGGAGCTGCCTTGTTGTTGGCGGGCTTGTGGATCCGCTCGAGCGGACAGAGAAGCCGGGAGGCGTCGCTTGCATTCCAACCTGTCTAGGCTGATTTTCGCCACGAGCACCGTTGTTGCACTTGCAATTTTAGCGGCGCTGACATGGTGGTCGCAACGCACCGACAGGGTCGAACGGGAAGCGAACAATGCAACCGGTGGCATCGCTGCCCGTGCCATACCGATCATGATGGCCAATGGTTGCGCCGGTTGCCATACGATCACCGGCGTCCCCGGCGCACATGGGCTGGTTGGCCCGAGCCTGGACGCCACCCTGGCCACCAAGGTCTATGTCGGCGGGCTTTTGCCCAACAATCCGGAGAACCTGATCCGCTGGATTCGCGCCGCCAGACAGATCGTTCCACATACGGCAATGCCTTCGACCGGCCTTTCGGAGCAGGAGGCTCGCGACGTCGCGGCCTATTTGTATGCGCTCAGATGAAGCTGAAAGCTTGTCGCCTACCGGCGGTCCTGAAACAGGAAGTCGACCTCGCGCGGATCTTCTCTGCAAAGCAGATTGAGGCCTTGTTCGCCGATCCATCAGGGCCAGCAGCTTCGACGGCTGCATGAACAGGCCGGACAGAAGACTGCACCCGAAGTTCTTGCTCGTCCCACACGCCGGCCATGTAGTTTGCGATGTTCCGAGATGCGAGCGCTCCACGTTGGTTGTCAGATTGAGCCCCGACCTTCAGCCGATCGAACACGCGGCCCAACAACGCCAACTCAAAGGGAGGAACACAACACCCGCTCTCTCAGCTTGCTGATGGGTCGGCATTATAAGCCCCCTTCGCCCAGTGATTTTGTCCCTCAGGCGATCGTCGATTGCATGCTGGAGGCCGGCTGGGCGCGTGGGGAGATCATGCGCTCCCTACGCCGGCTGATCGCCGCCGAAGACATGACGCAAAAGGAATCGCCAAGGTCGAGGCGCAGATTGCGTTAGCACGCGCCAAGATGCGCACCGCCGGCCTTGACGGTAGCCAAGCCGGCGCCAGATGGGACGGATGAAGCGGATCAGGACCGACAACATCGGGACCGGCTGCAAAGGCAAGCCGCACGCTAGCCCCGCAGACGATGAATCGGAACACTTCATCTACTGGTCTGCCTGCAGGCGTTCGATGCGCGCGATGGCAAGTGTTCCATCATGCCAAGCCGCTACATCAGCCGCTTAATTGGGCAACTCGCAGGAGCGCGCGCCTCCAAACTCCGCAACATGGCACATGGCTGAATCGCTAGCTTGCTAGGGAGAGGCATATGGGTTTAGCTTTTACGGGCGAAGATGGAACCACTGAGCGGTTCGAGCTGTGGCTTGAAGCCTTTGATGGAACAGAGCGTGTCCTGGTAGTGACATCGACCGAAGCGATCGAAGACTTCGGCTTGGATGCCGTCCGTGAAATGGCATCTAAAAAATACGATGAAGGGCAGTTGGACGAGATCGGCCGCGTTAGAGTTCTGACTAGCGACCTGCAAGGTAGTAGCCCGCCACCGTGAGGCAGCGGGGCTTGTTCCATGGCGAGGCTGACCAAGAAGGAAAATCAGCTCCCTCAGGGAGCTGCCGCCTCTAAGTTAAATGAAAGAAGCAAACTCAAGGCGCTATAGAAAATACCTGCCAGCGAGGGCGTACCATGCCAAGCCCAACATTGAGAGCACATACAGAACCAGGAACGGCACCACGGACGGAACCACAGACGGATGGCTGTCGAGGGCGGCGTCAGCTTCTTCCCATTCCTCAACCAGATTGCGATCCCGCCTGGCCTCCGTGACCGCCAAACCGTCCGGCCCAATTTTACCTTCGGTCTCTCTCGAAATTCTTTTCTTGATATCGGCTAGGATCACTGGATCCTCGGGCAGGTTTGCCCGGAAACCACTCAGGAAGTTTGTCGCCATCGTTCTTGTCCATGGCGCCAACAATGTTCTCTGCCTCACTTATGTTCCAAGCTTCTAATGTAAATTTTGACCAAGACCCGACCCCAACGGCGCGGGAAGGGAAAGGGCGGCTGTCGGGGAGCGACACAATCAACCGTCAACCAGCCACCCAGACCAGCAGTGCGACGCCGATGGCGTAGGGTACCAGAACAAGCGCCAGCGCGACCCAAAAGCCTGGATCTGCCAAAACGGCCATTTCGCTGAGAAGTTGCTTCATGCCGGCGAAACGCACACCCGCGCCTGATGTTCCGTGCGGGCAATAAAGCCCGCGCCCCATGAGGAAAGGACGCGGGCCGATCGGTGCATCGCCGATCTGCAGCCCATCGTTGGGAGGGAACAAGATTGCTGCACTGCCCGAACTTTCATCTCAAGCATGTGTTCCAGAGAAAGCGAAAAATGCCTGGAAAGTGGAGCCATTGATCGCAACAAAACCCTCCCGCCGGCGTTCCGGTTCAATCCAAGTGCAAAAGGCTCACCATGGGCGAAGAAAAGTCCGAGCGCGACCAAATGACGGATTTCCAGGCGCAGTTCCTCGCCAAGGAAGCCGGAATAACTGAAGCTCAAGCGCGCGAACTGATCGAGTTGATCGGCACCGATCGTGCATCACTACTTCGGGAAGCTGGCTGGATTGTGCGTCTCCAACCAGGATAACCTGCGCTACACACGCGGAGCAGCAGCGAGCCCGTGACCGAACGTCAGAATGACCTAGGCGGCACGTACAGGCAGATCGTAATGTCAGGGTTGCCAGATGGGAATTCACGATGCCGGCCTCCCGTTACTTTTTGGGCATGGCACCAATGAAAACGCATGTCGTGCGACTGACGCACCCTGCCGTCGGCGTAAGGCAGCAATTCGCCTGACGGCACCTTGAAGCCCTCGCTTGTTTCCCGAACGGCACCGTCTGCCATCGGCTCGCAATGCTGGTCATGGCAGCACTGTTTTTCGTACCAGTCATCATGTGCCGATGCCAAAGGAATTCCGAAAGCGCAGGCTGCGGCGATGCTAGCGCCTAACCCGAATGCGCAGCCGCGCCCCCTAAATGGCCAGATCATGAATTACATTAGGCTTATCTGATAGCGATGCCAGGCAGAAAGACTGTCGGACAGACACAGGCCGCATAAGCCACGCCGCAAAGCTGGACTCTGCTCCGCAATGGACGCATTCTCTCTTCGGGGAGAGCGGGCGTGGGCAAAGGCCACCGTTATCAAGGCGCCAATCAGGCTGACAGCTGGCGAAAGCGCGCCGGCAGAAGAATGCCGTCACGACGGCTGCCGCGACCGCTCTTAGGGCTGATCTTCCTCGGTGTCGGCACGCTTGCCGCCGCAGTCACCCAATTCGCGATCCAGCACCGCCGGCCAACAGAACACCTCTGGGCTCCAAAGCACGATAACAAACTGGACAGAACCATTGCCCGGCCCCATGAAAGGCCGCGCCTCCGTGCTCGATGGCGACACAGTAGAGATTGCAGGCCAAAGGATTCGTTTCAATCAGCCCCACGCGGCGAGGCTCCACCCGCACGGCCAACCGCGTCTACATCGAGCGGGAGCTCGAGTTCGCGCGGCTGAAGCTATGATCTGCTAGAGTATCAAGATGGCATCCCGCACCCTACCCTCCAACGCCAGCGGGTTTGGGCGTGGTTGAATTACTCTTCTTCGTGCTCGTCTATCTCTTTGGCTTCATCCCATCGAAGCAGCCATGCATAGCGCTGCGGCTTCCATGGTGGATATGGGCACGCTGAGCGCGGCATGCCTAGGCAATAGGCGTCGAGGCCTTCGTCTCGAGGGTCGGTCTGATGCTCTGATTGCATGACCATAATCAGCTAGCTACACCGGCGTCATGATGAACGATCGCGTCCAGGATCGTCTCATAGGCGCTGCCGGTATCTTCCTCTATCTCCGTGGTGCTGATTCCGAGGGCCTTGGCGTCGGCGAATAGTTTTTGGGCCAATTCGCTAACCGAGATAATATCCGCCCCCACCGCCTCGGGCACGGTGTTCGCAAGCCATTGATGAAGAAAGTTTGTTCCGCGTGTGCTCATGGGCCAGATAAGTCGCACCGGATCAATTCGGTTCCATCAGCGCTCGGCCATGTTAGCTCTCATCCCAGAAATCCTGCAGCGAGGCGTTCCGGAGGTTTGCCTCGCCCCTGAGGTGTTTCACGCGTTTTTGTGGATGTTCATCCGGTCCCTCCTTGGACTCTGAAGCTTCGACAACCTCAGCATCCTCGCTTCGGACCGGATGGACAACCTATTGAAAGCTCACAACTAGCTCACCGCCCCAGCGGCAGTTTGGAAACCGAGACAAGCTCGTCCTCATTGGTGATACCAGCCAAGTAGTTGGCAAGGATCCACATGTGCCCATCGTGATCATCGAGGCCGACAGAGCCGCGCCCAGCCGCGCGCCGGGCCGACAACACCGCACGGAGGCGCAACGAAGCGGTCTGTCCGCATCCATCGTGGCGCTTCCTCGCGGCAGTCGCACCATCGCCGACACCGGTCGCAAATCGAAATCCCCATAGCCCACCGCCCGTGGCCCGCGGGTTCCTTCCTCGGGGACTTTCGTACGCCTGCCGGCGCCCGAAACTCTTCACGAAAACGGAATGTCAGTTCCTGGCTCCAGATCTCGACAACCGGACATTGTCTAACACGAGGGTTCCGAAGCAAACGCGTATATCGAAGCACGCTGCGAGCGCTTTTTCGCCAGTTCAGTTTGTATTCTGCGGTGATATTGTAGAGCCGGCAATGGCTCATGGCCGTCCTTTGCCGGCGCCTGTAATGGGCGGTCATTCGCCTACCACATGAGGCAACGAGCGATGGATATGAAGCGCAGAGATCTGTTTGCCATTGGGCTTGCAGTCGTAGCAGTGCCCGCAATGTCAAGACAAGGCGCAGCAGCAACTCCTGGTGCGACAACTTATCCGGTCGGCGATTTCATGTTATCCCACACCAAAAATCGACTGAGCGTTTCGCATAAAAAAAACTTGGATCGCGTGATCTGGGCAACGCCATCGAATGGCGATTTCCTCGCGGCGCAGGAAGCGTTTGTACAGACAAAGGAATTTGGGTCCCCGGAGGGAACGTTCGAAATCAGCGACACGATAGCTGCACGCTACGATTCGCCGACCATCGACAATATTGAAGTCAATGGCAACAGAGCCACCGTTTCAGGAAGTCTTACCGGCGAAGCAGGCAAGGTTGCCTATGCGTTCGCATTCGAAGCACTTTCAGAAACGCATCTACGCTTCGTGATCAAATTTTTCGGAGCTCAGGCGCCTTCGCTCAATCGAATTTTGCTTACTGTCGATTCCGCCAAGGACGAAGCTATTTTCGGCTGCGGTTCGCAACTCACCCATTTCAACCAGAAGGGCAAGCTTATCCCGATCCTTGTTGAAGAGCATGGTATCGGACGGGGCAAGCCGATCGTGACGGAACTGGTCGATATTTTAGATCGAAATAGCGGGGGTAACCCTTATCATACAGGCAATCCCGCGCCCTATATCATGACAAGCCGGGTTCGCTCCATGTTCCTGGAGAATTACGAATATAGCGCTTTCGACATGCGAAAGGCTGATGCGATCGAAATCAAGCTGTGGTCGAACATTATGACCGGTCGCATCCTCTACGGCGAAACCCCGGTCGACTTGCTCGGAGCCTACACCGAATACACCGGTCGCATGCGTAAGTTGCCGGACTGGGTGCACAACGGTGTCATTCTTGGCATCATGGGTGGCACAGAGAAGGTTCGGGAACGTCTGGCTCGCACAAGGGACGCGGGCGTTCCCGTTGCAGGTCTTTGGTTGCAAGATTGGGAGGGTACTCACCCAACCAGTGCCGGAACCCAGCTCTGGTGGAATTGGTTTTTCGACAGCAGCTATTACCCTCATTGGCAGCAGCTGGTCGACGACATTGGGAAGAACGGCGGCAAGATACTGATCTACATCAATCCGTTTCTCGCCACGGTTCCCGGGCACGATCAGCTGTACCAGGAAGCAAAGACCAAGGGCTATCTTGTCCAGCGCGCTGACGGATCACCATACCTCATCCAAAACGCCAATTTCCAAGTTGGCATGATCGATTTGAGCAATCCCGACGCAAGATCCTGGATCAAAGGCGTAATGAAATTGAATATGGTGCCCCTGAATGTCGGGGGATGGATGCTTGACTTCGGCGAAGCATTGCCGCTTGACGCCAAACTCTATGACGGTGCTGATCCATGGGTCTGGCACAACAAATATCCGGAAGAATGGCAGCGCCTAAGCCGCGAAGTGATCGACGAAACAGGTCACGGCGATGGGATGGTCTTCTTTGCCCGGTCTGGCTTTACGCAGAGCCCCGGAATCTCCACGCTGTTCTGGCTTGGTGATCAATTGATGAGTTGGGATGAGTATGACGGCATCAAGACCGCCGTCGTCGGTATCCTGTCCGGAGGCATTTCCGGATTTAGTCTGATGCATAGCGATGTCGGCGGTTACGTGCTCCTCAAGATCGACATCGCCGGAACGGAAATCCCCGTCATCAATCGCACGGCCGAGTTGATGATGCGTTGGATGGAGCTTAACGCGTTCACAGCAGTTATGCGTACTCAAGAAGGGATCGTTCCCGAACTCGCGGTCCAGGCCGACAGCAACCCGGAGATGCTGGCTCATCTTAGCCGTTTTGGACGGATCTACCAAGCGCTCGCTCCCTATCGCAAGGCACTCGAAGTCGACGCAAATACCCGGGGTCTGCCGCTTGTCCGGCATCTGTTCCTTCACTATCCGGACGACGCCAACACGCATGATATTCGCTATCAGTTCCTTTTGGGCGAAGACCTCATGGTCGCGCCGGTTCTCGACAAGGGTGCCGATGAGGTCGACGCTTATTTTCCTCAGGGCAGCGCGTGGATTGATGCGTGGACCGGCAGCGACATAGCGTATTCAGGAGAATGGGCGCGTATGCCTGCGCCTCTGGGTAAACCGGCTTTGTTCATACGCAAAGGTTCGGCAAATGCGGCGGCTCTTGAGGGCTATCTAAAAGGCGCTGCTTCCGCGAACTGATTTCACTGTGATTGGTGCCCGGCGGAAATCGCGTTTAACCCAGCAGCTATCAAGTGTGTGTCTGCTTTGGGCGAGTGGACGCGACTGCAGGAATGACTGCCACCGGGGCGCGTTACGGTGGCTATTCAGTGCGGAGATCGCGGCATTGCGGGCAATAAGACTGAATCGGTGATGTCTCGCCCCCTGTTGCGACGCGCCCGCTCCACAGCGTCGTTAAATCCGGAAAGGAGATCTGTCAGGGACGGATCAGGAGGAACCTGAATACCGATCTCCGCGAGAGCGGCCTGGAAATCTGGGTCCTTGGCTGCCTGCGGAATTTTGAGCAGGAGCCAGAACCCTTCAACGAAAGCAGGGTCCTTCACCGCTTCCGCAAGTGACCTGTCGGCCGCTCGCTCCACGGCCTGGGCAATACAAGCGATGCGGGAGTCGCTTTCGTCGAGGAGCGCTACGACTTCTTTCCACTTCTTTGTGGTGGGCAGGTTCCCGAGACGAATATGACCCATGTCTGATCTGCGATCTTTGTATTCAAGCGCACTATGGGCTTAGGTCGACTGTCTGAAAAAGGTACCTTGCCGGCGTGGTTAAGGCTTACTTGCCGGAGGTCATGCAGTTTTCGCTTTCCTGCGCGTTGATCACTTCTTCTTCGAGCCGTCTCTTTGATTTCCGGCCCCCGTGGCCGACCAGGCAGGGCATGAGGGCATTGTGTCGAAGCGTCTCGGTAGTCGATATCGCAGCGGCCCGACGTCGAACTGGCTGAAGAACGGTCGACGAGTTCGAATTGATGGGAGTCGAGCGCGAGCCTTGGCAAGGCAGCCTTCGCCCTTTTGGCTGAGCCAGGCACCGGGAAGTATGTCGGTTCGGCGTTCATCACCCTGGGCCGCGACATGAAGGAGAGGCTGTTGAAGCGGGTTCGAGAGCACGCTGGACCGCCGCCGGAGGGCATGAAGAAACGGCCGGCGACGCAGTGGGTCGGGCCCGGCGTGAAGCTGCGGGTCAAGCATCTCCGTGGCGATCACAGCCTCATACGCCATGCTTCACTGCTGGGTTTCAGTGACGAGGAGTAGCCACGTCTGGGCGTTCGGTTAGCCGCTCGACAATCTCAATAATCGCCTTGGCCAGGGCTTCGCCCTCGTGGACGGGTTCAGGCCCGTAGAGCAGCAGGACGGCTTCCTCGCTCGGCAGAACGCCGGCGGGACACGTCATTTCAATAGCCATGCGAACTAGCTGTAGACCGGCCCGTTCACCGCGATCGTTAGGAGCATTCTCCCTAATGCGCTCGCAGAGCTTCTCGGAAAAATCCCGTTCCGGCGTGCCCATTTGATCCTCCTGGCTGCGCGATCGTATCAAGCGCAACGTGGGCCAAGCGGATTTGTTTCTCCGATCCTGTGCCTAGAACGCCTTTCCTGCGCGCATCATGGCAAGCCACACAGTGAGTGAAGTCGGGCATCAAGGCCCGTAGCTCAGAGCGTTCACCGGGGCACTGCGGTGATCCGCGACCGCGGGCGATCTAGTAACAGTGCGGCCAGCCTTCACGAACTTTTCCTCGAGAAACGCCAGGCTCTGCGCAACGCAAGCGCGGCTGTTGTATCGCCGTAGCGTCAACCCGCTGAAGTCCTGCGGTGCCTTCTCAGCCGAGTGATCGCCGACTTGTCGACCGTAATTGCCCCGCCGCAGTCAATCCGCACAGTGAGTTTATTCGCTCCGCGATCTATGCGGGTGACGTCCCCAACAAGAACCACTCGGTCTCCGGCCCGGGCTTTGGGCGGCGGATCAATCGAATACGGATGGTCATATGATGGAATGCTCACTTTGGCGCGGCCGCTAGGGAGAATCGTGATAACGGTACTTGGCAGCGCAACCTCATCGCCGACCTCAAATTCCCGAGGCATGTTAACGTGGAGCATGGCCTTCCTCCCAATGCTTCCAAATTAATGCCTGGCAACCGGGTTGGTTGCTTGCAATCCGCTTCGTACGGTTCCGCACAGTTCCAAGCTTGAATGAGCCCTCCCATTGGCCCGGGATCGAAGTTGTGTGCGTCAACTTAGGCCGTATGATTTGCAAGGGTCCGGGACGCGAGAGCCTCACGTAGATGTTCCGAGTCGCCCTCCCTCTTGAGCCGAAGCCCGCCGCACATTTCGCCTCGCGGGCGAGACGACTCAGCGTAAGAAGTAGTCGCACGTGAGGTGCTCAGCATCTCACATCTGAGGCAGAGCGCTACATAGGGGCGGCGAGGATGGCGGAGCGGCGGTCGGCGCTCCCGCCGTATCTCATTACCTGACGTTCGTCCGACCGAGAGTGTCGTCCCGCCTCCTGCGGCCTGTTAGACCTGCCAGACCCAGTAGGCCGATAAGGCCCAACCAACCCCAGTCGAAGTCGTCGCGAGCGTCATCGGCTGCGGCAGGCGGTGTAGGTGTTGGCGTCTCTTGCGAAAGGGCAGGTACTGCTGTTGCAGTTAAGCTGATAGCCAGCATGAGGGCTAATAGAGATTTCGTGAGCATCGCAGTCTCCTGTTGTTCGAGGTGTGATCTAACAGGCGGACACGACCTTTGTTCCCGCGAGTGCACTAACGGTGACCCGCGCAACCAAAATCAGGCGCCTCATCGGACGCTGATATCAGCGACCGTGCTGAAGAGCGCGTCCCTGCCATAGCGCCTGATGAGGGCCGGCGCCTTGACCTCGCATGGTGCGAGCAATTTCTGCACCAGGCCCGTAACATGTGCCATTTGCGGAGATCGCTCAGCGATACGTCCAGCCCGGCATGTATGCTGCCCTCTACGATGGTCTGCGGCGGCACTGTCGGCTCGCCGGGCGTGATGATCTTTTCCATCACATGCCGCTGTTGTAGTGGATCAGGAGCAGGCCGGGTCGACGCCGGATGGCGGTTTGCCAGGCCGCTTGGCTGACAAATGAGTCCGGCGATCGACAGATGGTCTCGATCAGCGTCTTCTCCTCCCGATCCCAAACTTCGATCCGGAAATTGTCTTCCCCCGTGTTTGCCATGGCTAGGGTCGGGCCTTGTGCCAGCCGCGAGAAAAGCCATTCGAGACTGCTGCCCGCGACAAGGCAAGTTCGCGCTCAAGTTCGACATTTTTGACGAGCACGTTCAGCAGGGCAATCACGGCATCGCCACCTGCCGCAGCTATGGCGTCCTGAGCAAACAGTTCCAATTCGGACATATCTTCG
Organism: Mesorhizobium sp. WSM4819; assembly: GCF_055811215.1. Classification (NCBI taxonomy): domain Bacteria; kingdom Pseudomonadati; phylum Pseudomonadota; class Alphaproteobacteria; order Hyphomicrobiales; family Phyllobacteriaceae; genus Mesorhizobium; species Mesorhizobium sp. WSM4819. The sequence continues at coordinate 42,684 of NZ_JBVVQO010000004.1, forward strand.
CCGGCCGGCTCGTTTTGGCGCTTTTTCATGGCCCTTTTCCTGGTCGATCCAGTCAGAAGTAAGGAACATATTCCTCGCCAGTCAAACCGGCGACAAGATCTATCACGTCCCCGGTCAGGAGTATTATGCGGAAACCCGCATCAGCCCTTCGAAGGGCGAGCGCTGGTTTCGCAGCGATGCCGAGGCGCGCGCGGCCGGCTGGCGTAAGGCAAGGCGATAACGTCAAACGATACCAATGCCATAGAGATGGCTCGAGGCGCGAAAATGACCGGAAATCAAGCTCGGAAAGTGGCGACACTAAGGTAGCGCGCCAACGCCGCCCAGTTCTGTGCTACATTGCAATTTCAACACGCACAGGAAGTGTGTGCCGAACACGGGCTGGAGCCGGAACTGCCGCCGTGCTTCCGTTAGTGGATTGACCCGCGAGGAGGATCAAGCATGTCTGACCGCACCGACGTAGGCCCTCTGCATCTGGGCGAAACGGCGCCCAATTTCGTCCTCGACGCGATTACCCGCGAGGGCACAATCGCTATCGACGATTTCCGTGGCGAGAAACCAGTGCTGGTTGAGGTCTCCATTGTCCTTTTTGCAGGCGTCATATCGCGACGATTTCGCAGCTCACCCCAGCCCTCAACGAGAAGGGCATCGAAAGCCTGACAGTGGTCAACACGCCCATCGAGCGGGCGCGCCTCTATCTGCGGTACCACCCGATGCTCGGCCTGCTCGCGGCATCCGATCCGGAGCGGACTTCACATCGCGCCTTTGGATTGCCGAATATGCAGATCACCGAAGACGAGAGCGCATGGCCGCAAAAGGTTTCGATGAGCGATGCGAAGTCGATGCGGGTCGACTTGCCGGGCGAGATGCCGGAGCCGATGGACCCGTTTGCGGCGCTCGAGTATCTGAACAAGAAGGACAGCTACGATATCACGGAAGCGGATCAACAGATGATGGCCACCGGCATGGGGCAGCTCGTCGGCCAGTTCCTGCTCGACCGCGACGGTGTCGTTCGCTGGACCTCCACCGAGGTTCTCGATGGCGGCCTGTTCGGCGCTCCGAATATGCAGGAGCTAATGTCGGCAGCGTCGCACGTTGGTCAGTAGCGGCGCAGTTGCGGACATCGGCTGCACGGATAGCAGGTGTTATGCAAACCGATAGTTCGAACCGGGGTCGACGCGCTCGGCGCGAAGCATTTCACCCACTCGTCGATGCTGATTTGCTAATCGGTGGTGGGTGTCCGGTATGGCTTCCTGCGGCGAGCAGGATGGCGACTAGTTCCCATTTAATCCGATAGATCATCGATCGTCTGCCGACATATCCGCGTCATTGCCTGGACCACCGCCAAGGCTGCCAATGTGCGTTTGGTCCTGCCTCCGTTGCGATAGTTGCCGTTCCACTTGCCCCCAGGTGCGCCACCGCCCGCACCGTGCATGCGACAGACTGCGCTGCCCCTCACCGCTGGCGATCGACACTGGCAACCCGTCCGCTTCGACCGAGCATGACACCGAGGCGCTAGGTTCTTGAGGTTGACGTTATTTTTTCCGTCACCCTGCCCCCGGTCTTCCTCGCCCCTTAAATGCTTCACATTGGCGGCGAAGGTGTTCCGGTCGATCGCGCTGCCATTATGCATTTTTGCCGATCAAACGGCCAAAGGCGCTGATGGATTGCGCGGCGGTCGAGCCGTATACTTTGTGTTATCGAGAGCAGCGGTGTGAAAATCTGATGGGCGGGCATCTGCCCGCTCCAGACTATGGTGCGGCCAGCCCCGCTGCGATCGGCAAACCGCCACCGGGGCGCAGCGCCCACGGTGCCACCACACCAGAGGATAAGACAATGTACGGACGTCACATTCGTGGCGCGGGTACTGCCGCGCGCTTGGTCGCTGCAATCACGGCGGCGGCCATTTCGGCCACCGCCGCGGCGGGTGGCTATGAGATCGCCGCCGAACCCGCCGCATCATCGCCTGGACCCGGTGAACCAAGTGTCGCCGAGGTCAAGGCGGCAACGGAACGGTTTAGAGACGTGAAAGTAGCCCTAGCAGAGGGCTACGTCCGAGATCCGCTGAACTTGTGCGACACGGCGGAGATGATGGGCTATACCGCCGAGCTCGGAGCCATGGGCATTCACTTTGCCCGTTTCGATCTGCTCGGGGTCTCAGCCCCGCCCAATCCCCGCGTGGATGGAAACGGCATACACACCAATTTTCTAATACCGTCGATTTTGATCTACGAACCACAGGCCGACGGCTCGCTCGAACTCGTGGCGGTTGAGAACCTGGTCTTCGCGCGCGCTTGGAAGGAGGCTGGGCACGACGCTCCGCCGACGTTCCAAGGCGTGCCGTATGACACCATGGCGGACGATCCCGCCACGCCGGCGGATGAGGCGCACCTCTTCGAGCCGCACCACGACCGGCATGTCTGGATCTATCGCGAAAACCCGAACGGCGTCTTCGCTCCGTTTAACCCTGCGGTGACGTGCAAGCACCACCGGAACGGCGCCGAGCATCCGCACCAAACCCAGCGGCGGGCAAGTCACGGCCGGCCTTAAGGACTTCACGGTTTGCGCTGGCCCGGCTGCGCCGGGCGCAACCGAGCCGCGGCGCCAACTGCGGCGCCCGCTGCAGTGATTCTTGGCCCATCGGCAGCAACAGGACGTGGCACCGTGGAGAAACAATCATGACCGTACAAATTCGCCTGGCTGCACCCTCCGACGCGGAGGCATGCGGCCACATCATTTACAAGGCTTTTCAAGGCATTGCAGCGCGGCACGGCTTCCCGCCTGATTTCCCAGCCGTTGAGGCCGGTATTGAACTGGCCCGAAGACTCACCACGAACCCATCGGTATTCGGGGTCGTCGCCGAAGAGGAGGGTCGCGTGGTCGGCTCCAATTTCCTCTCGGAGGCGGACGCGATCCGCGGCGTCGGCCCGATCACCGTCGATCCGACTGCCCAGGGCGCCGGCATCGGACGGCAGCTGATGCAGGCCGTTCTTGACCATGCAAACGGCGCGACGGGCATCCGCCTGCTTCAGGACGCCTTCAATATGCGTTCGATCGCGCTCTATGCCTCGATCGGCTTCGAAGTTCGGGAACCTGTGCTTGTGATGACCGGCCGTCCGGCCGGGAAGCCGACAGCCGACGTCATCGTCCGCCGGATGCGCGAGCACGACCTGGACGCCTGCGACGCACTCTCTCGTCAGGTGCACGGCATCTCTCGGCACGGCGAGTTGGTGGAGGCGTTGCGATCTCTCACGCCTCTCGTCGCTGAGCGTGCGGGTCGCATCGCGGCATACATGACGGCGCCGACATTCTGGATTGCCAATCACGGCGTTGCAGAGAGCGAAGCCGGGATGACGGACCTCCTCCTCGGCGCTGTGGCCGCGCACTCCGAACCCCTCTCCTTCCTGCTGCCGATCCGGCAAACGGGACTGTTTCGGTGGTGTCTCCAACACCGCATGCAAACGGTGAAGCCGATGACGCTCATGTCGATCGGCAAATACCGTGCGCCAATCGGAACCTATATGCCCTCCGTCTTCTACTGACCGGGAAGGCAGCTCGGTGCCAAAGCTGACGAATGGATAAACGGCCACGAAGCCCGATATCTGGGCTGCGTCCAAGTTGAGGTTCCGATATGATCCGCACACCAGCAGCAGGCGGCCGGGATGCCGGACGCCAAGCTTTCTTCGGCACACGAAGCCGTCCGGCCACCGCAGGCTGAAACGCAGTCAGCGCAGGGTATAGTCGTCGTGGAAGCGTCCGATGACCCGTCAATCGACCGCGGTTTGTCGTACCTCCACACGTTGGAATCAGGGCCCGGCCAATGCCAACTACCCAATAGGGCAGGACGCTCGGCCCTCATCAACAATCGCTAGGCACGGTTGCCACCTGAGCGAGCAGGATAAGCGGTCCTCACGATCAGCTATCCGGGCAGTTATGCTGCTCAAGTGAGGCGGTCCGCGTCAACGGATCGGATGGACCCTGCTGAGTCTGCGTCGGCAGAGGTTCTGCCGGCCATCACTGGTTGCTCCGCACTGGCGCGCGAGGGCCGCGTCTGGCCAAGTAGAAGAGCTCGATGCTTCGCGATCTCCTCCACCATGAAATCAAAGAACGCCCGGATCTTCGGCCGCGTGTGTAGGTCTGGATGCGTGAGGATCCAGAAGCCGCTGGTAAGCTCTGGCTGCGGATCGATGACGCGGACGAGGTCCGCTTCCGCATCGCCGATCTGACAGGGCAACAGCGCCAGCCCAAACCCCGATTGTACGGCCAACAGCAAGCCGAGAACACTATTGCTTCGGCAGGCGATCTCGCAATCAGGAGCCACGGCACGCAACCAGCGCGCCGGAGTAATGTCCTCGATCGAGCCTTCGAAACCGATCAGCCGATGAACATTGAGATCGTGGGGTTTCGTCGGGCTACCCCACCGTTCCACATAGCTGCGGCTCCCGTAGATCGCCCAGGATTGGTCTGACAATTTGCGCCCTACCAGCGAACCGTTGCCAGGGGGACCGGCGCGCAGCGCTATCTCGGCCTGCCCATCACTGAGGTCATTGTAGCGGTCCTCAATCAGCAGATGCACCCTTATTCCCGGATACTGGCGGTGGAACTCGTTGAGCAGTTGCGGCACGAGACCCAAAGCCATCCCCTCTGCTGTCGTCACTCGCAGGGATCCCGTGAAGGCGCTGTCCAAAGCGGCGGCGCGCCGGGTCAATGCCTGCACAGCCGCCTCCACGGCGGTTGCCTCTTGCAACAACGCTTCGCCTTCCGGCGTAAGGCGATAGCCGTCCCGCTTCCTGTTGAAGAGCCGAAGCCGGAGCGCCTCCTCCATGGCGGTTATGCGGCGGACCACTGTGGATTGATTTACGCCAAGGTGGCGCCCTGCGGCCGCCGTATTCCCGGCCGACGCAACCGCAAGAAAAAAGCGTAAGTCGTTCCAGTCAATCATCACGGTGATTATGCATTTCTGCCATCTAAAACGCCAGAAACAATGATGGGGGCGTAAGGCGACATGCGGTTATTTTTATCGATTGCGGAATCGGAAGGAGCGGGTTGATTTCTCGCAATAGGTATTCGAACCGGACGTCCGGGCCTCACGAGGCGTTTTCGGAGGTTTTGAACGTGCGCCCTTTCTCGATGATGACGCACGACCGGGACCGGCGCGCTGCGCTGATAAGCGCTTAACAGGCCGATCGAAACCGAGGGGCAGATTATGGATTAATTCGGACATCATACTAAGCGCTTGCGCACCTTCATCCGAATCGCCGAGTGCGGCAGTCTCGTCGATCGCATAGCGATGACGCGCCGATCTAGAGCGTGATCGGCGCTCCTCTCCGGCCTCGGTCCAACATGTGACGAGCTGATCATTCGGCCCGCCCTTCCGGCCAGCCCCGAAACTCGGTGTTAACGCCGTTGGCGGCTGAAAGGATGTCGGCCACAGGTCGAAAGTGTACTGTGCCGCCCGATCTCAAGTCGAGGAGGCGGAAATGAATTTTCTTCGGGTTGCGCTTTTGTGCACGGCCTTGATCGGCTTGGTAATGCCGGCCGTTCGCGCTGAGGATCAGCCTGTTCCGCCAAACGGCGACGCAGCGCCTGAGCAGCCGCCAGTTCATTGCGAGGGGCTAAACTGCCTCCCACCAGCCGACGACCCAGTCGAGGAATGCAAGGGGCAAGGTTGCACGCCGGCTCCGCCGGTTGACCCAGGTCCGCAGATTGAACACGTCGACTGAACAGCATCAGCCGAACACCCCGATTACGAAGGTGATCGCAAATCCGCGGAGAAGGTTGGATTTCAGGTCCTCTCCCTCTACCAAAACTCCTTAAATCATTGATATATCGAAAAAATCTATGCAAAATGGTAGCGCCTCCGTTTGAAACTGATCAAGAAGTAACGTGGCGCCCTCGTTTTCAAGCGCCAGGTGATTTCAGAGTCGAGGAAGAGCAGCACGCGTTTTACTCCTCCCTGAAAGCGCGCTTGATCCGATCAGCAAGGGCTGCACGATAAAAGACAACATCGTGCGCCTGCCGGTGGAAGATTTTCGCCGGCCGCTGGTGATCAGGCGGCGCCTTCCAGATAGCGCCTGTCGAAGACGCCTTCGGCAACATCGCACTTCGACTTGTCGAGCAGGTTCGCCCTGACCATCAGGTCGATCGTCGTCTTGAGCGCCTTGTCTGGCATGGCCAGGCCCTGCGGCCACATGCCCATGCCACGCATATATTCCAGGCCCCGTCGCGCCAGGGATTCGCTTTCGGGTGTGGTAATGCGCTGGAAGATCGGCAGGGTGATGCCATGGTTGGCCGCTTCATTCGTAACCGAATGCGCCTCGATCAGCGTCTTGAGGAAGCGGGCCACGAGATCCCGGTTCGCTGCGAGCCAGGATGCCTTGCCGATGACAGCGGTGAAGACGATCTCGGGGATTGCGGCGCTGACTTCCCCGAGCAGATTGTAGCCCTGGTTCTGCGCGAGGAAATTCCATGGTGCGGGCTGCGGAGCGCAGTCGATTTCGCCTGCCTGCAGCGCCTCCCACCGCTTGGTGTGAATGCCGGCCAGGGCAAACTCATAGTCGCCGGGATAGTGCAGCCCTGCCGCGGCCAGCATGATCACGCGTGCGCCAAGTCCATTTCAGGACACCGTCGGCCTCGCGCATTGCAGCGCAAGGCCAACGGCTGCCTTAGAATGAACGGCGCAAATTGCTCAGCCAGTGCAGCGAAGCCTGAACTGGCCGTTCTCTGAATGTGGGGAAAGGCGGTAGCGCCCTCCCGCTACCAGCTTCAAAATTGCCCAACAATTCTCCGGCCTTCATGGCTCCCGGAAGCCCAGCGTTTGCGGGATGTGCGGCCGAAAGCTGGGGAGAGCGGAAACAACCTTCCCATTCAATCTGCTCTCCGAATGTCCATCATTCTCCGAAGCTGGGGAGCCTTTTGGATCTTCGGTCCAGCCCATCCGCGGGCACAATCTTTGCGTTTCCGCCAACGGTTCCGCCAATGGCGTTTCTATGACTTGCCCGCAAGCACCGCCGCAACCTATAGGTTTGCAACTAGCCTTATGGTTTGCTAGCTTCACCGTAGGGATGAGGAGATGCGGATTTTGTACCGCCTTTGGAAGTGGCTCTTACGTCCGAAAGCACTGGGTGCCGGAGCGAACAGGGAAGAGCTTTCACCGAGTCATCCGTCCTCCATCAGCGAAGCACGTCTCCTGGACTTTTTGGCGAACACGACTGATGGTGTGTCGTTCTATGATCAGGACTTCCGCCTGACGCACTACGCAACCAACCTCAAAAGCATCCACAGCCGCCCGCTAGTTGCGGGCGTCGCTCTGAGGGAGATTTATCCGAACGTCGACACTGAGCTCATCGAAAAATTTGTTCGCGTGCTGCGCGGCGGCACTCCAATAAATGTCAATCTCCAGCGATCGCTGGGGGAGGCGCCCCGTTCCGCTGTCGTTTTCGGCGCTGCGAATGGAATTGGAATCATTGAATCCAGAGAAAGGGAGCAGGGCGGGCGAGGCTCACCGGAAGAGCAAGAGCGTATGATGCTCCTTCATCAGGCGACGCACGACGCATTAACCGGATTGCAGAACCGGCGGCGGTTCAGCGAAAACCTGCAACAAGCTCTGTCGGTGGTCGATGAGCCAAATGCCACTGCCCTGCTGCAAATCGACCTTGACGGTTTCAAAGCGGTCAATGACACACTCGGCCATGGCACGGGCGATACGTTGCTTCAACTGGCAGCAGGCCGGATCCGGGACACGCTGCAGGACGGCGAACTCGCATACCGGTTAGCTGGAGACGAGTTCGCCGTCATTCAATCGCGTACGGGACAGCCCGCCGAAGCGGAACGCCTCGCGGGGGCGTTAATTGAAGCATTCAAGGCGCCGTTTATGATCAACGACATCCCCGTCTTCGTCGGCGCGAGCATCGGAATTGCATTCGGACCGGGACACGCGACCGAGGGCGAGCAGTTGATGAAGGCCGCGGATATCGCCCTTTATGCAGCCAAAAGAGACGGACGCGGCTGTGCGCGAATTTTCAATCGCTCGATGCAGCTCCTGCTCGAACAGCGTGAAAACCTGAGGCGCAGTCTTCGAATGGCGCTGGACCGGAACGAGCTTTATCTTGAATATCAACCGCTCATTCGGGCTCCCGCATCGGTCGTGGGCTTCGAAGCGCTGCTGCGATGGCGGCATCCCGAAGTCGGGACCATTCCTCCGAGCGTGTTCATACCGATCGCCGAAGCCGACGGCCTCATGGACGAGATTGGACGATGGGTGATCGAAGAAGCCTGCCGCCAAGCAACGAGATGGCCGTCTTCACTGACGGTCGCCGTGAACCTGTCGCCGGCGCAGTTCCTGAGCGGTTCGCTCACGGACACGGTTGCTCAGATCGTCGACGCAGTCGGAATCCGCGCCGACCGGCTTGAGCTCGAGATTACCGAAACCGTTCTTCTCGAGCAAACCGTCGACAACATTGACACACTGAATACCCTGAATGTCCTCGGGATAAGGATCGCGCTAGACGATTTCGGCACCTACTACTCCTCGTTGAGTTACCTTAAGAACTTCCCGTTCGACACATTGAAGATAGACCGATACTTCATAAAAGACATAGAAACCGATCGAAAAAGTCAGACGATCGTGCGATCGATCATAGGCATGGCGCACGGCTTGGGAATAAGCGTCACCGCGGAGGGAGTTGAAACGCCGGGACAGGCACAGTGGCTGATCAGGGAAGACTGTGATTACCTCCAGGGCGACTTCCTGGGACGGCCACTCGGAGCCGAGGCAACGCGCGATTTCATCAGGCGATCTTCCAAGGAACTAATACGCGAAAGCGGGGACGAAATCTGGCGATCCAGCGTCCGGCCCCATGCATAGCGGCGTGGACGAAATTGAGGGGTCGCATCGCTCGACTAAAATGCAGCCAGAAACGAGTGAGGAACGCCGATGAATATTGCTTCTCATGACGAAGATGGCGAAGCAGTCTTTGAGACAATGATCCAGATCGATTTGGACGTCAAAACCTTTATGTCTGATTGGATACTCTGCGATCAACTCTCGACCTACTCGGCGCGAATGATCAGCCATAACAGACCTGACTCCGTACGGCATTCAAACCTCTTTTCCTCTGCGTTGAACGAATTATTGGAGGTCGCCTTTCGTACGCGGCATTACGGCGGTGAAATAGCCTGTAGGGTGTCCCGCCGGGGTGAGACGGACAGGATCGAACTGACATTCCCTTGCATGCCCGAAGAACGACAATTCTTTGAAGAAGCGGTGTTTCAAATTACGGGATCCGAGGCAATGGAGCGCTATCTCAACTCAGTGTCCGGAGACCTCGCGCCCAGTCGTGAAGTCGTTCTCTTGGAACTCGCCATCGACTACAACGCGACCCTTCGAGTCGAGCAAGTCGGCGCTGACATCATCACTCTTGTCGTCGATCTTCCGCTTGAGGGCATGCCAAGTTGAGCGCGTACAACCTTTTCCCGCGTTTCAGAGCGCAATACGATGTAAACGATCAGGAGTTCTCGATATCGGGAATACTGCGGCCCCAGTCGATCGATGAGCTTGCGCCCAGCATTGCCCTGTTGAAGGAATCAATCGCTCGTGTACGCGGTACCCTGTACGTAAACGTCAAACGATTGACGCAAATGAACAACACCGCATTTCATGCTTTCTCGCGGGTCATTATTGACGCCTGTCGTGCTCGACCAGATCTCAGGTTCGTACTCGTAACGTCAAGCGTTGTCGGGTGGACGACCACAAAATTCGGGCGCTTGAACGGAATCGAAGCGAACATCACGGTTCAAGAGTATGACAGTGATTTCTATCCGGGGCAGAGCTTCCTCGAAGAAGGCGGCTTCATTCCGATCCTCCGCACACAGACGAAGATGACTTGGCGCCACGAGCGCACAATCTTGCCGCGACACGGCATGCAATCCGGTATCATCATGGCCGACATCTGTTGCGGAATTGGTGACTTCGCCGTGCTCGTGCAGAAAGAATTTCAGCCGTCACGGATTGTCGCTCTCGACCATTCCAGATCAAGCCTTGCTTATGCGCGAAGCGTGGCTGCGGCGTTCGATATCGGAGGAATCGAATATACCTATGGCGACGCGTCAGAAATGCTGCTCGACCAAGATCAGTTTGACTTGGTCACATGCCGACACTCCCTGCAGGTGTTCAACAAGCCCGAACTGATTCTCAAGGAACTCTTTCGCATCTGCAAGCCGGGCGGACGCGTCTACATCACGAATGAAAAGAACTCGCACTGTCTGGGCGAACCGCGCGCCGATAGCATCCAGTGGACCTATAATGAAGTCGCCAAGCTTTGGGCGCACTTCCAGATGGATATCGAGCTCGGCCCCAAAAGCCGTCGATACCTGGTCGAAGCGGGGTTCGAAGACATTCGAGTCGAGTCTTTCGTGGTCACCAACCACGACGGCGATCCGCAGGACTTCGCAGATGTCGTCGCGGCATGGGAGAACGTCTATGCAGGCGAGATGGCGACAAAGCGAGGTGACCCGCCGGCGTTCATCAGGCGGTTCCGACAGGGTTTCCAGGATCACATTTTCGCTGCGCTCCACCCCAAGGGATATGCCGGCTGGCCAATCTGGGTTGCATCGGGACGTAAGCCACTGTGAGCGAGTCGCATGCCATTTCCCCCAAACCCTGGTCCGTTTTCCGGCCTAACAGCTTCCGCGCGAAATTCATAATCGTTGTAGGCGGGGCGGTGCTCTTCGACCTCCTGGTCGGTGGGAGCGTCGCCCTGTGGAACGTCAACCGGCTTTCCCGCGACGCGACGTACCAGATCGAGAGCGGCCTCACCAAGGCGAGCCAGGAATACCTCCAGAATTATATCGAGACGACTGCTCTGCGCGCCGATCTCCTCTTCGACCAAATGCACTCCGAGGTTACCGCACTTGCAGGCTCCATGCAGAGACTGATCGATCATCCAGAGGCGAAGGAGGCAATCGGCAACGCGCTGGCGACGGACTCCTATTTCAATGCGCCGCTTATACATGACCCCAAGGGAAACTGGATGCAGAGCCCACAAGGGTCGCCTTCGGTCTTGAGTATCTGGGGATATCTTCTCTCCCCCGATGGCCGACCGAAGCCCGAAATTCTCCACAAAATTCAGGAGAGTGCGGCGTTCGACATTTTTGGCCCAAGCCAAATGGCAACAGGCGCCAGGAAGTTGCAGGTCTATTACGTTGGACCGAAGGCAGCACCTATCATGCGCACGACTCCTTACTCCGATCAGGCGCAAACCTTCGACAAGCTCTATCCGGGCCACAACAACGCAAATTTCTGGGATTTCTTCTTTCCTGGCGTCTATGAGCGCTGGCAGGGGTGGATCAGGGACCCGAATTCGCGCCCCGTAAAAGGCGATGACATCACGGCGACTGCCCCATATATCGATGCGATTACCGGCAAGCTCATAGTGAGTTTCTTCCATCCGCTCTGGACGAAGGACCGCAAGGATGTCGCCGGCATGGTCGCTTCCGACGTAACGCTCGATCAACTCGCTGAAATCGTCGAAAGCGTGAAGGTCGCTGAGACGGGCTTCGGTTTTCTCACCATGTCGAATGGCAATGTGCTCGCGATCAAGCCCGAAGGCGAGAAAACGCTGGGGCTCAAGATTGCAAGCGGTGCGGCGGGTCAAGGCGTTACCGGACTCGATCGCTCGCTCAAAAAGAGTACGCATTCGGCCGTTGCGGCGCTCGAACTTCCTGCCGACGACAAGACGGTCATCAAGCATATTTCGATTTGGGAGGATGGCGAAGCCGAACCTCACATCGTCGCGCTTCGCCGACTGGAGGCAGTCAATCTCTGGAATAGCACGGGGTCCATCACAGCCGAAAACCAGATGCTCGGCTTCGTCGTCCCGGAGCGGGAAATCTATGCTTCTCTGCTTGCAGCGCAACAGAGCATTTCCAGCGCGACCAACCGGATCCTGGTCTCCCAGATCATCGCAATTATCATTTCGCTCCTGATTGTCTTTGCGGCTGTCTTCGGAATCTCAAAGCGGATCACCGCAGGCCTCAGCGCGCTTGCAGCAGCCGCAAAGCGGCTCCAGGCACAAGACTATTCAGTTCGAGTAAGCATTCCGACGCATGACGAAGTGGGAGAGGTGGGGATCGCGTTCAACCGGATGGCGGAGGAGATCAGCTTCCATACGGAAAATCTCGAGCAAATCGTCGATGAAAGAACGAAGGAGCTTGAAGACGCAAATCAGGAGATTTCCGCCCTCAACAGCAAATTGCGAGATGAGAACCTCCGCCTTGGTGCAGAGCTTGCAGTTGCCAAACATATCCAGATGATGGTTCTGCCGAGAGCCAGCGAACTCGAAGCCATCCACGGGGTCGAAATCGCCGCTTATATGCGGCCGGCCGACGAGGTCGGCGGCGACTACTACGACGTCTTGCAAGAGGGATCGCGGGTCAAGATCGGGATCGGCGATGTCACAGGCCACGGGCTCGAAAGCGGTGTGCTGATGCTGATGGTTCAATCCGTTGCACGCGCACTGCAGGAGACTGGCGAGGACAATCCACGTCAGTTTCTCGATCGACTGAACAGAGCCATCTATAAAAATATCGAACGGACCAACACCGACAAGCATCTCTCGCTGGCCTTTCTTGACTTTGAGAATGGGAGGGTGACCCTGTCAGGGCAGCATGAGGAGGTTCTCGTCGTTCGTGCAAATGGAGAGATCGAGCGTATCGATACCGCCAATCTTGGTCTGCCGATCGGCCTCGAACGCAACATCTTGCCGTTTATCGCAACGCGCGACATTCCGTTCAACAGCGGCGATGTGATCGTGCTCCACACGGATGGTGTGACCGAGGCGGAAGATCAGGAGGGAAAATTGTTCGGTTTGATACGCCTCTCCAACAGTGCGCGCCACTATCATCGCAGGAGCGCCGAGGAGATCAAAACTGGAATTATTGAGGACCTGATGGCGCATATCGGAACACAGAAAATCCACGACGACATCACGCTCGTGATCATGAGGCACAAGTAGGAATGACAACACTGTTCGGAACAGCCGACTTTGCAATTGGAATGAGAGAGAGCGTCAGCCGCGTGCGATTGTTCGATGGACCTCTCGACCTGAGTTGGCATCATTGCGCTACTACTTCGGACTTCATCGCGGACGTTTTTGCCCTGCGCTTCCAGTCTTCTCGCAACGACTACAGGGAAGTGCGACACAGCATTGGCTATCTAGTCAACGAACTGATTGAAAATGCGGTCAAGTTTCGTGCGCCAGGCGAGATCACGATCGAGGCGGCCATAGAATCGGAAAGTTTTAAAATCAAGGTTTCGAATGTTGTTGACGTCGAAACGACGGCTAAATTTCAAAATCTTCTGTCGGAGATCACAGCCGGCGATCCGGGTGAGCTCCTGATCCAGCGAATCGAAGAGAATGCCGCGGACCCTCAGACAACAAATTCCGGTCTTGGATTGCTGACGTTGATGAGCGACTATGGCGCGAGCCTGGCTTGGGTCTTCAGCCCCGCCGACGAAAGGGATCAGGTTCGCCTGGAAACATATGCTTCAATTGTGGTATCATCAGAAACTTATAACTAAAACGAAATGAAGACAAAATCGTGGACATAACAACGACAAATTATCGCGTGTGGAACGAAGGAAGCGATGTTTATTTTGACGGCGTAATGAGGTTGTCCAGTTCTGAGGCCTATGCGCCTATTTTGCAGCTAATGATGAATGTCCTTACCTCCAATCCTACTACTATAACGATACATGTATCAGACTTGGAGTTTCTTAACTCGTCGGGCATCAATTTATTGGCCAAATTTACCATAGAGGTCAGAAAGCATCCAGAGATCCAACTCATTGTCCGGGGAAGCTCGGAAATACCTTGGCAGTCGAAATCGCTCCCAAATCTCAAAAAACTACATCCTGCGATGGTACTCTTCGTTGGCTGACAGGCGGTTTATCCAGGCGCCAAAGACCATTCGGCTACACTTTCCGGACGTCTGCCTTTTGAGATGAGAATCGAGGCTCCAAACCAGGACCGTTCCGTCCTTACGCTGCCTGCACGTTTTTCGAGATCCGCGCCCACTCCGGAATCCAGTCGCGGTGCGCGGCGAGCAGGTCATCGACCAGCGACCAGATCTGGTCGAGATCGAGTTCGGCGGCGGTATGCGGATCCATCATCGCCGCGTGATAAAGATGCTCGCGGTTTTCCGTCACCAAGGCCGCGACAGTCAGTTCCTGCACATTGACATTGGTGCGAATGAGCGCCGTCAGTTGCGGCGGCAAGGTGCCGATGAAGGTCGGCTGGATGCCGGACGCATCGACCAGGCACGGCACTTCCGCCGCGCAATTTTCCGGCAGCGAGGTGATGCAGCCATTGTTGCGGACATTGCCGTAAATAACCGAGGGCTCGCCGGTCCAGACCGAGTTCATGATCGAGGAAGCATATTCATGGCTCTCCTCGATCTCGATGTTCTCGGCGCTCCGGTAGGCGGCCGCCTGCCCTTTCCAACGCTCGATCTGCTCGATGCAGCGCTTGGGATATTCATCGAGCGGAATGCCGAACTTCTCGATCAGATCGGGCCTGCCGTCCTTGATGAAATAGGGCGTGTATTCGGCGAAATGCTCCGAGCTTTCGGTGACGAAATAGCCGAGGCGGGTCAGCACCTCGTAACGCACCTTGTTCGGGCAGCGCGGATTCCAGTGGCTGGGTTTCGGAAATCGCCCGTCGCGGTAGCCGCGCACGAGATCCGGATAAAGGTCGCGGTAGCTGCCATCGGCCTGCCGATGCTCGAATTTCAGGTAGAAGGCCATGTGGTTGATGCCGGCGGCACGGTAACGGATTTCCTCGAGCGGGATTTCGAGATCTCGGGCGAGTTCGAAAGCCGTTCCCTGCACCGAATGGCAGAGACCGACCTGCTTGATGAGCGGATACTTTTCCGCAATCGCCCAGGTGTTGATCGCCATCGGGTTGACGTATTGCAGGAGGATGGCGTCGGGGCAGATTGCCATCATGTCTTCGCAAATTTTCCAGAGATGCGGCACGGTGCGCAAACCCCGCATGATGCCGCCAACACCGAGCGTATCGGCGATCGTCTGGCGCAGGCCGTATTTCTTCGGCACCTCGAAATCAGTGACCGTGCAGGGCTCGTAGCCGCCAATCTGGAAGGCAACGACGACGAAATCCGCGCCTTCCAGGGCCTTGCGCTGGCTGGAATGCGTCTCGATGGTCGCCGCAGCGCCAAGCGTCTTGACCAGCTTTCCGGCGACGATCTCGCTTTCTTCCAGGCGCTGCGGATTGACGTCCATCAGCGCGATGGTAGCGCCCGAAAGAGACGGCCGCTGCAGCACATCGCCGATGACATTCTTCATGAAGACGGTGGAACCGGCCCCGATGAACGTGATTTTGGGTTGTCTCGTCATGAATTGCGCCTCTTGTCTGCGATTTACGCGGCTACCTCGAACGCGGCCTTGACGAGCCGTTCGGTGTAGGCGGTCCTCGGATGGGAAAGAACCTCGTCGACGGGTCCCTCCTCGACGATTTTACCGTGCTGCATCACCACGACCCGATGACAAAGCGCGCGTACGACCTTGAGATCGTGGGAAATGAAGAGATAGCTCAGGCCGCGCTCGTCCTGCAGTTTGCGCAGGAGGTCGATGATCTGGGCCTGAACGGAGAGATCGAGCGCCGATGTCGGCTCATCGAGCAGGATGAATTCCGGTTCGAGTGCGATTGCCCGCGCAATAGCGATGCGCTGGCGCTGTCCGCCGGAAAACTCGTGCGGAAAGCGCGACAGGATGTTGTGCGGAAGCCCGGCGCTGACAAGCGCCTGCTCCACGCGCTGCAACCGATCACTTTTGTTGTCGCCGAGCCGATTGACGATCAGCCCCTCCTCGATGATCTGGCCGACCGACATGCGCGGATTGAGCGAGGAGAACGGATCCTGAAAGACAACCTGCATCCGCGATCTGAGCGGCCGCATCTGGTCACGTGTCCTTGCGTGGATCGGTTCGCCGTCGAAGAAGATTTCGCCGCCGTCGGCCGTCAGGAGCTTCACCAGCGCCTGCCCGAACGTCGTCTTGCCGGACCCGGATTCGCCGACCAGCCCCAGCGTTTCGTACCGGTGAAGCTTTAGGCTGAGGCTGTCGACGGCGACGAGTTCCTTGAGCCGCGGCTTGAAGAACCCGCCATGCTTCAGCATGAACGACACCCGCACATTGCTGCCCTCGAGAATGACGGCTGAGTCCACCGGCGTCGGATTGGCCATGCCCTTTGGTTCGGACGCCAGAAGATGGCGCGTATAGGGATGCTGCGGGTTCTTGAAGAGCGCTTCAGTGGTGTTGTGCTCCTTCACCTCGCCCTGGCTCATGACATAGACGTAGTCGGAAAACTGGCGAACGACCGTCAGATCGTGAGTGATCAGGATTACCGCCATACCGAGCTTCTGCTGCAGATCACGGATGAGGTTGAGGATCTGCGCCTGCACGGTGACGTCGAGTGCCGTCGTGGGTTCGTCGGCGATGAGTACATCCGGATTATTGGCGAGCGCCATGGCGATCATGACGCGCTGGCGCTGACCGCCTGAAAGCTGGTGCGGATATTGGTTGAAGCGGCTTTCCGGGTCCGGAATCTGCACCTGCCGCAACAGCTCCAGCGTACGCTCCGCTGCTTGCCTGCGGCTCATCTTCTGATGAACGCGGATCGCCTCGATGATCTGGGCGCCGACCGTGTAGACCGGATTGAGCGAGCTCATCGGCTCCTGGAATATCATCGAAATGCGGTCGCCGCGCAGCGCCCGGCGCTGCCGGTCGGAGAATTTCAGCACATTCTTCCCATCATATTCGATCCGCGAGTGCACGGCCACGGTGGCGCGCTTGGTGAGCAGGCCCATGACCGTGCGCGCCGTCACCGACTTGCCGGAGCCGGATTCTCCCACCACAGCGATGGTCTCGCCGCGATAGAGCTGAAACGAGACATCCTTGACCGCGTCGACGGTTCCGCCTTCTACCTTGAAGGTCACCGCGACATTGCGGGCGTCGATGATCGGACTGCCGGTCCTCACCGCATGATCGTGACGTTCGTCCGGCGCAATCGAGGTTTTTTCCGTCAGAGCCATGGTGCCGGCCTTCTCAATAGGGATCGACGGCGTCGCGAAGACCATCGCCCAGCGCATTGAACGCAAAGACGGTGACCAGCACGACACCCACGGGGGCAAGGATCCAGGGATAGGACCCAATGACGGAGTATGTCGCGGTATCCTGCAGCATCAGCCCCCAGGAGATCAGCGGCGGCTTCACCGCGAAACCGAGGAAGCCGAGGAAGGATTCAAGCAGCACGACATTGGGGATCGCCAGCGTGACGGCGACGATGACGTGGCTCATGACGTTGGGGAAAATATGCTGAAAGATGATCCGGCGGTCGGTCGCGCCGATCGCCATCGCCGCCCGCACATAGTCGATCCGCGCCAGCGCCAGCGTCTTGCCTCGAACTTCGCGCGACAGCTGTGCCCAGCCGAGCGCCGACATGACGACGATGACGAACGCGAGGAAGACATTGGTCGGCGCCGTCACCGGAATCAGCGAGGTGAGCGCGAGATAAAGCGGCAGTTGCGGAAAGGCGAGCACCAGTTCGACGAAGCGCTGTACCCACGCGTCGAACCTTCCGCCGAAATATCCGGACACCATGCCGACCGTCGTGCCGACTACCGTGATGATGAACACCACGGTCAGGGCGATCATCAGCGAAATGCGCGAGCCGTAGATGATGCGCGACAGCACATCGCGGCCGAATTTGTCGGTGCCGAGGAAATTGACCGGGCTTCCGTCGGTGGCGCCGAAGAAATGCCGCTGCGCCGGGATCAGTCCGAAAAGCCTGTAGCCGAACCCTTCGACGAAAAAGCCGAGCGTCTGCGGGTTTTCGTAGTCGGGGCCTACGATCGGCTGGAACGTGACGGGGTCGAATTCATCTGTTTCACGAATCGGATAGCTGCGCGGCGGAAAGACGAAGTTCCCGCCCCGATCCGTCATGATGATTGTCTGAGGCGGCGCGAAACCGACGCCGGTCAGCTTCGGATCGACGGGTGCGAAGAACTCCGCGAATATCGTCATGATCATCAGGAGGCAGACAAGGATCAGCTCTATCATGCCGGTCCAGGATCGCTTCAGACGGCGCCAGACAAGCGCGGTATAGGTTTCGTTGCCATTGCCTTTGGCCGGCGGCACGGAGGCGCAGATTATGGATTGGACGTCGGCTTTCATGCGTCGGCCCCTCCCCCAAGGCGAACCCGCGGGTCGAGCGCTGCAAGCAGCATGTCGGCGATGATGTTGCCGACGATCAGGGTCACCGACAGAACCAACATGAAGGTCGCCGTGACATAGACGTCGCCGATCCACATCGAGCCGACGATGGCCGGGCCGACCGTCGGCAGGGCGAAGATGATCGCGGTTTCGATCTCGCCGGTCAGCATGTAGGGCAGCACGACGCCCTGATACATAACGAGCGGATGCAGCGCGTTCGGCACAGCGTGGCGCATGACCACCGTGTGCTCGCTCAAGCCCTTGGCCCGAGCCGTTTCGACATATTGGGCGTTCAGCGTATCGAGAAGATTGCCCCGCATGACGCGCATGTTGTAGGCGAGCCCGCCCAAAGTAGCGATCGCGATGACCGGCCAGACATGCTTGACCAGATCGACGAACTTGCCCCACGACCAGGGCGCCCCGCCGTAGCGGGCGGAATGGAAACTGTTGATCTCAGTGACATTGAAGTGGAACACCAGGATATAGACGATGATCAGCGCCATCAGGAATCGCGGTACCGTCATGCCGAGAAACGAGATCCCCGACAGCACGCTGTCCACCCAGGAATATTGCCGGGTTGCCGCCAAAACGCCGAAGGTGATGCCGATCACCGAAGCCAGGATATGGCAGACGAGCGCCAGCGCCAGCGTACGGGGCAAACGTTCGCCGACCACATCGGCGACAGGCTTGTTGTAGAAGAGACTGTGGCCGAAATCGCCGCGGGTGACGATGCCGGTGATCCAGTTGACGTACTGGAGGGGCAAGGGCTTATCGAGGCCATGCGCGATCTTGTAGGCCTGCGCCTGGGCGTCGGCCTTTTCGAAGGATGCGCCACCCTGGTTGATCAGTTGCGAGCGCACATAGTCGCTGTAGTCGCCCGGCGGGGCCTGGATGATCGCGAACGTCACGACGCTCAGGACGAAGAGGACAGGAATCGCCGAGGCGATACGCACAAGCAGAAATCTGAACATGATCGTGTTTGCTTCTCTTGTGGCTCGTGGCGATCTGCTCCTTCACGAGGCGCGGTATCTCCACGGTTCAGTTCGCAACCTCCCCCTCCGGCGGATGCTCGCCGGAGGGAAATCGACTGCGGTCAGTTGATCGGACCGCCTTCACCGGGCTTGCCCGGAAGCTGCTCGGGGAACAGCTCGTAGTCGCCCTGCTTGTCGGCCGCGACGAAGACCCGTTCACGGATGATCGTGTCCTCCGCCCAATTGAACATGAAGATCGGCACGCCTTCCGGAATGTTGGAGAAGCGCTTGTTGATGATGAGCGCACCCGGATATTCTGTCAGGCCGATCGTATCGAGATTCGTCGTCGAGACCTTCTGGAACTGCTTCATCAGATCAGCCCGCTCGTCATTGTCGTTGCTGGAGATGAACTTATTGACGACGTCCACGAGTTCCTGTTCGAACGGCATCAGATCGACCGTGCCGTCCGTTCCTGCCCTGTGATGCCAACTCGTGCGCGGACCGGTCGGGGCAAGCTGGGTCGTGTTCTGCACAACTGAGGTCTGTTCCTGCTCGTTGCGGCGAACAAGCCAGTCGAAGCGCCCGGCATACTGGGTTGCGTCGCGCTTCGCGCCATCGATTGTGTTGAGCACGACCTTGAGGCCAAGCTGTTCCATCTGGCCGACCAGACCTTCCGCGAGATTGCGATCGGTGCTGTAGTCGGAATTCACCAGAAGCACGATCTGTACGTCCGAGCCGCCAGCTGTACCGGCCGGGAAGTTGACGGCGCCGTTGCCATCCGTGTCCTTCAACCCGACCTTCTCCAGCAGCGCCTTGGCGCCTTCCAGATCGAACGGGTAGTACACCGTCGAGGCGCGGTCGTAAAAGCTCGTGCCAGAGGAAATGCCGCCGGGATAGATCGCGGTGAAGGGTCCTTTGACGAGGGATTCGCCGAGTTTCTTGCGATCGATGGCCATGGTCACGGCCTTACGGAAATCGACGTTGCGGTTGAGCTCGCGTACGGCCTGCGCCCGCTCGTCCGGCTCGCCCCAGCCATTGGCTGAAAAGTTCATGCGCAGATTGTAGCCGATCAGCCGGGCGCCAAAGGCCAGCCGCGCGGGAGCCGTTTCCTGTGCGGCGCGCTTCAGCGATTCCACGAAATTTTCAGGTTGCTCCAGGTTCGAGATATCGCCGGACCCGGCGATCGCCTGCACGTCGCGATCGGCCCAGGTCGAAAGCTTGTAGTGCAGCTCGTTGAGATAGGGCAGCTGATTTCCCACTTCGTCCACCTTCCAATAGTAAGGATTGCGGCGAAGCACGATGACGTCGTCCGAACGGTATTCGATAGGCACCCAGGCGCCCATGACGGGCATATTCAAGTATTCCGGCGGAAAGCCGTTCTTGTACTCGTCGTAGGTGGTGCCTGCATATTTCGGATGCTTGGTCTTCAAAATGTGCGAGGGGCCAGGGCAGAAGGTTCCATAGGCCATCGCATAGAGATGCTGGCGCGGGAACGCGTCCTTAAAAGTCCATTCGATCGTATATTTGTCTACCGCCTTCAGGGTGGTGCCTTCTCCGAACGTTTCCGGTGTTGCACCGTTCAGCGGCGAGACGTTCGGATCGACGACATTGTCGTCCCAATAGAACATCACGTCATCGGCGTCGAAGGGATCTCCGTCGGACCACTTTGCGCCTTCGATCAACTTCATCGTCAGTGTGTGGCCGTCTTCCGACCACTCCCAGCTCCGGGCAAGATTGGGCAGCGGCTCGACGTCTTTGGCATCGACCTGGAAGAGCGGCGCGGTGCGCGTCAGGCATTCGAACATCGCAATGTCAATGCCGCCCCAGCCTTGCGTCTGCCCGGCACTGTAGTTCCAGCCTTCCGGCCGGCCGCCGATGACGTGGCGCATCGTGTCGCCATAGACGCCTATCCCGTCGGGCATGTTGCCTGTCTTGAAGACCATCGGCTCCTTCGGCAGCCGCTCGGCCAACGGAGGCAGTTTCCCGGTCTTGACGAATTTTTCGGTGACCCACTCCGGCTCGAGATATTCGGATAGCGCCTTGAATTCCAGAATTGAATCGCGCGGCACGTAATTGATCTTGCCTTGCGCCGGAAACGGCGGCTGTTCCGGCACGATCGTCGGCTCGGAGGCCACGGCCTGGATCACGAACGCCGATACACCAAACAGGAGCGCGGCGGCGGTTTTCATGCGGCCAAAAATGTTCATTGTCCTGATTTCTCCCTTATGCTTCGGGCCTGCCGCGATGGCATGGCTCTCCTCCTACAAGCATCGAACGAAGCGGTATTCCGCTTTCTCGGAAGCGGTATTCCGCTTTCTCAGAAGCGGTATTCCGCTTCTCGGATGACAGTGCCGCGCTGCCCGGGCGCATTCGCCGAGGCACGATCTTATCCGCCCGGTTTTCCGGAACATTGGCTTATCGCAACCAATGTCTCAGCCGGCCGCGCGCAACTTCATGGCTTCCTTTTCGGCCCTGATCTCTTCGATCGAGCGAACCTCGCGGCGGGCGACGCCCTTCCATTCCCGCGTTTTTACCGTCGCGCGGCTCAGCCGCTCCTTGGCGCTGTCGATCGCATGGGCGAATTGCGGCAGCCATTGCGCTTGCGCCACAACCATCTCGTCGACCATCTGCCAGACTTCTTCCGGCGTGCAGACGGCGCCAACCAGCGGATCGTGCAGCACGGCCAGTTTCAGGAGGTCGATGTCGCCGGAGATTGCCGCGTGGACGGACATGCGCTGGACATTGATCGACGAAATGCAGGTCGCGGCGCAGGCTTCCGGAAGCGTGATGCCGGCCACCATGTTGATGCCGAAGCGATCGACGAAACCAGGCGATTCGATGATTGCATCGGACGGAAGATTGGTGATGACGCCTTCGTTCTTGACGTTGAAGTGCCCGCGATAGACCCGGCCGGTCTCGAGCGCCTCCAGTATGTGGCTGGCGTGCTCGTTCGAGCGGCGCCCGGGATCGAAGGGCTTTCCCGCATCTTCGAGGAATTGCGGGAACTCGGTCTCGAACCAGTTCCGGGTTTCGGTCGAATAGCGCAGATAACCGCCGGTTTCGCCGTGGATCCAGTCCGACATGTCGATCCACTTGGCGGTCTCCTCAGGCCGTTTGCGGTACCAGGGCAGATATTCCGACAGGTGGCCGTTACTTTCGGTCGAATAGACGCCGAAGCGCTTCAACACGTCGATCCTGAGTTTCTCCTGCCGCGAGAAGACCGGATGCGCCTCGAAGGCGGCGACGAGCTCATCCTTGCCGATCTTGCGGCCCTTGACGCGAACGTCGACGAACCAGGTCTGGTGGTTGATGCCGGAGCAGACATAGTCGAGCTCGCCTTCCCCGGCGCCGAGGATCTCGGCAATCTGCTCGGCCCCATGCTGGACCCCATGGCAGAGACCGACCGTATCGACCTTGCCGAATTCGATCGCCGCCCAGGTGTTCATCGCCATCGGGTTGGCATAGTTCAGGAATTTCGCGCCTTGCTCGGCCAGTTCGCGAATGTCCTTGCAGAAATCCAGAATGACCGGGATGTTGCGCTGGCCGTAGAGAATGCCACCGGCGCAGATCGTATCGCCGACGCACTGGTCGACGCCATATTTCAAGGGGATGCGGATATCGTCGGCATAGGCGGCGAGACCTCCGACGCGCACACAGCTAATGATGTAGCGCGCGCCCTCGATCGCCTTGCGGCGGTCGGTCGTCGCGGTCACCCGTGCAGGAAGCTGGCTCGACTTGACGATCCGCAGGAGAATTGACTCGATCATCTTGAGATTGTGCTCGCTGATGTCGGTCAGTGCGAACTCGATGTCGCGCAGCTCCGGCACACACAAAATGTCCGTGAACAGCTTTTTGGTGAAACCGACGCTGCCCGCGCCAATGATTGCGATCTTAAATCTGCTCATTCGAACCTTCTCCGCAAGCGGACTGGACCGATAGGTAAAATCGGTTCGTGGAAATCCAGTCCGGGCGTGTTATTCGGAAGACACGCAACCAGGCGGCGTGCAACCGGGATTTCATCCTCATCTCTTTTGTTTTTGGTCAATATGCGTAAGATCACGCCCCTCCGGTAGGGCGTAGATGTGCTTTGTAGGGTAATTTTGTGCTGCAAAAACTCGTCGACCTTGGACCGGTGATGAAGATGATTTCCCTGCCGCGCGCTCGGCAGCGATTGCACACCATGCCGACGAGCACCGGCTACGACGTGAGAACGGATGCCGGCTACAGCTGGGATGGCCGCAGGCGCGGGCAGACGCCGTTCACAGTGATGCAGCACACCATCAGCGGCACCGGAAACCTGCGTTACGGAACCAGGTCCTACCGCATCGCTCCGGGCGAGACGATGCTGTTGGTTGTTCCGCATTCGCACCGCTACTGGGTCGAAAAAGGCGGGCGCTGGGAGTTTTTCTGGATATCGATGCATGGGGCGGAAGCGTTGCGCATCCATAGAGAGGTCCTGGCAACGAAAGGACCGGTGTTCAGCCTGCGGGCAGCGACCGTCGATAGTCTGGCCGACTGCGCCTACCGGCTGGTCAAAGGCGACGGCTCAACGCCGGCACGCGCCTCGGCAATTTCCTACGAGGCTGCCATGGCACTCTATGACGACGTGTTCCAACTGCACGGAAATGACGTGGCGGAGAATTCGGTAGTGCGTCAGGTGACTGACTATATCGGTGCGCATCTGCATCTGCCGTTGCCGGTCGATGAGCTGGCGCGGCTTTCGGGTCTCAGTCGCGCGCATTTCTCGCGTGTGTTCGCGGCGCATGAAGGTATTCCTCCGGCTGAGTTCGTCCTCAACAGACGCCTCGACCGCGCCGCAAAGCTACTGACCATGTCCGCCGACCTTCCGGTGAAGGATATTTCCGGCATGTGCGGCTTCGAAGATCCCAACTACTTCGCCAAGGTATTCCGACGTGGCTTCGGCGTCAGTCCGACAGAATTCAGAACCACTGGCATGTATGCAAGCGCCGGTTATCAGCAGGGGCAGATTTTGGACAGATGACAAATAGCGCTGACCTGTCATCCTTTGATGGCTGCTTTTAGCGCGAAAGAGACCGTCAACCTGGTCACTCGGACATCGGCTTTCAGGAGGCGGCAAAGCTGGCCTTGTAAGCAAAAAGCGTCCCGAAAGGCGCCTCTCAATAGCTTGATTCCCTTGAGAGAACTTGGAGCGGATGAAGCGATTCGAAAGCTCGACCCCAACCTTGGAAACGTCTATTTCTGCCAACGCCGCCTTATCCGAATCTTCGCTGCTAATCCGAGATAATCAAGACCAGAAAATGATGCAGGTTCTCTGGACCAGCGTGGCTGCTGAGCAGACGCAGCTTCCTGGCTTCTGCATATGGACCCTCTTGGGTAATTGATAATTGCGCCGTCATGTTCCAAAACAGGTCGGCAGACCCGCGAGGATGGTTTCGTGCGGGGTCGTCCACGGTCCTCAGGCGAGAATTCCAAAAGACGTTCAACAATGACCCAGCACGTACAAAATGCTCGAATTCTCATGTACAGCCACGACACGTTCGGGCTCGGCCACTTGCAGCGCTGCCGGACGATCGCGCATTCGCTGGTCGAGGATTTCCGCGGACTTCAGGTGCTTATCATTTCGGGTGCGACTATCGCTGGCGCCTTCGACTACCGCGCCCGTGTCGACTTCGTGAAGATCCCCAGCGTCATCAAGTTGCGCAACGGCGAATACACCTCGCTGGAAAAGGATATCGATCTGCATGAGACGCTAAGGATGCGCCAGTCGATCATCCGCCACACAGCCGAGACCTTCCGGCCGGATATCTTCATCGTCGACAAGGAACCGCTTGGCCTGCGCGGTGAGATCGAGGACACGCTGTCCTACCTTAAGACGCGGGGCACCACGCTCGTGCTCGGCCTGCGCGAGGTGATGGACGCGCCGCATCTGCTCGAAGCAGAGTGGGCACACAGGGATGTGATGCGCAAGATAGGCCTGTTCTACGACAAGGTCTGGGTCTATGGTCCGCCGGATTTCTACGATCCGCTGATCGGTTTGGACGTGCCGCCGGCTGTCAGGGCAAAGATGAAGTTCGTCGGTTTCCTGCAACGGAGCCTGCAGAAGAACGAGTTGCCCGGCCACCGGCCCGAGGGCGATTATATCCTCGTAACCACCGGTGGCGGCGGTGACGGCGGCGACCTGATCCACAGTGTCATCGATGCCTATCAGCAGGATCCGCAATTGCAGCATAGGGCGCTGATCGTGCTTGGGCCTTACATGCCGGCGCGCAAGCGCAACAAGCTGCTCAAGAAGGGGGCCGAGATCCCCTATATCAAGATCATCGAGTTCGACAACCGCATGGAAGATCTCATTGCCGGCGCCAAGGCGGTCGTGGCGATGGGCGGATACAACACCTATTGCGAGATACTGTCTTTCGACAAGCCGGCGCTGATCGTGCCGCGCGTCAAGCCCCGCGAGGAACAACTGATTCGAGCACGGCGCGCAGCCGAACTCGGCCTCATTGAGATGCTTTTGCCGGAAGAAGCCGAGGATTCCCAGCGGTTTGCCAATGCGCTGGAGGTGCTGCCGGCCCGGCCCGGCCCATCGCAGAGCCATCCGCATCTGACGCTGGAAGGGCTGCCTCACATTTCTGAAATCGTCGCGGAACTGCTCGACCGGCGGGGCGGCCATCACCTTTCGGTCATTGAAGGCATGATCTGAGTTGCAACATCGCAAGATCGTCGTGGTTCTGAAGGGCTATCCGCGGCTGTCGGAAACCTTCATCGCGCAGGAACTGCTCGGTCTGGAGCGTGCGGGGTTCGACCTGATACTCTTCGCCCTCAGGCGGCCGACCGACGCAAAACGCCACCCCGTGCATGACGAGATCAAAGCGCCCGTCCATTATCTGCCGGAATATCTGCATGAAGAGCCGCTGCGCGTGGTTCGCTCGCTGTTTGCTTATCTGCTTCGGCCGGGCTTCTGGCGCGCGCTCGGATCGCTGGCTATCGACCTCGGCCGCGACTTTACGCGCAATCGCGCGCGCCGCTTCGGGCAAGCGCTCGTGCTGGCGGCCGAATGGCCGGAAGACGCGGGCTGGCTGCACGCACATTTCGCGCACACACCGGCATCGGTGACGCGCTATGCCAGCCAGCTTCGTGGCCTGCCCTGGAGCTGCTCGGCCCATGCCAAGGACATCTGGACTTCGGCGGACTGGGATCTAGCTGGCAAGCTTTCCTCGGCCCGCTGGACGGTCACTTGCACGAAAACCGGCTTCGACCGCCTGAAAAAACTCGCTAACGGCAACGCGTCTGTGCATCTGAGCTATCATGGGCTCGACCTTGATCGCTTCGGCAGTTTCGGCGAGGCGCGAAAACAGCATGACGGCTCGGCGCCGGACCAACCGGTTATCATTCTGAGTGTCGGGCGCGCCGTTGAAAAGAAAGGTTACGATACGTTGCTGGAGGCCCTTGCCCTCTTGCCTGGTGATTTGGCGTGGCGTTTCGAGCATATCGGCGGCGGCGAGGAACTGGAACGGTTCAAGGCGCTGGCGCAAAAGCTCGGCCTGGATGGCCGCGTCTTTTGGAAAGGCGCGCTTGCGCAGGAGGAGGTGCTTGAGCACTACCGCTGCGCCGACATCTTCGCCCTGGCCTGCAGGATCACAGCAAGTGGCGACCGGGACGGTCTGCCGAATGTTCTGGTGGAGGCGGCGAGCCAGCGGCTTGCCTGCGTGTCGACCGATATTTCCGGCGTGCCGGAGCTTCTATCGCCGGATGAAACCGGGCTGCTGGTTCCGACGGAAAACCCAATTGCCCTGGCGCAGGCGCTGGAGCGCCTGATCCGTGATCCCGTGCTGCGCGCCCGCCTCGGCGACGCCGCAGAGCGGCGCGTGCGCGGCAACTTCGATCATTTGGCAAGCATTGGACAGCTCAAGGAACTGTTCGAGCGGGAGTGGCGGGCCGCCGAATGAAGCGGCTGCGCGCTTTCTTCTATGTCCAGCACCTGCTCGGTATCGGCCATCTCGCGCGCGCCAGCCGCATTGCGGCGGCTCTGGTCGATGACGGGTTTGACGTAACCGTCGTGACCGGCGGAGCGCCGATCGCGGGGTTTCCGGGAGTGGGTGTGAAATCTGTAACCCTGCCACCTGTCACCTCCCGTGATGAAGGATTTTCCGGACTTGTCGACCTGCGGGGCAAACCCATCGACGATGATTTCAAGAGATGGCGTTCAGAGATGCTGCTGCAGGCGTTCCGGGATTGCAGGCCTGATATCGTCATTGTCGAGGCGTTTCCATTTGGACGCCGGCAGATGCGTTTCGAACTCCTGCCGCTGATCGAGGCCATCGACGCGACGTCGCCCAGACCGCTGCTGGCGACGTCCGTCCGTGATATCCTTCAGGAGCGCGTCAAGCCGGGCCGAAACGAGGAAACGGTCGATCTGATCAACAGGCATTTCGACCTTGTCATGGTCCACGGCGATCCGGCTTTCGCAACCATCGACAAGACATTTCCACTGGCTGGGGCGATCAAGGCCGAGGTCACCTACACAGGGCTCGTTGCCGCGCCGCCATCGCCCGCGGCCTCCGCGCGGTTCGACGTTCTGGTGTCGGTTGGCGGCGGGGCTGCCGGAAAGAGCCTTGTCAGTTCCACCATCGCAGCGGCGCGGCATGCCAACAACGCTGGGAAATGGTGTTTGATCACCGGCCCCAACCTGCCGAAAGACGAGTTTGACGCGATCACACGCGATGCCTCGCCGGTCCTGTCCATCTTCCGGTTCCGCGAGGATTTCGCCAGCCTGCTGACCGGCGCCCGCCTGTCAGTCTCGCAGGCGGGTTACAACACGGTCTGCGATGTCCTGCGCGCGGGTTGTCGCTCACTGCTCGTTCCATTTGCAGCCGGCGGGGAAACTGAACAGACGGTTCGCACCCTGAGGCTCGAAGAACTCGGTCTTGCAACGGTGCTGATGGAGAAGGACCTAACGCCTGAAGGTTTGGCGCAAGCGATCGAGCAGGCGCTTGCGGGACCGACGCCAGCCGCGCATCGTCTCGATCTGGAAGGCGCGCATCGCTCGGCGCAAATTCTGCGCCAGCGGTATCGAACATGGTCCCCAAAAGTGGGGCCCGGTTTCGGAGAAGTTCATGATCAAAACAGACGATAGATGCTAACGCGCATCGCATCTGGCGAGATTCGTGCGACGCGCTTCAACTCCTGGTTTATGCATGTCGTTGTCCCAAACCGGGCGAAATGCGTCAAACGGTTCCAATCAGCATGAAGCGCGTATAATTTTTTGTCGGCAGTTCGCCGGAGAACCGCACCGCCCGTAGCGCCGCCATTGCTTCGAAGGCTGCAAGCGAAGCCACGCAGTTGATGTGCGTCGGCTCGCTGAAATAATCGTTCGATTGCAGCAGTACGGTCGTGCCCCGCGGAAGCAGAGCAAGCCAGGCGCGCAGATCGGCTATGTGTTCGCAGCTCGTATTGACCATCAGGTCGGGCCGCCCGGCCGCATAGTCGAGTGCGTACATATCCGCCGTCAGCGCCCGAAACCGGTCGCCGGCTTCCCGGTTGAGGGTCCGGGCGACCGGCGCGACTTCGGGATCGATGTCGATGCTATCGACCGCCGCGACGTCGAAGCGGGCGTCGTTGAAAAGCATTGCCGGCAATACGCCGTACCATCCACCCAGAACCCATATGCGCCCGAAGCGGCCGCCGCAGCTTTCGAACAGCCTGTCGAGCGCCCACATCTTGCAGGCGACCTGCTTGTGGTTGAAGGCGTTGGCGATATCGGCGTTCGGATGCCTGGTGATGACGCGCGCCAGCGCTGCCACCAGGGGGCACTTGACATAGGCAGCAATTCCCCGCGTCAGGTCAAAGGCTTGCTCGTGCCAGTCCATGCCGGCATTGCGTGGTTGCGTGACATCCATCATATTCGTCTTGTAGGTTGGGATTTCGGGCGACACAACGCAATCTTGCCTCCCGGAAGGCTGTTGATTCGCGGACGTGATTATGCTGCAAGCCGCTTCGCCATTGCCCGGTGCCGGAGAGAGCCTGTTGCATCTGTCCGGACCAGCGGCGTCCATTCGCCAGCACCAGCCGCGCAGCTGCTGCCTCGTGCTGCTCGGCTATTCGCCGAAACCCTACCGAAGCCGCGAACCGTTTGGCCAGCCGCATTCTTCGATGATCAGCAATGCCGATGTCGTTGTTGTCGATCATGCGCCGGAACTGGATCGCGCCGCCTCGCATGTTCCTTCCATCGTTGAGCGCAGGACAATCTCCGTGCGCTGCAGCTTCGAGCTTGTCTTTGGCGACGAAGAAATTGCCGATACGCCATTCGCCAGCAGGTGCTTTTACATCCTGCATCGTTCCAACTGAAGGGTCCACAGCCGCATATGGAACCCAGCCTAGCCCGCTATATCTGGACGCACACCAAGAAGCAGCAGCTCTGGATATTGATGATCGTCGTGCTTTCGATGATCCCGTATTTCATGTCCTTCGACCTGCCGAAGCTGATCATCAACGGCCCGATCCAAGGTAGCGGGTTCGAGCAACCGGGCGCGACCCAGCCATTCATGAGGCTGCACTATAACCTGCCGTTCATCGGAGAGGTCCAGTTCTTCTCCGGTTTTCAGCTCGACCGCGTGGCGACGCTGTTTGCGCTGAGCCTTGTGTTCCTCTTGCTGGTCGTCATCAACGGCCTGTTCAAATTCTATATCAACACCTACAAGGGCCGCCTCGGCGAACGCATGCTGCGGCGTATCCGCTTCGATCTGGTCGATCGTGTGCTGCGGTTTCCGCCGTTTTACTTCAAGCGGGTGAAATCCGCCGAAGTGGCGACCATGGTGAAGGACGAGGTGGAGCCGCTGGGCGGCTTCATCGGCGATGCCTTCGTGCAGCCGGTGCTGCTCGGCGGCCAGGCGCTGACGGCCATGCTGTTCATCGTGGTCCAGAATTTCTGGCTCGGAATGATCGCGGCCGGGATCGTGGCGGTCCAGATCGTGCTCATCCCGCGAATGCGGCGGCGGCTGATCGTGCTCGGGCGCGAACGGCAGTTGACGGCGCGCGCGCTTTCGGGCCGGGTTGGCGAAATCGTCGACGGCATCGGCGCGGTTCACGTCCACGACACATCAAACTACGAGCGCGCCGACATAGCTGCCCGGCTCGGGCTCATCTTCAAGATCCGCTTCGATCTTTACCAATGGAAATTCATGGTGAAGTTTCTGAACAATTTTCTCGCGCAGCTCACGCCCTTTCTGTTTTACATGATCGGCGGGTATCTGGTCATCCAGGGGCGGCTGGACGTCGGTCAGCTCGTGGCCGTGATCGGCGCCTACAAGGACCTGCCCGGACCAATGAAGGAACTGATCGACTGGGATCAGGCGCGGCAGGATGTCCAGGTCAAATATCAGCAGGTCGTTGAACAATTCACCGTCGATCGGCTCATTGCGCCGAGGATCGGGGCATTGACGATCGACGATCCCGATCCGATGACCAAGCCCCTGTCGGCGATCGGTCTGTCGATAGCAGATGATGGCGGTGCAATGCTCCTCGACCGTGTCTCCCTCAAGATCAAGCCGGGTGAGACGGTGGCGCTGCTCAGTACCGCAACAGGTGGAGCCGAGGCGCTTGCAGAAGCCTTCGCAAGGCTGAACTGGCCGGACAGCGGAAGGGTCGCTTCGGGCGCCGACGACTTGCTTGAACTCCCCGAAGCAGTGACCGGCCGGCGCATGTCCTATGCCTCGTCGGATGTTTTCCTGTTCCAGGCAAGCCTGCGCGATAACCTGCTCTACGGGCTGAAGCATGCGCCGCTGACATCGGTGGCTTATGACGATGCTGCGGCAGACCAGCACCGCTGGAACATGCATGAGGCGCGCCTGTCGGGCAATCCGGATCTTGATATCCACAGCGACTGGATCAACTATGTTTCCGCCGGCGCTACCGGCCCGAACGACCTCTTTGAAGCCGTGCGCCGGGTACTCGACGCGGTTGTTCTATCGCGCGATATCCTGGATCTTGGCTTGCGCTCTTCGGCCGATCTCACGCGTCACAGCGAGCTTGCCCGGCGGATCGTCGAACTGCGTGCGGCGCTGCGAACCCGGCTGGAACACGAAGGGCTGAGCGGACTGGTGGTTCCTTTCGAACCGGGCGCCTACAACAAGGAAGCAACGATCGGCCAAAACCTGCTCTTCGGCGCTGCCGCCGGCCCCGAACTGGCCGACAGGGCTCTGGCGGCCAATCCCTATTTTGCTTCTGTTCTGAGGCAAGCCGGCCTCGACCGCACGCTCTACGAAATGGGCATGGAGATCGCCGAACAAGCGATCGAGCTGTTTGCCGACCTGCCGCCCGATCACCCGTTCTTCCAGCAACTTGCCTTCATGAGCGCCGAGGAGATACCCACCTACGAAACCTTGCTGCAACGGCTCAAGAACCGTCCCCACGAGGCGGTTTCGGAGAGCGACCGCGCCATGATCGTCACCTTGAGCTTCGCCTATATCGAGCCCCGGCACCGCTTCGGCCTGCTGAGCGACGAACTGATGAGCAAGATCGTCGCTGCACGCAACCTGTTCTATGAAAACCTGCCGCCCGAGCTGCAGAATGCCATCGAACGGTATGATCCCGCCAAATACATTGCCGCGGCCACCGTCATGGATAATGTCCTGTTCGGGCGTGTGGGCAACAACCATCCCGACGCGCCGGATCGCATACGCTCCATCGTCTATGACATTCTTGACGAACTTGGGCTTTATGCCGAACTTCTGGATGTCGGCCTGGACTTCAACGTCGGCTCCAGCGGCAGGCGGCTGACCAGCGGGCAGCGACAGAAACTCGATGTTGCCCGGGCCCTGCTCAAGCGTCCTGATTTTCTCATTCTCAACCGGCCGCTGTCGGCGCTCGACCAGCGCATGCAGGACAAGGTGCTGCGGAACGTGCTCGAGGAAGCCAGGCGCGACGGCCATTCGCCGGCAATTGTGTGGGTCGTGACGAATCCGGCGATGGCGATGATGTTCGATCGCGTTATCGTCTTCGACTCGGGTAAATTGGTGGAAGACGGAACACCCGAGACACTTTTGGCAGGGAACGGTACATTCAAGGGACTGTTGTCATAGAGCAGCGGACATTCAGATGGGATCATTCTGCCGGTGGGAATTTACTGCACGGTCAAGGGATTCGACGACGGGCGCAGCGAGGCCACATCCCGCCGAAACCCGAAGGGTTTGCCGCAGATTCATCCGGCTCTTCGAGTTTCCGGTTGGCGGACGCCATTGCCAGGTGGCATCGCCCGATCGCACGACATCGGGCTCGCCACCTTTTGCGCGGCTCGTCTCGCCGTCCCGGAAACAGAATTCATTCCATCTGGGCGTCCATTGCTCTAGTCTGGCAAACGCGAATTTTGGGAAGGTTTGCGACAATGCTGCTCAAGGATGAAGTTGCAATGCTGCAACGTGTTCCCTTGTTCTCTGCCATCGACCCGACAAAGCTCAAGCTGCTTGCGTTCACATCCGATCGTGTGAGCTACAGCGCCGGCCAGATCCTTTTCCGGCAGGGCGACGAGGGAGACGCCGCCTACGTCATCCTTTCAGGCAGGGCGGATATTCTGGTCGATTCCGACAGCGGACCGATAAAAGTTGCCGAACTGGAGCCAAATTCGATTGTTGGCGAGATCGCCATATTGTGCAACAGCTCTCGCACCGCCACCGTCAGAGCGGCAAGTCCGCTGGAAGTCTTGAGGATCCGCAAGGATCATTTCCTGAGGCTTATGAGGGAGTTCCCGGAAATGACCATCGAGATATTGCGGGTTCTTGCCGATCGCCTAAGCCATACGACCGCGGATCTGATCGACGCACGAAGCACCAAATAACGGATGACGTGCGCTCGATCCTCGCCGTCGCGATGGCACTGGCCTCTTGCTGAGAAGGTCACCCCGGAGAAAACCTGTCTCGCCTAGCAGCAGTTGTTTGGCTACGATGGGCGACGGGGACTGGGAAGGGGTAGCATGGACTACGAAGTTTTCCTGGTCAGGTTTTGGGGCGTGCGCGGCAGCACTCCGGTATCAGGGCCAGAATTCTCTCGCTATGGCGGCAACACGAGCTGCATTGAGATGCGATGCGGCAAGCATACGCTTCTATTCGACGCGGGCTCTGGCCTACGGCCTGCCGGCGCCGCACTTCGGGCGTCAGGCGTGACCGATTTCGACCTGTTTTTCACCCATTGCCATTACGATCACATCATCGGGCTGCCGTTTTTTGCGCCGATCTATGACCGGAGCGTCAAGCTTACGCTTTGGTCCGGGCATCTTGCAGGACGCATGACGACCCGGCAGATGGTCGATGAGTTCATGCGGCCGCCGTGGTTTCCGGTGAAACTGGAGATCTGCAAGGCAAGCCTCGACTGCCGCGATTTCGTATCCGGAGACGTGCTTCGCCCGCGCGAAGGGGTGGTGGTCCGAACCGGCAGTCTTATCCATCCGGGCGGCTGCATAGGCTACCGGGTCGAATGGGGCGGCCGGGTCGTGGCGGTGATCACAGACACTGAGCACGAGCCGGACAAACTCGATCAGGCGGTGCTCGCCCTGATCGAAGATGCCGACCTCGTCATTTACGATTGCACCTACACCGACCAGGAAATGGAACGCCGCCGCGGTAACGGGCATTCGACCTGGCAACAGGGCGTCAAGCTCTGTGAGGCGGCCGGTGCGCGGCGGCTTGCGCTGTTTCACCACGATCCGACACGCACCGACGAGGAACTGGACAAGATCGAGAAACTGGCCAAAGACAGGCTTGCCGGCGCTTTTGCCGCTCGGGATGGCCAGACGCTCAAATTTCCGGGCTCATTGCACAAAAAGCGCTGAGCTATTTCCTCTACCGGCGCTGCGCCCGATCAATGTCCCGATCGGAAGCCATGCGCAGGCTTCAGTCTGTGCGGTGACTGTGAACAGCCGTTCGAGGAACAGCCAGGCCGATTCATCATGTACAAGATGGTGGGTGAGCAGGCCGACCGGTTCGCCGCCGTCGATTGCACGCTGCAATTGCGCGATGATAGCCTGAACCAATAGGCCATGATCGCGGCAGCCGCGCGTGCCATGCCAATCCATGATGTCGACATTGCTGTTGATGACCGCCAGTGGAGCCGGCTTCGGCGGCCCATAGACCGACAATGCCGCAAATCCTATCGATCCAAGGTTGGGTACCAAGCCGGCGTCGATCCTGTTCCAGGGTGGCACCAGCATCGGAACGGCACGTGCGCCGTGCAGGCCGGTTACGTGCGACAGCCCGCGAGCCAGATCATCGAGCACCGCCTCGCGTGGCCGATGCGCACCGAGCTCCTGCTTTTTCTGGTCCTCGGGCGCATGATTTCGGTGCGCCCAGCCATGGATGGCGACCGCGGCATGCGGCGCCTCGTCAAGCCGGACGACAAGCTTCTCGTCAGTCAGGGCCGGAATGACGGCCAGAGTGACCGGAACCGCGAATTCACCGGTGAGGTCGAGCAGCCGATCGAGCGCAGGCGTCGGATCCACGGCGTCATCGTCACGCAGCCAGAACTCTGCCTTACGGTCCGCCCGTTGCCGGCACGCCAGTTCTTCCACCAAGGGCTGCCAGATCCGATCGGATGTCATGAGACCGGGATCTTCGCAAGAAGTTCGGCCAGACGCCCCGCCGCAACACCGAGGGAGCGTTCTTCGAGGATGAAACGTCTGGCTTCCGCGGCCATGATGGTTCTTTCGTCGTTACGGGCCAGAAGCCTTTCAATGGCAGAAGCGAATGCCGCCACATCGCCCGGCGGGGTGAGAAACCCGGTCTGGCCATCCCGCACGACCTCCGGCACGCCGGCGATGTCCTGAGCCACCACCGGAAGGCCGGCGGCCTGTGCTTCAAGATAGGCAACGCCATAGGCCTCCCCGTAACCCGGCCAGACGTAAATTCCCCCACTGTAGAGGACATCCGGCACGGCGGCTGGCTCAATCGCGCCAAGCCATACGATACGGTCGGCGGGCAAGCCGGCGAATTGCGCTTTGACCTCGTCACGGGCAGGCCCATCCCCGACGACCGACATGGTCCAGGGCAGGTGGCCGATCGGACCGAGCGCCTGCGCCAGCATGCGATAGCTTTCGACTTTGTCGCCCGGGCGCATCATGGCGACGGTAACGAGGCGCGTCGGACAACCCCGTGCCGGCATTTCCCCGAATGCCGATGTGTCGATGAAGGGCGAAAGCAGACCGAGAGCGGCGTCGGGAATCGCATCTGCCAGTCCCTGACGATCCCTTTGCGTGAAGCAGATGTTCAGCGCTGCCTGTTCGACGGCTCGCGCCACCAACGCCTGCGTGTCGGCCCACAAACCGGCGTTGCGCCGCCTCGAATAGGAGGCTTCCGCTGTCACACAGGGGATAGCAAAGGCCGACGCCAGCTCGGGTCCGATCAGGTCGGGCGCCTTGTAATAGGGATGATAGGAGAACCAGAGATCGGGCTTGCCGTCACGATCCCAAACCTTTGTCAGCCGCGCGGCTTCCTCTCGGGCTTCGATCTTGAGCGCATCGAAAATTTTCGGAACCGGTTCGCGTAGATAGAAGCGCAATTCGGATGCCAGTTCGACGCTATGCCCTGCATGCTCCAGCGCCTTGACCAGCGACCGTGCCATCTGGCGGTCGCCGGAGGCAACGGGATGATTGGGCGACTTCAGCGGCGCGTAGAAGGCAATTCGCATCGTCGGACCCTATCATCGGAAAGCCTGCGCAAGTCAATTTCGAAGCATGATCGACTCACTTTCAAGCAGTGGAATGTGGTATCTGATGCTCATGGAAACAGCTGCAGCGTCCGATCCGTTTGTCGCTTCTTTGCCGGTCTTCGCAAGGTTCGAAAGCGTTGCCGATATCGATAACTATCGGCCCCTCCCGGATGGCTGGGCGCTGGCCACCGCCGACATCGTCGGCTCGACCAAGGCGATCGACGCTGGGCGCTATAAAACCGTCAATATGGCCGGCGCCAGCGTTATCTCGGCGCTGCTCAATGCGCTGGGTCGGCGAGATCTTCCCTTTGTCTTCGGCGGCGACGGCGCGCTCGTGGCGTTTCCCGGCTCAGCGCTGGAGATCACCCGCAACGCGCTGGCCGCTGTCCAGAGATGGGTGGCGGACGAACTGGACCTGACCTTGCGTGCCGCAATCGTGCCGATAGAGGATATAAGAGCGCAAGGCCTCGACGTTCGCGTGGCGAGGTTCCGGGCCTCCGAAGCGGTCTTCTATGCCATGTTCGCGGGCGGTGGCGGCAGTTGGGCGGAAGCCGAGATGAAAGCGGGGCGCTACCGCGTCGATCCTGCGCCGGCCGGCACACGGCCGGATCTTACCGGCCTCTCCTGCCGCTGGAACCCGATCGACGCCCGGCATGGCGAAATCGTCTCGATCATAGCCATCCCGGGGCCGTCGCGCGACTTGCGCGGTTTTCAGTCTTTGGCTTCCGACATCATCGCCCTTGCCGGGGGGCAGGAACGCGATGGCCACCCGTTGCCGGTGAACGGTCCGGCCTACAGTTTTTCGCCCGCCGGCCTCGATATCGAGGCGCGGGCCATGGCGCCGGCAGGATGGCGGTGGCTGTCGAAGCTGTGGATATTGTTCCAGCTGACGCTTACGGCTGTCACCGATAGATATGGCTGGACGATCGCCAGCTTCGATCCGAAGATCTACAAACGCGACGTGGCCAGCAATTCGGATTTCCGGAAGTTCGACGACGGCTTGAAGATGACTATCGACGTTGACGCGGGCGTGTTGCTGCGGATCGAGAACCGGCTGAAACAGGCGGAAGAGGCGGGCATCTGCAACTATGGCCTGCACCGCCAGAAATCGGCCTTGATGACATGCCTCGTCGCCTCGCCACTGCAGCGCGATCACGTTCATTTCATCGATGGCGCCGCCGGCGGCTATGCGATGGCCGCCGCAAGCCTGAAGGCGAAGGTGCCGGTCTGACGACAGCTTGCGGAAATCGATTTTCCGCAATATGCCTCGGGGTTCTTGGGGAACCAGGTGAGCCTCGCCATGGGCGCGGACGGCCTGTCCGAATTGACGGAAAGCAGATTTTTGGACGCCTCACGATCGACATATGACCGTCTTCTGAACCTGATTTCGACGCGCGCCGCGCAAGTCGGCGTGATCGGGCTGGGCTATGTCGGGTTGCCGCTGGCAGTTGCGATCGCACGCGCCGGCTTCCCGGTTTCCGGCTTCGACATCGAAGCCCAGAAGGTCGAGAGCCTGAACAACGGCCAATCCTACATTGAGGCGGTGACGTCGACAGCCCTTGCCGGCCAGGTGGCGAGCGGACGGTTCCGCGGCACTGCGGATTTTGCCGAACTGGCCGTCTGCGATGTCATCATCATCTGCGTTCCGACACCGCTGACGAAAAACCGTGAGCCGGACCTCTCCTTTGTCAGGAACACGGCAGGCACCGTCGCGAAGCATCTGCGTCTCGGCCAGCTGATCGTGCTGGAATCGACCACCTATCCCGGCACCACCGACGACGTGATCAAGCCGATACTGGAAGAAACCGGCTTGCAGTCCAAGATAGACTTCTTCCTCGGTTTCTCGCCCGAACGCGAGGATCCCGGCAACCGCAGCTTTGAAGTCGCGACAATCCCCAAGGTCGTGGCAGGCGACGGCATTGAAGCGGCGATACTCGTGCAGGCTTTCTACCAGGGCGTGGTCAAGACCGTCGTTCCGGTTTCCACCACGGCGACCGCCGAGGCGGTCAAGCTGACGGAAAACATCTTCCGCTCGGTCAACATAGCCCTGGTCAACGAGTTGAAGGTCGTGCTCGGTGCGATGGGTATCGACATCTGGGAGGTGATCGAGGCGGCAAAGAGCAAGCCCTTCGGCTACATGCCTTTTTATCCTGGCCCCGGACTCGGCGGGCACTGCGTTCCGATCGATCCCTTCTACCTGACGTGGAAGGCGCGCGAATACGAAATGCCGACCCGCTTCATCGAGCTGGCGGCAGAGATCAACACGGCCATGCCGCGTCATGTGGTCGATGAACTGGCGAAGGCGCTGGACCAGCGCTGCGGCAAGGCGCTCAGCCGCTCGCGCATTCTCATCATCGGGCTCGCCTACAAGAAGAATGTGCCCGACATCCGCGAGAGCCCCTCATTGCGGCTCATTGAACTCATCGAGGAATGGGGCGGCAAGGCGGAATTTCACGATCCGCATGTTACCGAGATCCCGGCCACACGGGAGCATATGACGATCAAGGGGCGGCGCTCGGTCGAATTGACCGAGGCGGCATTGAAGGATTTCGATGCTGTCGTCATTGCAACCGACCACGACGCGATCGACTATCAGGCGATCGCTGATCACGCTCTTCTGATCATCGACACACGCAATGTTTTTGGCCGCCTCGGGCTGGCCCGAGAGACGGTGGTGAAGGCCTGACCGCGTCTGAGCCGGCGAGTTTTTTTGCCTGATGTCAGGATCGTGATTGCACTCCCCCGGCAGCCTCGCCACATAATGCCCCTCGCCGGTTTTTGCCCAAAGCCGGCTTCATTGACTTCGAGGGACTTATCCCTGGGGTCGTTAGCGGAGCGTGTTGGGGCGGATCAAAGGAGAATGGCTCGTCTTCGACGGGTCTCAAGACAGCATGAGCACAGCGCAAGCAGAAATTTCCAGCATTCTCATGGACAAGGTTGCCGATTGGCTGACCCAATCAGCGCTGGCGGGCGACGCCCTGGAAACATTGGTAAAGGGTTTTTGTGAACGGCTGGCTGCTGCCGGCCTGCCGCTGAAGCGGGTGCATTTGAGCTTTTCGATGCTTCATCCGCTTTATGACGCGCTTGGCTTCACCTGGCTTCGCGGCCAGGGCATGGAAGTGGAAGGCTTCCGCAAAGAGGACGGCGCTCATTCTGACAGATTCCTGACCAGCCCATACTACCATCTGCTCAGCAACAAGCTCGACCATCTGCGGCGCCGGCTCGACCCGTCGGTACCGTCGGAATTTCCTGTTTTCGATGACCTCAGGCTTATGGGCGTGACCGACTACATGGCATTCGTGCATCCCTTCAACGGCAATACCAGTCAGGGCATGCTCGGGTCCTGGTCGACCGACAGCGCTGCAGGCTTCAGCGACAGCATGATTTCAGCGCTGCTGCGCATCCAGAACCATCTCGCTATCGCAACGAAGATGGCGGTGCTCACCAAGCTGGCCGACAACATGATGACCACGTATCTCGGCGGCGATGCCGGCAGGCGCGTGCTGGACGGCCAGATCAAGCGCGGCGAGGGCGACACAATCCGGGCCGCACTGGTCATGGCCGATATGCGCGGCTCGACAAGGCTTGCCGAAACTTCCGGCCGCGAAATCTACATCGATACGCTGAACCAGTTCTTCGATGCCATTGCTGCACCTTTCAATCGCAGAGGCGGGCAGATCATGAGTTTCCTGGGGGATGGCTTCATTGCCGTCTTCCCTTGCGAAAGGCACCGCTCGCAGTCCGAGATCGCCTGCCAGGCTGCTCTTGCGGCAGCGCACAAGGCCACGGCGCGCATGAAAGATCTCAATCTGCGCAGAAAGGAGCAGGGATTGGGCGACATAAACTTTGGCATCGGCCTGCATGTCGGCAATGTGATGTTCGGCAATGTCGGACTTACGGACCGGCTCACATTCTCTGTCTTCGGCTCGGCTGTAAACGAGGTCCAGCGCCTCCAGACCCTGACCAAGAAATATCCGCACAGCGTTCTCGCCAGCAAAGACTTCGCCAGCTATTGCGGCGCCAACAGCTGGCTGACGCTCGGCAACGAGGAACTGGCGGGCGTCAAACAGAAGCTGACGGTGCTTTCACCCGATCTGTCGGGTGCTCTCGCACTCGATGAAGACGGTGCGCTGGAGCCGATTCACGACCGAATATCCGACGCCGAGCAGGTCATGCTGCTTCATCGCGATGCAGCGCGGCTGTCGGCGACCGACCGGAGGAAGCTCCAGTAACCGCCACGATCTGATCCGAACGCCTTTGGTGCGCAGTCCGGTCGCCGGTTCCGCCAGGGAACTGGCGACCGATTTCGAATCCAAGTTGCTCTGCGCTGCCA
Organism: Mesorhizobium sp. WSM4819; assembly: GCF_055811215.1. NCBI lineage: Bacteria > Pseudomonadati > Pseudomonadota > Alphaproteobacteria > Hyphomicrobiales > Phyllobacteriaceae > Mesorhizobium > Mesorhizobium sp. WSM4819. The sequence continues at coordinate 82,942 of NZ_JBVVQO010000004.1, forward strand.
ATGCGTTAGTCTCGCTTTCTGGGCCCGCCGCCCGGCGGGCTGCCAGAGTGGGGCTGGTGTGAGAATGAATTCGGGTGTTGATCTGCTGCGGATCGAGGATGTTGGCATCTCTTTTGCCATTATCGGCGGACCGTTGCATGCCGTCAGACGTGCAAATCTTCGCGTCTTGCCCGGCAAGGTCACTGCGCTTGTAGGCGAGTCCGGTTCCGGAAAATCGGTTCTCAGCCAGGCAGTGATGGGCATTTTGCCGAACACAGCCCATGTTCGCGGCCGTATCCTGTTTTCCGATCCTGAAAAGCCCGGCACGACGCAGGATATCCTGCAGATGCCGCGTGACGGACCCGAAATCCGGGCGTTGAGAGGCAGCCGCATCGGCAAGATCTTTCAGGAGCCGATGACATCACTGTCGCCGCTGCACACGGTCGGCAATCAGGTCAGCGAATCCCTGCAGATTCATACGCCCATGGCGCGGGCGGAGCGCAAGGCGCGGGCCGAGGAAATGCTCGACCTTGTCGGCTTTCCCAACGCCAAGCGCGCCTATGACATGTATCCGTTTGAACTTTCGGGAGGATTGCGTCAACGCGCCATGATCGCCATGGCGCTTATCTGCCGGCCCGCCCTGTTGATCGCCGACGAGCCGACAACGGCGTTGGACGTCACCATCCAGGCGCAAATCCTGCAATTGCTGCGCGGGCTTCAGGCCAAGCTGAACATGGCGATGCTGCTGATCACGCACGACCTCGGCGTGGTCGCCAATGTCGCCGACGAGGTGGTGGTCATGTACCATGGCGAGATCATGGAAGCGGGACCTGTCGAGGCGATATTCCGCCGGCCAGGCCACCCTTACCTGAAGGGCCTGATGGCAGCCGTTCCGCATTTCGACCTGAAGCCTGGCGAAAGGCTAAAGGCGCTCCGCGAGGTGCCGGTGAATGTCGGGAACCTGCTCGGCAAGCAGACGGCGCCGGCATCGAAGGGGCCGGACGACATCCTGCTGTCGGTCAGGGATCTGACAAAGACCTTCACCATCCGCAAGTCCGGATGGTTCGGCGGAGATCATCAAACCTCTGTTCGCGCCGTCGACGGCGTGAGCTTCGATATCAGGCGGGGTGAGTGTCTGGGTCTTGTCGGCGAAAGCGGCTCCGGCAAAACCACCGTCAGCAAAGTCCTCATGCGGGCTGTCACACCAAGCGGCGGCTCTGTGATCTTCAACGGCAGCGATGGTCCGATCGACGTCCTGGAAGCCGAGGGAGACGCCCTGCGCATGCTGCGCGCGAAAATCCAGATGGTCTTCCAGGACCCGGTTTCGTCGCTTTCACCTCGCATGACGGTGGAGAACATCTTGAGCGAGCCGCTGGAAATCCATCAACGTGGCAATGCCGCGTCCCGACTCGTCACGGTCAAGAGCCTGATGCAGGCAATCGGGCTCGATCCGCGCTTCATAAAGCGTTATCCGCACAGTTTCTCCGGCGGGCAGCGTCAGCGTATCGGCATCGCGCGCGCGTTGGCGCTGGGGCCTGAACTCCTGATCTGCGACGAGCCGGTTTCGGCACTCGATGTCTCCGTCCAGGCGCAGATCCTGAACCTTCTGAAGGACCTGCAGAAGGAACTGGGCCTGACCTACCTGTTCATATCCCACAACCTGGCGGTGGTGGACTACATGGCAGACCGCATCGCGGTGATGTGCGGCGGCCGTATCGTCGAGCTCGCGCCGCGCGAAATTCTGCTTAGGAAACCGGTCCACCCCTACACGCGCTCACTGGTCGCCGCAGTACCTTTCCCCGATCTCGACAGGCCGATGGACTTCAAAACGCTGAAGCTCGACGGCGCTTCCGACACCAGCGCATGGGGACCGCAATTCCGCGACGAGAGCGACAAGGATATGCTGTCGCCGCTCGACCTTGGCGGCGGCCACCTCGTGCTGGCCCGGCGTACGGCCGATGTCAGCGAGTTACGCCATTGATCAGCCGGCGCACCGTCCTTGGACTTATGGCTTCGGCATTTCTGCCGGGCACGTCGCGCGCCGGCGATCTGGAGCCGGAATTTCTTCAGCCGCAGCTGAAGGCCAAGGCGCTGCCGGCACTCGCCGAACGCTTGCCCAAGAGCCCGCGCGCGTTGAACCTCGCCGCGATGGGCCGGCAGCCCGGCCAGTATGGCGGCACGCTGCGCACGATCATCGGCAGCCAGAAAGATATTCGGATGATGACGATCTACGGGTATGCTCGCCTGGTCGGCTATGACGAAAAGCTCAACTTGCAAGCCGACATTCTCGAAAGTTTCGACGTAGCGGATGATCGCGTCTTCACTTTCAAGATTCGGGAAGGCCATAAATGGTCTGACGGTAGCCTGCTGACGCCGGAGGATTTTCGCTATTGCTGGGAAGATGTCTGGCTGAACGATGAGCTTTCGCAAGGCGGGCTTGCCCCTGCCCTGCTGGCGAACGCCAAGCCGCCACGCTTCGAGATCGTCGATCCGTCGACGGTCCGCTATAGTTGGGATGCGCCCAATCCCGACTTCCTGCCCAAGCTTGCTGCTGCTTCGCCGCTATCGCTGGTTCTGCCGGCCACCTATCTCAAGCAGTTCCACAAGAAATACCAGGATCCATTTCGGCTCGCCGGCCTGATGAAGGAGAACCGGGCCAAGAAATGGACGCTCCTGCATATCCGCATGTCGCGGCAGTATCGCCCGGAGAACCCGGAACTGCCGACGCTCGATCCATGGCGGAACCGGACCAAGCCCCCGGCCGAGCAATTCGTCTTCGAGCGCAACCCGTTCTTTCATCGAGTAGACGAGAATGGCCGGCAAATGCCCTATGTTGACCGGATTGTCATGAATGTCAGCTCGCCGGCGATCATTTCCGCCAAGACCGGTGCGGGCGAGAGCGACCTGCAAAGCATGGGAATTGACTTCACCGACTACTCCTTCCTGAAGGATGCGGAGAAGCGCTACCCGGTGAAGATGCATCTCTGGAAACGCACACAGGGTTCGCGGCTGGCGCTGCTGCCCAATCTGAATTGTGCCGACCAGGTGTGGCGTGGCCTTCTTCGTGACGTTCGCGTGCGCCGCGCCCTTTCGCTCGCTGTGGATAGGCGCGAGATCAATTTGGCCGTGTTCTACGGACTGGGGCAGGAAAGTGCCGATACGGTCCTGCCGGAGAGCCCGCTCTACCGGCCGGAATTCGCGAAAGCCTGGGTCGCCCATGATCCCGACCAGGCCAATGCCCTGCTCGACGAGGCCGGGCTTCAGACGCGTGACGATGAAGGCATGCGGATACTTCCCGATGGACGCCCTGCGCAGATCATAGTGGAAACGGCCGGCGAAAGCACGCTGGAAACCGACGCGCTCGAACTCATCACCGATCACTGGCGCAAGATCGGGATCGCCCTGTTCATCCGGACTTCGCAGCGCGATATCTTCCGCAGCCGCGCGCTTGGCGGCCAGATCATGATGTCGATGTGGTCGGGAATCGACAATGGCGTGCCGACCGCCGACATGAACCCGTACCAGTTGGCCCCAACTATGGACGACCAGCTGCAATGGCCGCTCTGGGGTGCTCACCACTTGTCTCATGGCAAGGTCGGTGAGGCGCCCGATCTTCCGCCTGTGGTCGAGCTGATGGCTTTGCTCAAGCGCTGGAAGGCATCGACCGAAGCCACGGAGCGTGCCGAAATCTGGAATTCAATGCTGTCGATCTACACCGATCAGGTGTTTTCGATCGGCACCGTGAACGGAACGCATCAGCCGGTTCTGGTGTCCTCGCGGCTGCGCAATCTGCCTGACAAGGCACTCTACGGCTACGACCCGACCGCCTATTTCGGCGTCTACATGCCGGATACATTCTGGCTTGGAGAGTCCTGAGCGTGCTTCGATATTTTGTCTGGCGCATTGCCGTGATGGTTCCAACGCTGCTGGTCATATCGGCACTGGTGTTCACGATCATCGAACTTCCCCCTGGCGACTATTTCGACAGCTATGTTGCCGAGCTTCGGGCTCAGGGCGAAGCGGTGGATTCCGATCGCATCGAGATGATGCGCAAGGACTATGGTTTCGACCAGCCACCGGTCATTCGCTACGTCTACTGGGTCGGCGGGATGCTGCGCGGCGATTTTGGCTATTCCTTCGAATATGAGCTGCCGGTCCGCGACGTCGTCGGGGACCGAATGTGGCTGACCGTGCTGGTTTCCTTCGTCACGATCATCTTTACCTGGCTCATCGCCTTTCCGATCGGCATGTACTCCGCCACGCATCAATACAGCTGGGGCGACTACGGCCTGACTCTCTTCGGCCTTCTCGGCCTTGCCATTCCGAACTTCATGCTGGCGCTGATCCTGATGTATTTCGCCAACATCTGGTTCGGCACATCCATCGGCCATCTCATGGACCAGCAATATCTCGGCGAGCCGATGAGCTGGGCCAAGGCGAAGTCGATCCTCGCCCATCTCTGGATTCCGGTCTTGATCATCGGCACCGGGGGCACGGCAAGCATGATCCGGCGGCTGCGCGCCAATCTCCTCGACGAGCTACACAAGCAATATGTCGTGACCGCGCGCGCCAAGGGACTTCATCCGTTCAAGGCGCTGGTCAAATATCCGCTGCGCATGGCGCTCAATTTCTTCATTTCCGACATCGGCTCTATCCTGCCGGCCATCATCTCCGGCGCCGAAATCACGGCGATCGTGCTGTCTTTGGAAACGACCGGACCGATGCTGATCAAGGCGCTGCAAAGCCAGGACATGTACCTGGCAGGGTCGTTCCTCATGTTCCTCGCCTTCCTGACGGTCATCGGTGTCCTGATTTCCGACCTGGCGCTGGCGCTGCTTGATCCAAGAATTCGTTTGCAGGGCGGTAGCACCAAATGAGCACGCATTCGCCGCTGCCCGCTCCGGGTGCTCCGCTGCAACACTACGTTTCCACCGCGCCCTTTGACCTGGAGTCGGTCGAGGCGATGACGCCGGAGCAGTCGAAGGTCTTTCAGGCGTCGCAGTTGCGGCTGATGTGGTGGAAATTCCGGGAGCACCGGCTTGCCGTTATTTCAGGCATATTCCTGGCAGCGCTTTATTTCGGAATACTGATCTGCGAGTTCCTGGCCCCCTACAATCTGCACACGCGCAACATGGACTACATCTATTCGCCGCCGCAGCGGGTGCACCTGTTCCACAACGGCCAGTTCGTCGGGCCGTTCGTTTATGGCCGCCAGATGACGCTGGATATGGACACGCTCAAACGGAACTACATCGAGAATCAAGATGATGTTCAGCGGATCCGTTTCTTCTGCAAGGGCGACAGTTATCGGTTCTGGGGCCTGATCGAAGGTGACAGGCATTTTGTCTGCCCTGCCGAAAACGGCCAGCTCTTTCTGGCCGGCACTGACAGGCTAGGGCGCGACGTGCTCTCGCGCATCATCTATGGCGCACGCATTTCACTGACAATCGGCCTCGTCGGCATCAGTTTCAGCTTCCTGCTCGGCATCGTCATCGGCGGACTGGCCGGCTATCACGGCGGTATATTCGACCTGATCGTTCAACGGATAATCGAAGTTCTGCAGTCAATCCCCAGCATTCCGCTATGGCTGGCTCTGGCGGCGATCATGCCGATAACCTGGAGTCCGGTCCTGATCTATTTCGGCATCACCGTCATCCTCGGGCTACTCGACTGGACCGGATTGGCGCGGGCCGTGCGTTCGAAGCTTCTAGCGTTGCGCGAGGAGGATTACGTTCTGGCCGCGCAATTGATGGGCGCCAGAAGCAGCCGCATCATCGGGCGGCATCTCATTCCCGGCTTCATGTCGCATCTGATCGCGACGGCGACGATCTCCATACCCGGCATGATCCTGGGCGAGACGGCGCTGAGCTTCCTCGGGCTCGGCCTGAGGGCGCCGATAACCAGCTGGGGCATCCTGCTCACGGAGGCGCGCAGCGTCAGCGTCATCGCGTTCTATCCATGGCTGCTTTTGCCGATGCTCCCCGTCATTCTCGTCATCCTGGCGTTCAACTTCCTCGGCGACGGCCTGCGGGACGCCGCAGATCCCTACAAGTGAGATCGCTATTCCGCCGCGCGCCGGGCCACCCGCTCCACCCGGTATGATCCTGTCGGCAGCCTGTTCGGTTATTGCAGGGTTCATCGTTCGCCTCTATACGTGCCGGGACGCGATCGGCGGTTAACATGTCGCCCTCGGGTTTCACCCGTGAACCGCTCTGGTCGCGGGCATTGCTGATCTCTTGAGCTGGTTTCAGGACACACACGCATATGACTCGCCTTGAGAATTTCATCAGCAGGATGACCGCACAGCGCGACATTCTCGATCAGGTTTGCCCCGAGGTGGCGAAGATGGAAGGGCCGGTGCTCGAGCTCGGCCTCGGCAACGGCCGGACGTACCACCATCTGCGCGAGCGCCTGCCCGGACGCCGGATCGTGGTGTTCGACCGTGAACTTAGCGCACACGCCAGCTCAATTCCCGACGCTGAAGACTTCGTGCTCGGCGAAATACGCGAGACGGCGAAGAGGTTCATTGGCATCGACGCGGCTCTCGTTCATGCTGACATCGGCACCGGCTATGACGATCGCGACGCAGTGACCTCTACCTGGCTTCCCGATCTGATCGCGCGCCTGCTTCGCGTCGGCGGCTTCGCGGTCAGCGGCACGCCCCTCGAGCACCCGCTGTTGCAACGCCTCCAGCCGCCGCCTTCGGTGCCCGCCGATCGTTATTTTGTCTGCAGGCGCGTGTGAGGGGCCGAGACGGCCCAAACATTTGGCGGCCAAATCTTCGGGGCCAAATCTTCAGGGGATCATAAATACTGCTATCTCCCGCTCGATGCCGCGCAGCGAGACCTCGTGGGGCACGGGCGTCAGCGCGTTCCTGTTCAACAGATCGGCGGTGAGATTGTCGCCGACCACGGCACGAGTGGCGAAGATCGCCTGTGCATTGGCAAGGTTCTGGACCCGCGAAGCAATGTTGACCGTCTGGCCGAAATAGTCCTGTCGCTCGTTCATGGACACGGCGATGCACGGGCCGGCATGGACTCCGATCTTGAGCAGCAGATCCTCGCGCCCGCTCTTGTCGTTGAGCTCACGCATGGCATCGCGCATCCTGAGGGCCGCAGCAATCGCACGATCAGGCGTCGCGAAGGTCGCCATCACCGCATCACCGATCGTCTTGACCACCGCGCCTGCCTCCGCCGCAACGATCTCGTGCAGAACCTGGAAATGCACGCGCACGAGATCGAAGGCCGAAAGATCGCCCACCCGCTCGTAAAGCTCGGTCGATCCGCGCAGGTCGGTGAACAGGAAGGTCAGGCTGGTGATTTTCAGGCGCTGGTCGATGTCGAGCGTATCCGTGCGATAGAGATCGCGGAACGTCTGGTTGGTGAGCAGGCGCTTGGCGGTCAGGAAGGGCCGGCGTTTACCCAGGAGACCATGCAATTCCTGGCCGGCGATGAAGACTGTCGGCAGCACGCGTGTGTCGGTCCTGTTCTCCAGCGAAATGCGCAACGGGCCGGGTTGCATCTCCAGCGTCTGGTTCTGGACATGGTCGCGGTCGAAGACCAAAGAGAGGCTTCGGCGCTCTTTTGTTGGTTCGCCCTTCACGTCGATGAACTGTGCTGAATGGGTGACCGGCTCGAAGACGATGACGAATTCAGACGGAAGCTGGATGGGCAGAACCGCCTTTTCGCCGGGGGCAAGCTCGATATCCTCCAGCGAGAACGCTTCGATCTTTTTCGCGAAATCCTCTTCCGGCAGATCGACGCCGGACGCCCAGTAGATCTGCCGGTAATATTCCAGCAAGGGCAGTTCGTGTGGATTGTGGGCGGCAATCCTGCGCACGCGGGGACTGACGGTGAATGTCACCTCGACCATCTCGTCGAGGGTCGGCGAATAGCCCTCGGAGCACAGCGCGCAGGTGTATTCGTCCTTCTGCAGGGTTTTCAGCGTGGCGTTTGTGTCGAGCACGCCGCCACAGCCGGGGCATAGAACATTCCAGGAAATGTCGAAGATGCCTACCCGCGCCGCATGGAGAAAGGCGCTTATGGCGCGTTCCTCGTCGAGGCCATGCTTGCTGGCGAAGGCTGGCGCATTGATGCGGCAAAGTTCGCGGTCCTTGCCCTCCGCGATGGTTCGCTTGATCGCGTCGATTGCCTGCGGATCGACACCGGTCGATTGCCGCAGAAGCGAGAACAGATCCTGAGCTTCGTTCATCGTGCAGGCTCCGGAAAATGCGCCCCCGGAGGCGTCTTTGGTCCCAGTACTCCATCTTACTTCGAAACGCATCCTACGGCCAATCGAATAGATGGGCATGGTGACAGTTCAATTTCCATTCGGCGGATTTTCACTGGCCGCAAGCGGCACTAGGATGGCGGGGCATTCATCTTTGGGGTCTTCTCCCATGCCGACATCCAACAACCCGCCATTTCCCGCGGCCCTGCGCCTTTTCTCCGTGGTGGTCATCATCGTCCTGATCGTCGGCGCCGGCCTGTTTTTCGCGCCTGTGCTGGTCAAGCCGCGCTGGCCTTGGGCCGTCACGCCGTTCAATGCCCGCTTCCTCGGCGGCTTCTACACCGCCGAAATGGTCGTGATGGCGGCGCTGCTGGTCTGGAATCGCTGGTCACCCGGCCGGCTCGTGCTCGTCCTGGCCTTCATCTTCACCGTCATCGTGTCGGTGGCTTCGTTCATCAATCTCGGCTATTTCAACTTCGAACGCAAAGCGCCCTGGCTCTGGTTTTTGGTCTATCTCGCTTCGGTCGCGGTATCCGGGCTGTTCCTGTGGCGGGCCAGGGCCCGTCCTTCAGCAAAAGGCGTGACCTTAAATCCGGCATGGCGCGGCTACATGCCGGTGGAATCGGCGATGCTTGGGCTCTATGGCCTAGGCCTGTTGCTGTTTCCCCTGACATTCGGCAGCATCTGGCCATGGCCGATCGATGCCTTCCACGCTCAGGTCTACAGCGCCATCTTCCTGGCCGGTGCGGGCGGTATATATCTCGTCTGCAAAAGCGCGCCGCGCGAGGAACTGCTGGTGCTCGGCCTGGCGCAGTTTCTCACTGGCCTGCTTGCCATCCTTGGCCTCGTTATCACCGACGCTGCGGTGCACCGGATCGACTGGACAGCGACCGGAACATTGTGCTGGCTCGCCCTTTTCGGCTGGATCGGCATCAGCGGCGTCTTCAAACTCTACGCCGCCTCCCGGTATTTTAGCTCGCAACCGGCATCATAGGTTGCAGAGACGGCTGGATTTTCAGGTGACGTCCGGTGCATCGTGGCGGGCCGATTGCCTTCGCCGGGAAAGCCATGACCAGCATGACCTCGCCATCCCCAAAGAAAATCCAGCCGCAGCTCCGGTCCGTCCGGCCAAGCGATGCGGAGGCGCTTTGCGCTATCTTCAACATGCCGGGCTTCCGCAGGGGCACGCTCAGGATGCCCTTCGAGATGGTGGAGCAGGTGGAACGGCGCATCGCCAAGTCCGGCCAGGAAACCACCTGGATCGTTGCCGAGTTGGACGGCAAGGTCGTCGGCCATGGCAGCCTGGTCGTGCAGGGTTCGCCGCGCCGTTCGCATATCGGCGAGATCAATATCGGGCTTGACGATGCCTTTGTCGGCAAGGGTATCGGCTCTGCCATACTTGGCGCGCTGCTTGACGTGGCCGACAACTGGCGCGCCCTGAAGCGGGTCGAATTGACCGTCTATGCCGACAACGAACCGGCCATCCGTCTCTACACAAGACATGGCTTCAAGGTCGAAGGCCGACATGTGAAGGCCGGTTTTACCGACGGCCAGTACCATGACCTCCTGAGCATGGCCCGGCTGCGGTTCTGAGATCCGCTATTTGGCCTGTCAATTTCGTCTCACACCATTTGGTCGCATCCAGCAAGTCTGGTCTCCCTTGGCGTTTGCACGGCAAGCGGCTAGACGGGACCAATGACCGCCGTCTTTGACCCATCCCCTACGCCTCCGGCGGAAATTCTGGCAGTGCTGTCGCTGCTCTGCCCGGAAGTCGTGCGCGACATCGAGCAGAACTGGAATGCACCGGTTTCCGATTACGCCCGCCATCTGTGGCGGCCAGTGGCAAGGCCTGCATCGGGCCCGGCGATCGCTGCCCGCTCGATCCTGCGCGAAGTCCTGCATCAGCGCCTTGGTGTGATCATGCAGCCTGAAGAGATCGGCAAGGTCCTCGACGAGTTCGAGTCCAGACCGGTGATTCAGTCCGGCCTGCACTGCCTGCTTCTGATGGACCGGATCACCTTCGATGCCCTCCTGCTTGCCTGGCTCGGCGCGGTCGAAAACGGGCTGTCGGCCTTCTTCAGCTTCATGGGAACGACGATGACCATGGAGACAATTGGCCGGGAGGGGCCGGGATGGCTCGATGTCGGTGACGACAAGGTCAACCTGTTTGGCATGGGGCGCCACAAACTGTGCCGCAAAAGCGCCTGCGTGGCCGGTCCCGTCACCCTCAACAAGCGCGCGCTCGAAGCGGTGGGCGACGAAACGGATGCCAGCCGCTGGCTGGGCACACTGCTTGCCAGCCAGCAGAAGGTGTTTGGAACCGCCGCCGATGCGCTGACGGCCCTCAACGAGGATCTGGTCGCCGATTGGGATCGTTCCGGCATGGCACAGCCGATTTTCATCGATGATCGGCTCGCCGCGGCTGCCATGGCGCGTCATCTGGAAAATGACGGCAGCCTTGTTTCCAGGCTGCTCCTTGAGCCCGCAAGGCGCCAGCGTCTCGAACGTGCCTTGCAAGCAGCCGCATCGAGCCCATTTGGCAGGTTCCTGCCCAATGCCACGGCCTATTTCTGGGGTATCCGCGAGGAGCGCGTGCGCAAGCTCGTCCTCGATAACGGGCACCTGATCGAGCCTGGCAGGCCGCATGGTCTTTCCATCCCGTTCGAGCGACCGCATCTCAGGCAGGCGCTGCTGGACGGCATGCTGCTGCCGAACTTGTTCCTGATGTTCCTGGTCCTTGCCATATTGCCGCGCGTGCGGGTTGTGGGCGGCCTGAGACAGATTGGTTATGTAGCGCTTTTCCACTCGATCCTGCTGGCTGCGCTAGATGAAAACGCGCCGGAAGAGCGCGATCTGGCTGCGGAGTTGCAGGTTCGGGAAAATGCCTGGGGCATGCGGGTCATCGACGAAAAGATCTCGGTCCGCGAGCAGCTTGCCGGCCTGCCGGAAGGGGCGGTCTTCCCGGACCTGCTCCGGCAATACCGTTTGCGGACGTTTGCCGAGGCGACCGACGACCTGAAGCTGGTTCGCGAAAACGCCCGATGGCGCAAGATCGGCCAGGCAGAGATCAAGGCGAACTGAGCCTACTTCAGGTTGATTTTCCGGTGCGCAACCGCAAGCGACGGCGATCTATCGGTGAGCCTCTGGCGTCTGATCCGGCCGCTTCCTTGACGCTGATGCCTTTCGGGATTTCGACGACGGCTTCCGCCTCGATCGGCAGCGCTATGCCACCGGACCCACACGGATCGCTCGATGCCAATTTGCGCTGCCGCTTGCTGGTCGACGGCTATCGGTTCATTCTTGTGAACCTTGGCCGTGAAGTGCGTAGCGAGATCACGCCGTCACGGCCCCTAGTGAGGTCTTGTTCGATGGACTGCTCGGGCTGCGGTTTCGAGGTTGAGGGCGGTTACGCTTTCTGTCCGAGGTGTGGCAGGCGCCAGCCCGTGCCATGCGCCAGTTGCGGCTACCGCTGCGCACCTGATTTCGAGTTCTGTCCGAAATGTGGGGCAAGCGTCGGGGCGCCCGCAAAAGCCGTCGAACGGCCTGCTCCGACGCCAAGCCGGACCATTGTGCAGCCTTCTCGAAATCCGTCGCTGCTTCCGAACATCGAAAGCGAAGATGGGCTGTATCCCGTCTCTGACGCCGATCGCCGGACGGTAACGGTCCTGTTCGCCGACCTTTGCGGCTTCACGACACTCAGCGAGCAGCTCGACCCCGAGGTCATGCAAGCGCTGCAGAACGAACTGTTCAAGGAATTGACGGCGGCCGTGCGAAACTTTGGTGGTTTCGTCGACAAATTCATCGGCGATGCACTGCTCGCTTTGTTCGGTGCGCCAGTCGCGCATGAGGACGATCCGGAACGTGCGCTTCGCGCCGCTCTCGACATGATCGCCCGGACGGCGCGGCTCGGCGAAAGCACCCGCCACTCCGGCCCGCCTCTGTCACTCCATATCGGCATAAACACTGGTCCGGTCGTCACTGGCGGATTTGGCGTCGGCACGGCCAAATCCTATTCGGTGACCGGCGATACAGTGAATACGGCGCAACGCCTGCAATCGCTGGCCGCACCGGGTGAGGTGCTGGTAGGCGAGCTCACTCACAGGCTGACCCGGCATGCCTTCTCTTACGAGTCGCTGGGTGATGTCGTGCTTCGCGGCAAGGCTGGCAGTGTGCTCGTCCATCGGCTGGATGCACCGCTTGCGGCGCCGCGTGCAGCACGTGGGCTCGAGGTGCTCGGCCTCAGTGCGCCGATGATAGGTCGTGGTGCCGAGCTCAATAGAATGCTGGCCAGCCTTGACCAGGCGTGCGGCGGCTCGGCCCAACTTGTCCGCCTCGTCGGAGAAGCCGGTATCGGGAAATCGCGGCTGGTGAAGGAGTTCGTCGCCCGCGTCGGCGACGAGGATCGTTTTCGCAACGTCGCCGTGCGGCTGGCCACGTGCTCACCGCTGGGCGAACAATCATTTGGCGCCTTGGGCGCAGTGGTGCGCAGCGCTGCCGGGATGATGCAGAACGACAATGGGGACGAAATGCGGGGGAAGCTCGCAGGCTTGCTTGCGAATCTCGGCCTGGAGGGCGAGGAGGCGAAGCGGCTGATGCCTTTGCTCTACCATGTGCTCGGCCTTGGCGACCCCGATGCCACCTTGCAGCATGTCGAGCCCGAGCAGCTGCGGCGGCAAATTCTCTACGCAGTCCGCACAATCATCGAACGGCGGCTTGCGTTGTCGCCGCTGTTGATTGTCGTCGAAGACCTGCACTGGGCCGACGCCGTGTCGCTCGAGGCACTACGTTTCGTGATGGACAGGTTGGAACGGACGCGCTTGATGTTGCTGGTCACGCATCGTCCGGCGCCGGACAACGACCAGCTCGGCTCAAGCCGGGTCAGTCACACAGCGCTCAGGCTTTCGCCGCTCAACAATGATGAAGGTCGCAGCCTGCTGGCGGCGCTTTTCGGCGAAAGCTGGGTAAACTCCGCAGGAGGGCTTCTCGACCAGATCCTCGAGCGCGCGGGTGGCAACCCCCTCTTTGTAGAGGAGATCGTCCGCGGCCTTATCGATCGCGGCGTACTGATGCGCGAGGGCCAGCGATGGCGGACTGCGGCAGGCGAAGTCGCAACCGGCATTCCCGCCACTATCCAGGCGATGTTGCTTGCTCGCGTCGACCGGCTGCCCCAAGAGGTGCGCCGGTTGGCCCAGGAAGCCGCGGTCATCGGCCCGCGCTTCGATGCCACAGTTCTGAAAGCCGTGACGTCCGACCCCGGCCGGCTGGAAGCCGGCTGCGAACTGCTTTGCGATGCGGAAATCATCGAGGAAGTTGCCGGATCAGGCTCGGTCTCGTCGCAAAGCTACCGCTTTACGCAAACATTGCTGCAGGATGTGATCTACCAGAACTTGCTCCTGCAACGCCGGACCGACATCCACGGGCGGGTCGGTGCTGCCTTGGAGCAATTGTGCGGCGACAAGCCGGAACGGCTCGAGGATTTGACCGTGCTCGGTCATCATTTCGCACAGAGCGCCGAGCGGGAGAGAGGCGCGCATTACCTGCAGGCGGCGGGCGATCGCGCTCGCATGATATACGCCAACGACGACGCACTTCGTTTCTACGAGCGAGCACTGACTGCGTTGAGCGCGATCGGGCAAACACCGCTCAAACTGGAAATTGCAGAGCGCATTGCCGATTTGAGCGGGCCGATGGGCCGCCGCGAGATCGCGCACCGCCACTACGAAACGGTGTTGCAGGCATACCGCGAGTCAGCCAATCGTGTCGCGTCGGCGCGCGTTTTGCGAAAGATGGGTCGGCTGCTCTGGGACGTCGGCAAGCGGGACAACGCAGAATCCCGCTATGCTGAAGCGGCAGCGCTCCTCGATGGAGCGGATGCCCCGATCGAGCAGGCGCATCTCTGGCAAGAACGTGGCCGACAGGCGTTCCGTAGCGGAGATCACGCTCTCGCGGCAAAATGGGCAGACGCGGCGCTGGATTGCGTACGCTCTCTGACGACGGAGCATGTCTCCGAGGTAGGGTGTGATGCCACCCTTGTGACCGCCGAGGCACTTAATACCAAGGCTGTCGCGCTGGCTCGCCTTGGGCGAAACCGTGAAGCCGTGCGTCAGGTTGAGCGTAGCATTGAATTGGCCGAAGCCGCCGGTCTGCTGGGCGCGGCCTGCCGCGGTTACACCAATCTGGGCGTGCTTTACACGACCATCGATCCCGCACAGGCGATGGAGGTCTGTCGGCGCGGTCTTGAAGTGGCGCGCCATATTGGTGATTTGGGTTTCCAGGCGCGCCTCCTCGCCAATCTGGCGGTCGCTTGTTGTACTTTCACGGATCGCTGTCCAACGGAGGGCGTGCCTGCTGCCGAGAAGGCCATCGAGATCGACCGGGCGCTCGACCAGCGCGAGCACCTGCCGGTGCCGTTGATCGTGCTTGGGCAGATCCACCAGTGCAACGGCCATCCGGAACTAGCGGTTGGCTTGTTCCACGAAGCACTGGACGTAGCCCGCGAAACGGGCGAACCCCAACTGCTGTTTCCGTGCTATGATGGTCTCGCAACGCTCAATCTCGACCTCGACAATCTGGCCGAGGCCGAACGCTACTTTTCCTTGGCGCAGGGTATATGCGCCCAGCACGGGCTCGACCCGGAAGCGCTTGTGGTGCTGCCTTTTCTCGATTAACCGGGGTCGGAGGTTGGAAATGTCCGCGCGTAGCGACTTGGTACCGCTTCGACCGGGCGACCGTGCGCCGAACGTGGTACTCGACGCCATTACCCAGGAAGGCAAGATCGCGCTTGACGACTTTCGCGGACAAAAGCCGGTGCTGGTCGGCCTGTTTCGAGGTCTGCATTGTGCGTTTTGCCGGCGCCATATCGCCGCCCAGGCGCGGCTTGATCCGGAGCTGCGCGAAAAGGGCGTGGAGAGCCTGACGGTGGTCAACACGCCGATCGAACGGGCGCGTCTCTATTTCCGCTACCACCCGATGCCGAATCTGCTTGCGGCCTCCGACCCTGAACGCGCATCACATCGTGCTTTTGGACTGCCCAATCTCGAATTCACCGAAAACGAGACGAACTGGCCGTACAAGGTCTCGATGGCAGCGGCAAAGGATATGCGGGTCGACATACCAGGCGAGTTGCCTGGTCCTATGGATCCTATTGCGGCCAGCGAACTCCTCAACAAGAGGGACCATTACGAACTGACCGAAGCCGACGAGCAGATGATCGCAACCGGACACGGACAACTGGTCGGTCAGTTCCTGCTGGACCGGCAGGGGATCGTCCGCTGGAGCTTCACCGAGATTCCAGAGGGTGGGCGATACATGTTTGGGGCGCCAAACCCGCAGGAGCTGATGTCAGCCGTTTCCCAAGTCGCCCAATAGACTAGCGAACGAGGTAAACAGGCGGGACACTGACAAGTTCACCGCTCTTCGAGCACCGCCTCGACCCTGGCAACAAAGTCATCGAGTGAGCGATCCCCGCGAATTTCGAAGCGCGGAAGGTCGATGGGATCGCAATCGAGGTCCGCCGGCCCGTGTCTGCCGCCGAAGCCGATCCGATAGCCGCACTCCTTGGCCAGCCGGCCAAGCCGTCGGTCGGTGACAGAGAAGGGTGCCGCGAACGCCGTGGTTGGCCGACCGGTCCACCGTTCGATGAACATGCGAGAGCGCAGGAGCTCGGCGGCCAGGTCAGAACTCGACAGACCATCGATGGCGCGATGCGTCGCCAGATGGCTTCCGAAGAACGCACCTTCGGCGGCGAGACGTCGCACCGTGCCGGCGTCCATAAGCGGCGTCGGCGGGCCGCTGTCGGCGTCCCACAGTGCACTTTCCCCCACCAGGTCCGTCACCAGGAACACTTCCGCGGTCAGGTCGTTGGCCCGCAAGATCGGCCAGGCATGGTCGGCAAAGTTCTGGAAGCCGTCGTCGAAGGTGATGAGCACTGGGCGGCCGGCGACAGGTTGACGGTTGGCGATGAACCGTTCCAGCTGCTCGGACATGATGGCGTGAAAGCCATTGGCGCGCAGCCATGCCATCTGGCCATGGAATGCGGCGGGCGCGAGCCGAAAACGGGCGAGCGCGGCCGGACCTTCGTCGGCGACGCTGTGATACATGAGGACAGGGATACGCTGCCGCCGCTCGCTACGCGCAACGTCGCGGCGCAGGGCCCGCGCCCCGCCCCAGACGATATTTCGCGCGACCCCGATTTCGAGGCGCGCGCGGATTGGCGCATGATCAATCATCGGTTCCGTCGCCGCCTCGTCCGGTGACTGGCGGCGGAAGCGGTCTACGCGATAGAGCTCGGTCTGGATCGATTGATCGAGGACGAGACCTTCGGTCCCTGCCAGCGTCTCTGAGATCGCTTGTGCACCGAATGTGTTCCAGTCGAAGCCGGTCCTTTCAACATTGTCACGTAAGACGAATGCGTGTGCGTTGATGAAACTGCCGCCAGGCGCCAATGCCTCAACGATTTTTTTGGCGAAGCGCCGCAGCTCGGCGAGATCATCCAGATAGTAGAGCACTTCCGAACAGACGATCAGGTCCATCTCACCAGGCAGCGTGTCCGCGCAAAAGTCCAATACGCCGAACTCGACATTCGGCTGATCGCTGCATCGCGCGCGCGCTCGCCCGATAGCTACGGCGGAGATGTCGGTTGCGGTCAAATGGCTTACTCGCGGCGCCAGCTGCCGCGTGAAGTGCCCCTCCGCGCAGGCCAGCTCAAGCGCTCGTCCGATCGGGCCGGCAGGCAGAATTTCGAGCTGCCGCTCATATTTTTCCTGCTCATAGGAGGAACCGTAGTTCCAGGGATCCTCGGTCGCGAAATAGCCATTCCAGAACGACGTGCGATCCATGTCGTGCCTGGGCCGTGCGCGGCGCGGCGCCGCAGGAAGCGCCGCAGCTTCGGCGCTCGACCGAACCAGCCTCCGCGCTTCCGCGGCCAACCGCGCGAGTTTGCCAAAGTGGCTGTCCGGATCGGGTCCGCGTTCAGCTGTGGCTGACAATGCCTCGGCTGCGAGCGTGTTTGACGTGTCGGCGCCGGCGGCCTGTTGCGGTACAGGCGATCGTCTCGCAAACCTTGCCGCACTGTCTACAAGCCGCTCAGCGGCCACGACATTCTGGATCAATTCAATCCAATGGCGCCTTGTCACTTTCCCGAGTACGCCGAACTGCACGACAGCCTCGATCTGGCTATCCATCATCAGATAGGCATAAATTTGATCGATTCCTTCCGGAACTTCGATCGAGGTCGGATTTCGAATATCGACGCGAATTCCAAGCGTCCGCGCCAGCCGGCGCGGCGCGGCAAGATCGTCGAAGTCGAGAAGCATTTCCTCAAGGTGATACTGGACGCGGCGACCCGCGACGGGATCGTCCCAGACCTTGCCGAGTTCGGTGATCAACTCGGTGAGGGAGCCGCCGAACCTGTCCCATCTGGCGGCCAATTGCGCTGGCACCGATAGGCTTTCTACCATAAGGCCATCGAAGGCCACCTTGGCGATCTCACGCGCCCACTTACGTCCTGCCGGGAGCGCGCGCAGGGTCTGCGGGCTGATCGAGCGGCGGCCGCTGCCGCAATCCGACGCGGCGTTCCACAACGCGAACCACGCGAGTGCTTCGGAAGCGGTGCGGCCGTTCGTTTCGATCGCACCATTGGCGTGAGCCGATGCTGGCTTTTTGACCCTGGGATCAGGAGAAAAGCCGCGGGCGATCACGATTTCCGCATCGGCCAGCATCTGTGTCGAATTGCGGGTGAGCGAGTTGGGACTGGTCCGATAGAAAGCGAGCGGTTCGTCGACCATCACCCAACGTTTGCCTAGACGTGCCAGACGCTGCCACAGATCCCAGTCCTCGCAGGTGCGCAACGAAACATCGAAGCCGCCCAACTCGACAATTGTCTTCCGGTCGACGAGCAGCGCGTGAGTGCGGATGGGGCAACGGCGCGCGAATGTTTCGAAGGGCTGGATCGCAACCTCCGTCGGGATGCTCGACGGGGTGAGTTCGCCATCGGGCATCACGCGCCGGGAACCGCAATAGGCGGTGACCGCATCGGGCGCGGCTTCAAGTGCGGCCAGCATTTTCGCAAGGAAGCCGGCGTCCACCCAATCGTCCGCATCCAGGAACATGAGCCAGCGTCCGCGCGCTGTCGAAATCCCGCTATTGCGCGCGCCGGCGGCGCTATACGCAGAAGCGCTCAACGTCCGAAACCGGGCATCGCGCTCCACATAGCCGGCGATGATCGCGGCGGTAGCGTCCGTGGAGACGTCGTCGACGACGATCGCCTCCCAATCCACTATTTCCTGATCGACAAGGCAATCGAGTGCGCGCGGCAGCGTTACCTCCGCGTTGTGCGCAGGAACCACGATTGAAACCAAGGGATTATGCGCCACGCCGTCTTACCCGCGCCTGATTCGAAGGCAGAACAAGAGTCCCGAAACATAGCCGGCGATTTCCTGCCAAAGGAAAAGGTCCTCAGCGACACTGCGTCCAAACAGTCTCCTGCGAACGCTTCCGAGCCGCCGCGACGCCGCCATTTGGCTGCAGAGCGAGCTTGCTCCTGTCGTGCTACCGATGTTGGAAGCCGGGCGCAGCATTCGCATCCGTGCCGCCGAGCTTGGGCGCCAGCTGTCGCAGAGGGACGTCAAGGCCAAGCGTGCCGCATACTCATGTCGTCGATCCCCGGAGTCGGCGCCATGACCACGAGCTGCGGTCCCTGGCATCGTGCAATAGCTATGGCAACCTGACGTCTTTTGCAATCGGGACGCAATAGATGCAAGCCCACTGAAGCGTTGGTGTGAATGACTGCAGTGATTGGGACTATTGCTCCCCTGCTATCGATCGAAACGCCTCGATTCCGAGGTGCATTCTCGAACAGCCATTCTCCGTGCGAAACAAGACCTTCCTTCTACCGTTGGGCCCGCACCGGAAGCTGATCGTCGCAGTATACAGCCGGGTGCGAGACAGTATGTGCACCGCCAGACCGGCTACTTTAGATACTTCTAATGAATATGCGCTACTTAATTGAGTTCCCAGTAGCTATAGATTGACATTGTATTACTCATTTCTATAGTAGATTGCGTCAAATGGTCGATTAGATTAGCCGGTTGTGCCTGCTATCACGAAGAGATGTGCGAGCGACGTAACTCGGAACCCGTTCATTTGCCGCTAGTCAAGAGATGTAAAAGGGACCCACGAATTGGCTTAAGGCAAGAAGATTCCGGCTTGCGAGCCGGCTATTTTGCTGACATGTTTGGGCGTTTTTGAGTTTTGCACTGTGGCAGGTGTTCAAATGAAGGGGCATAAGGATGGCTAAGGAATCTTCGAGTACCGCTTCAGCAAGTAAAGCGGACGAAAATCTGATAGGTAATGCAGATGGAAACGGGCTGGCCTTCATGGGGGTCCAGGCCCGAGAGGCCGGCGTCTCCGGCGACGCTGTAGGTGTCGACAAGATACGTGATCTGCTGTTCGGCAACCAGATGCAGGACTACGACCGCCGTTTTTCCAAGCTTGAAGAACGGTTCTTGCAGCGCTTCAAGGATGTCGAATCCGAGGCCAAGCGCAATCTTGAAATGTACGAGTCAAATGCAAAAAAGCAGGTCGAATCGCTCGCGGCGCAATTGCGGAACGAAAAAGATGCACGAGCCGAGGCCGACAAGGAGATTGACCGGAATCTTCGCGAGCAAAATCAGGCGCTTGAAAAGCAGGTGCGCGCGTTGTCGGATCAATTGAGCGAGCTTGAGCGCGAAGTCGCGGACCGGATAAATCGAAGCGATCAATTGCTGCGTGAGGAAATCAAGCAAAAGAATGAAAGCATTCAGATGCTGATTGAGAAAATGTTTTCCGATCTCAGCAACGTCAAGACCGACCGAAATCTTTTGGCCGGCCTGTTTGTCGAGGTTGCAAAATGTCTAAATCAGGATCCCGTCGGCAGCAAGCACAACTCGGAACGCAACTGGAAAGTGAGTTGATCGGAACTTGACGTCG
This sequence comes from Mesorhizobium sp. WSM4819, assembly GCF_055811215.1. Lineage (NCBI taxonomy): Bacteria > Pseudomonadati > Pseudomonadota > Alphaproteobacteria > Hyphomicrobiales > Phyllobacteriaceae > Mesorhizobium > Mesorhizobium sp. WSM4819. The sequence continues at coordinate 103,117 of NZ_JBVVQO010000004.1, forward strand.
ACCGTCGACCCAATCAGCCTTCCTCAAAGAGCAGCTTCGAACGATCCAGAGATTGATCGCGAGGCTCTGGCTAATCTTTTGGTCGAAATTGCCCGGAACGTCGATCCGGACTATCGTGCGCGTCTCTACGGAGTTCCAACCGCCGATCCTCGCATGGAGACGCTGCGCCAGTTGCTGGTCGGCCGCGAAATTTCGGAGCTTTCACGAGTTGCGCACCTGCTCGACGAACCTGAGCAGCTTGCGGCTGCAGTGGGGGGTGTTCTCCCCAGTGCAGCCGCACGTGCGCCTCATGCGCAACTCGGCGAGGCCCTTGCGCCAGCTGTCGAGAGGGCCGTGCAGCGGTCCATCCAGAAGAGCCCGCGCACGCTTACGGATATATTATACCCGGTGTTTCTGCCGGCAATTCGCAAGTCGATCGGGGAAAAGATCGATCAGACCTTTCAGTCGCTGAATGAAACTTTAAGACATATATTTACCTGGCACGGGCTGAAGTGGAGATTTGAAGCTTGGAGAACGGGTGCAAGCTTCTCAGAAGTTGTTCTTAAGCATTCTCTTGTCTACCGTGTAGAGCATGTCTTTCTTATCAACCGCAATTCCGGGATTTTGATCGCGCATGTAACTGCCGATAACGCAACGAGCGAAGATCCTCAACTCATTTCTTCGATGCTTAGTGCAATTCAAGATTTTGTGAAGGACTCATTTAACGAGAAAGAACAGAGCGGCCTGGACACTATCCGTTTCGGGGAGCTTCGGCTCTGGTCGGAAGTTGGACCGTTTGCGACCTTGGTCGCGGTGATCCGGGGAAATCCGCCAGAGGAATTACATGAAATCGTTCGCGATGTGTTGTTTCGCATCCATGATGAATACTCCCAGGCTTTAGAGCAGTTTGACGGCGACAGTTCGCAGTTGGTCGGCATAGAGACGCAGTTGCAATCCTGCGTTGAACTGAAGCAGGAGGACTCAAACCAGGGATTTCCGTGGCTGGTGGTGGCTGCAGTCCTGCTGGTTTTGATTCCAGCAGGCGGTTGGTTCTTTCTTTCCTGGCAATCCGGGCAACGCTGGCAGGCCTATGTGTCGCGGCTGAGTACCCAGCCGGGCATCATCGTTGCCGAACAAAAGATGCGCGATGGCCAATTCTATATTGCCGGCCTGAGAGACCCGCTTGCCGCCGACCCGCAGTCGCTGCTGTCCGGAACGCAGGTCGATCCCGCCCGCGTTCATTCACAGTGGCAATTCTATCAGAGCCTTGATCCGGAATTCGTGCTGAAGCGGCTAACGGCGTCGCTGACCCCGCCGAAATCGGTTCGGCTTTCGATCGTCGAGGATCGCATCGTTGCCGAGGGTGAGGCTCCTGACACCTGGATAGATCGGGCACGCGCAGCGGCCCGACAGCTTTCGGCAGGCGGACCGGTATTCGACATCTCCAAGGTTCGTGATGTGAGCCCCGAAGCACGCGCGGCGGAGCACTGGCAGGCCTATG